>CAYJQD010000049.1:0-8519 GCA_964372235.1 uncultured Methanosarcinales archaeon
TAAAGTAAATTGTGTAATTTAATTAGATTTTGCGTAACATGAGCGAATCAAACGAGATGGTGAGGAAGATCATTGGCAGCAGTCATGCTACTTGGAAGGATGGCGAATTCTTTGTCTGGAATATTCCTGGCATGAACCTTCCGATGTATACGTATATAGAATTGATTGAACTTTTGAGGAAAAATTGCCCTGAGACCGACCAAATACTTTATTCCGTGGGCGAAAAGCAATGTGTTCTTGCTGTCGACTACATGAAACATAAGTTTGGGATAAAGGGAGCGGTTAATCAAATTAATTCCGTATTACAGCAAACTGTTTTATTGGGTTTCGGTGAGCTTAGCTGTATAAAATTAAATTTAGAAGAAGGTGTTGCCCTTTACAAAAATGAAAAAAGCCCATTTGCCAAATACTTTAAACAGATGTATGGGGTTACTACACATCCTGTAGATGCGTATTTATCTGGCGTTTTGGTAGGAACATTGCAGGCAGTTACAGGAAAAGTATTAGTCTGCATGGAGACAAAATGTATCGCCAAAGGAGATCCTTGCTGTTATTTTGAAATAAAACCGGCTCAAAATCTTACGGAAGCCGATATGCATCATTCAAAATTACTTGGCCCGGAAAAAATTAGAGAATTATCAGCAAAAGAGAAATCTATCGCTTCTTCTGCTAATAGTTAAAGATAGGGATCTTAGGAACATAGATGTGTTCTCGTGTATACGTCGCAAGGAGCTCTAAGTTCTATACTGTATAACTCCACGATCTTATCGAACGAATCAAGCCCTACATCGGAAGGAGACTTCGCCTTCGGCGCACGTGTTATTCCCAATCAGAAAGATTTTCAAAACGCCTCTGAAGTCGACTTTGAATTATTGGCAGCCGTGAGCGATCCATCAGTTTCTGAAACCTATTATTTCTTCCTCGATGTGGAATAAGGAGCTGAGGGACAATGATCATCAAAGTGTAATATGTAGTATGTTCATTTCTTCATAACCACAAAATAACTTTGCCCTAAGTAGACTTCTCCACTTTTTTCAATAACCTGTGTAAAACCAGTTTTTGTAAGAAGCTTAACCATTTCTTCCGGTTGGTACATGTTGTGTATGCCCGTAGATTTAAGTTTTACGCTGCTGTTAGAAAAATGTTCTACATCTTCCCGAAACATTTGGTAAATACCTTTCTGTTTGAACTCCTCGACGATGTCATCAAGAAGCTTATGAATATCTGGATTCTGCTTCGGCCCTGATATGGTAAAAATTCCTCCGGATTTAAGTACGCGATATGCTTCTGCGGTCATCTTTTCAGGATTTTCTACATAAAAAATAACATTATTTGCTACAACACCATCAAAAGAGCCATCTCTAAATGGAAGTGATTCAGCATTCGCTTCTAAGAAAGTGACTTTTCCATTGATTTCTCCTCTAACCATCACCTGCTGCAATCTGGCCCTTGCTTCTGTAAGCATGGCTGGATTATTATCGATGCCGACCACATTTTTATCTCCCCTGGCTAGTTCTAAGGAAAAGATACCAGTTCCGCACCCTTGGTCGAGTATATTTTCCTTTTCACGCATATGATATATAGCCTTGGAAACCAATTCTTGGTATTGTCTCCAGTTAGATAGTACGTTTGTGTACGAACGCGTAAATCGTGTCCAAATATCTTCTTCAGCCATTGTTTATCCTCCTTCCGTCAGCGGAAATGATGATGAATTGTTTGCCTTGAACTTTATCGGCGATGGTTAGGCATGCATAAAGCGCAGCTGCTGTGCTCATGCTTGCCTGAACATTTTCTTTTTTCAATATACTTTCAACTTCTTTTGCTTGCGCAATAGATACATATGTTGTCATATCAGGAAACGTTTTTTGATATAAATCCTTATCTCCCCTATGGAGTACAGTAGTATTTCTTATGCCGTCGATGTGTTCTTTTGCAAAAGATTCCACGCCGATAATGTTTGTGAAGGGATTCCATTTCCTTACTTCCTGCCCTGTACCGAGTATAGTTCCCCCCGTACCAACGCCAGCTACAATATAATCTAAGGCAGGAAGCTCTCGCACCAGCTCTTGCCCTAAAGAACTATACGCGTTTACTGCTTCCTTGTTATGATATTGATCAGGCCAAAAATATCCCTGCTTTGATTTTTCTTCAGCTGCGGCAAAAAAATAATCTATTCCTCGTGAAAGAGGAATAATCACAATATTTGCACCATATTTTTGTATATGTTTTACTAGCTCCGGTTTGATGGTGTCTGGAACAATAATCTCAGCAGGATAGTCTAGCTCTGACGCGACCCTCGAAAAAGCAGCACCCGAATTTCCGGTTGAAACTTCAACGATTTTTTGATTTGGCTTGAGCTTCCCGTTCTGCAAAGCTTGGTAAAGAAGATGCGAAGCAAGCCGATCTTTTATTGAGCCTGAAGGATTTTCTCCTTCCAGCTTAATGTAAATTTTATTTGAGTTGTAAAACAACAAATTTACAAGAGGAGTGCTTCCTACTTTTTTTGGCTTCATGGTTAGCCTAAAATAGCGCGGTTGTAGGATTCGTCATCTACCATATCCCAGCGCACCATTTTTGGTGCATAGGCAACTTCTTTTCCCATCATAATTCTTTTGTAAAGTCCCGCTGTGGTTACCCCGGTTAAAAATGCCCCATCCGCTGTCGTTGGAACTTGTCCTTTTGCGATCCTTCCAAGGTACTTTTCTTTATTGATATAATCAGGATATACACCAGCAATTTTATCTACGCTTTGTTTCCATTCTTGTTTTTTTTCATCATATTCAAAATATTCTTCAAAAGACATTCCCTTCGGATGAAAAATCAACGTAGCTACCCCTGTTCCAATGATTGCTGCCGACGAAACAATTATTCCTTTTTCCCGCGCTTTCCGATGGATGGCAATTTTAACTCCAGGCGCGGATAAATCAACTACTTCATGCACAAAATTACATCCTTCTAAGAAATCATCAAGATTTTCTAACACCACTCCTTCTTTGTATGTAGTAACGTGAATAGTTGGATTTATATCCTTGATTCCTTCCTCCGTAACTGTGGTTTTAGATTTCCCAAGGCTGCTATGTACTGCATATAATTGCCGTTGAATATTATGGACTTCAAAAAAATCAGGATCAGCTATCTTAAATTTACCAAACCCATTTCTTGCCAAGATGGAAGCAAGGCATCCTCCGGAACCTCCTAATCCGGCCAGCCCAACTGTAACATTTTTGAGTCTCTCTTGGAACTGTTCATCCCATACTCCGATGTTTCTATTGTAGATTTCTTCAACCATCGGCTTCCTCCGTAAAGCCTTTGATAAGTTTTTCCAGATCATCTTGCAGCCCAGCATCATTTAATGCATGCGGAGCCAAAGGGTTTGCCATCATAACACAATCATACCTTTTCCCTTCATTCAGAAACCACGCCGGAAGAAAACCAGTAATAGAAAACCCAATGCTTTGCAGAAGCCTGATATGATTTATTTTATCGGCTAAAAGAGTAGTCTGCATATACTCGACTGATTCAGCTTCCTCCCCTTCCATTCCGGTGACGATGAATGCTCTTTCTCGTTTGTTATACTTTCCTTTGATTATGGTTTCCTTATCTAAGGGAGGAGCGACAAAAATATCGGAAGGATATTTGCCCATGGTTCCAGCAAGATTGAGTTCACGGCAGATTTTTCGCACTCCAGGAAGATGATAAGACCTCTCTTCAGGAGAGATAATCCTAGCAGCTCTGCCGCTAGGCAAAACATTCATGGTTATGAGGTGGGTTTCCCGCTCTTCGACGAGGTGTGCACCGGGAAAATATCCCACCGGTTTCATCTCCAACGTTTTTTGGCATATTTTGTAGATAGGCATGTTTCGAGCGGTTGACCACAAAATATCTACTCCCTTTTCTATTGTTCCTTCCTTAACTTTGGCTAAAAGGTCTGTCGCTATTCCTCTTCCATTATAACGTTTGTCAACCACAGTTTTTCCTGGTTCAGCAGTATTATTCCAAAAGTCTATTTCAGCAGCAGCAGAGCCTACTATTTCTCCATTTGATACTGCAACATACCAAATAAATTTAGGTTCTTTAACTAATTCTTTTACCGTTTCCGGTATTGTGAATTCGAGTAAAGAATATTTGTTGTTATAGACTCGTTTGTACAAATCAGCAATCCCATGAGCATATTCAGGTTTTGCCTTATCAAAAACTATTTTTTTTGACATCTATCTCTTTTCTTATCTCTTTTCTTGAAAGAATAACTTTAATTTAAAGTATACGACTAAAATATATCCTTTTTTTTTATGTTGGGATAAATATAAAAAGTGAAAAAGTAATTTTGCTAATTTAATTTTTCATTTGTGTTCCAATTATTTTTTGGTCGTTCTGAGTAACCTTTTCGATACAGGCTTCAAGATACTTGCTAAGGGGAACTTTTTTCATGATAGCGATTATCTTTGCTTGAGCATGTAAATTTTCCTCCAATCCTATATTAACACGTTTCATTTCTTCACCTCTCTACTTGAGTTATGTAATATAACTATCATAATAGTTGTAATAAGTATAAATAACTTCATGGCGAGTTTGGGATGATTTCTTTCTTTTTTATCCCAAAGTAAGTATATGATTATCCTTTTTAGGAAGTGTACGGTTTCTTAATGATGTAGATAAAGAAAACATTTCTATCGAGATCCATGCTGATGCAGGAACCAGAGAGCTGTTGGTACGCATTTCTTTTTCTTAAAATGCTGTCTGCAAGTTCCCGAGGAATGGTAAAATATTTTGTAGATTTTTTAACGGCGCTCTCCATCACTTGTGCTTTTGCAGTAAAATCATCAAAGGAAAAAAAATGTACATTTTTCAGGTTTCCACCCAAAGCTACAAATTCTTCAGGGGTTACCAACACTTTGTAAATATGTTTATCACCTTCTAGCTTCTTAACATCCACAATCTTTCCCATCGCGGAAGGGAAAGAAATATTCCGTAAAAATGTTCTTTAGGAATGGAGGATAAACTGTGGTGGTTGTTTCGTTTCTTTAATAAATAATATCTACTTTCATCTTTTTATTATCCCTAAAAAACTGTGAAGGTAAAACAGTTACTGTACATATTTTTCCCCATCAAGCAACTCTTCCACCTTCAACCCCTTCCTTTTAGCTAATTCCAAAGAAACCGCCCAGCTTTTGCCGGTCTGTTCGATGTCTTCTAACATGAAGAAATACCAAGGCTCCCCGGGAAAGCGTACTCCTACCCAGGCTTCTGCGCCAAACTTATTTGCAAACGTCCGTAATTGCTCAATTTCTTCGTTTAATAGGTATTTTTTATTCTCTGCGGTGACTTTACACTCGATAGCTATTCGGCGCATAGCATTTCCAGCTAGAATATCGGGAGAAGGATACCGTTGTGAACCACTTCCGGCCGCGCGAATTGCGGACCATCCGTTTTGATTGAAAAAATGAATAAGTTCTCTTTCGCCTCTAGATCCCTTAGCTTTTGTATTCATCTATCAAAGAGCAAGAAAAGAAAGGATTATTTAAGTTCTTCGAGGTTAGAATTCGTTTTCCACACCAATCATAGCCATGATGATTGCGTCTTTAGTATAATCTTTGCGTGTTTTCCTACCTTTAGTTAAAATTCCAATAATCCCTTCTGCTTTTCCTAATTCTGGGTTGCCAGTTAAACCGGCTTGATACGACGCTTGGCTTAAATTTAAACCATCTTCTATAACCAGCGCTGCAACTTTTTCAGGAAGCGGAAATGCTGAAGAAAATCCGGGGCGTACTTTCTTCCCATCATATAGAATGCAGGCTGTTAGTTCCAAATATCCTACTAGGGGAAATTTATGTAACCCTGATTCCAAACCAATGCTGTAGTCCCCTGCTATTTGCAGATAGGCATTTCTTGCTCTATTTATTGCCCCCTGGACAATCTGTTCCATATTCCGAGGCTGAGCAGGAACTCCGGAAGATACTTCAACTCCCAAGACATCTGCATCCTTCAAAAAAGAATACATTGAAAGAGCTTCTCTTACTGCCTCAAGTTTACTTGGATTAGTAGATCCAACGACTATTTTCATAAAAACTATGGCAAAAGGCTCGTTTAAATATATTTCTCTCTTCTCTACCATACTTTTTTATTACAACGCTATTTTTTCAACTTATGTTACCAGAATTCAAATCCAAAGCATTCCTTGCTCCTATGTCTGGGGTAAGCAATCCTGCGCTGAGATTGATCTGTAAAGAACTAGGCGCAGGACTAGTGGTAACGGAATTTACCAACATCCATGCCGTTGTAGCTCGAGAACAGGATATCCACAAATTTGTAGAATTCTCAGATAAAGAAAGACCATTAGCCATTCAATTATTTGGTTCTGATCTAAAAGCACTCCAGCGGGCAATTAAGATTGTCGAACCATATTTCGACATCATTGATTATAACATGGGCTGTCCGGCAGATCATATAACGCAGCAGATGGCTTGTTCTGCATTATTACAGCATCCTGATCTCACTCGCCAGATTTTTAAAACCATGCGTGCGGCTACTACAAAACCTGTCACGGTCAAAATTCGAGCCGGAGTAACTAAACCAGATAAATGGCGGGCCATTGCTAAAATTGCTGAAGAAGAAAGATTAGACATGATTACTTTCCATCCTCGAACAGTTAAAGAAGGTTATTCAGGAACTTCTAACTGGGCCTTGATCAAAGAATTAAAACAGATGGTCTCCATTCCCGTAGTTGGTAATGGAGATATTCGCACTCCTGAAGATGCGAAGCGGATGTTAGACGAAACTGGCTGCGATTATGTGATGATTGGCAGAGAAGCGATGAGCAATCCTTTTCTGTTTAAGCAGATCAATCAATATTTAGAAACCGGGAAATACCGTGGCTTGTCTTCAAAAAAGAAAATTGAAACCTTCTTCCGCTATGTAGAATATGCAAAACAATATCCTACTATCAAAGTATACAACATTCGCATGCAGGCGATGAATTTTTCTAAGGGTTGTCCCGGTGGAAAAGAGTTAAGAGGGAAATTGTTAGCAGTGAAAGAAATTGCTGAGATCGAAAGGATAATGAGAGAATTTTATGAGGGATTGTGAGAATTATTTTCTACTCACTGTATCTGCACTTCTCGTTCCCACTTTTCTCTTGGCTGAGTATGAAGTTCCCAATACTTCTCTGCAATTAGATCAGGATCATAAATAGTTCTGGGGGCCACTTTTCCAAATACACTGACTACTGCAACATGGATCCCTTTTGGTTCATACTGTTGTGCTAAATTATGACCATAATTTAGTAAAGCTGCTTTGCTTGCGCTTAGAGAGACATAATTTGGATTTGGCTCATGCGCAAAACCGCCGCCAGTAAACAAGATTGTTCCTCTTCCTCTCTTTTCCATCTCTGAAAGAACTTGTTGCGCTGATACCATTGCCCCCACCATATTCACCCGAAAATGATTGATAAAAGTTTCCGCACTTAAAGGTGATTTTATTTTCTCCAAAACCGCAGCATTGTACACTAACACTTCAGTGGGGCCATATTTTTTTTGTATTCTCTTGAAAGTACTTTCTAGCTCTTCAATGTTACCAGCATCGGCCACAAAGCCAACAGCATTTACATCGTAATTTTCTCCTAGTTTCATGGAATAACTCAATAAGCTGCCGAAGTTTCTAGCAATCATGGCAATATCAAAACCATTCTTCGCAAATTTCTTTGCTATAGAAAATCCAATTCCTGGCCCCATTCCAACGATCGTACATAAGGACATTTCAACTCACACCTTAATCTTCATAAAATCTTCTGCTATGACAGCATTATCAAAATATGTTCTTGCCTCTTCAAGCATCTCTGAAGGTTCTTTATACCTCTGGCTTATATGCGTAATGACTAACTTCTGCGCGTTGTTCTCAGACGCAATCAACGCAGCCTGCCTTACGGTCATGTGTCCAGACTTCTCGCTTTTCTCTCTAATTTCGTCCAAGTGCGTTCCTTCACAGATCAATAAATCAACATCCTTAGCCAATAAATCAGCTCCCTTACAAGGCACGGTATCAGTAACATAACTTATATTCTTCCCTAAAGTAGCATAAGTTACATCTTTGGCTTTGATCTTCTTGCCTTTCACAGTAACGTCTTTACCCTGCTGCAATTTACCTAAGATTGGTCCTTCTTCTAATCCTAATTTTTTTGCTTTCACCAAATCGATCCGCAGTTTATCTTTCTCTCTGAATCTATATCCAACACAGGGAACAGAATGTTCTAACTTCTGCGCTTCCAATATGAAATCTTCACCTTCATAGGCCTTCCCAGAAGACACTTCATGTACTTCGTAGGGAATAATATCTTTCGCTGCAAAACTTTTGAACATATTACTAAGATATGTTTTGGATCCTTTCGGGCCATAGATCTGTAAAACTTGCTCTTCTTCTTGCCCGCTTCGATCTGCGCCCATAGAACTTAACAATCCTGGAATACCAAAGACATGATCTCCGTGCCAATGACTGATACAAAGCCGAGTGATTTTTGCTGGTTTTAT
>CAYJQD010000050.1:0-8315 GCA_964372235.1 uncultured Methanosarcinales archaeon
ATCTGCTAACATCTTGCTGTCTGCTACCCCTAACTCCACTAATTTCTGACGCAGTTCATCATTCGCCTTTACACCAGCGACCACAATACCTCCAAAGGTATCACCTTTAAGAGATTCATCTGTGCCAATCATCCAGCCTTGCTCTTTCCTGAAGGCTTCTGCAACGACCTTTTCCCCAACACCTTTCTTCTCTAACTCTGCAGCGGCTTTAGCTACTGCCTCTTGCTTTCCTTGCAGCAACAATTTACCGGAAGAATATAAAATATAAGTAACTTCACCTTTCTTGAAACGAAGTTCTTCGTGCACCGTTTTAGGCTTTTCTTTACGTAAACCGGATAATTTCAAGAGCTGCTCTTTTGTAACCCCGACAAATACCACCATTTAAAGAAAGAAGCACTTAGAATTAATAAAGATTGCTTCGATAGAGATTCGTAAGAAAATAGATACTCTCCTTCCAATATCCTTTTAAAGGCAATAAGGATGTGAAATGGCAATGACTGATTTTCTCAAAGAATTTTTAACCAACCCAAAAACGACAGGAGCAGTCCATCCCTCATCCTCTTATCTTGCCGAGGCTATGACCAACCATGAAAATTTAACTTCCTCGCAATGCGTGGTTGAGCTCGGTCCGGGAACGGGAGTGATTACCGGAAAGATTATGGGCAAGATTGCCCAAGATTCTATTTTTCTAGCTTTAGAGATCAATCCTGTCTTTGCAAAAAAAGTCCAAGAAAGATTCCCAAATGCTTTTGTGTATCCTGATTCCGCGGAAAACATTCAGAAATATTTAAAGAAACACAATGCCAAACATTGCGACGTGGTTATTTCCTCCTTGCCCTGGACTTTTTTTGACCAGTATACTCAACAGCAGATCTTTGCCTCTGTTTACAACTCCTTGTCTGCAGAGGGGAAGATGGTGACGTATTCTTACTTACATAGCCATTTGTTTCCTTCTGGAAAAAGATTCCGAAATCTACTCCATCAGCATTTCCCCAACATTCAGAAAAAATTGATCTGGAAAAATTTTCCTCCGGCGATAGTGTATGAGTGCAAGAAGTAGCCAAAGTCGTCGTCTAGGCCTTAAGGTTTGCCGAGTTAGGTGAGGCTTTAGCTAAAAAATTAATTACTTTTTCTTAGAATATGCAATGAGAAAAAGGCGAGGCAAACGGCCAAGACGACTTTGGCGATCTAAAACTCCCCTAGCTTCTTCTGCTGGGCATTCAGCTCCACATTCTTATACGATTGCCAACTTCGTCTAAATAAATGCGAATGTGTCTTGTAATACTTGTTCAGGAATTCCTGCGTCTTCGGATCGCTCATGTACCCTGACCCGAAATCAATCCCTATTTCAGATTTAAGATGATCGATGTGTCTATCTCTGATCACTTTTGCCACAATAGAAGCTGCTGCTGCCACAATATAATTCACATCAGCCTTATGCTCGACAATCAATGTTGCTTTGTCGCGAACTCCTTTGCTTAAGCGCGAAGCGAAATACTTTTTGTAGGCAGGAATGTTTGGGCTGGGACAATCAACAATGATAACATCTGGATTTAATTCAGAGATCATACGTGCAGAGGTGTCAGCTTCCAGCCAATTCAGGTTGGAATTGCCATCATTGACCGACAAGTCAATTGCATCCGGCTCGATCATCTCGATGCGGAAATCGTCCACCACTTCACGGATGCGCTCAAACAACTCTTCGCGGACTTCTGCACTCAACTGTTTACTATCTTTGACACCCATCCATTCTAATTTTTTGATATTTTCTTCTTTTACAGCTAACGCTGCCATGACGAGGGGACCGAGGACTGGGCCTATTGGAGTGCCTAGCAAAAACTAGTACACACTTCCAGCTTCATCAAGTCCGACAATTATTTTTGCATTAGTTCTCATGCTACATCATTCAAACAACTGTTATAATAAAAAGATTTAGTAGAATTATTAAGATTTAATTTTTACTCCGTAATTCTTTAATGCTTCTGCATCTCCTTTGAGAAATTTTTCTCGGACGTATAAAAATTCACAACTTCTGAAGTATCGTTCGCGAAGTTCTCTGACCGAAGATCCCCATTGGTATCTGTCTCCATCTGAGACCGGCATGAAGATAACGTTCGCCTTCTGGAAACGTAAGCTAAGGTCGCCGTGATGCCCATCGTATCGTGACCTGAAGATGCCAAAAGAGCTCAGAGGAAAATCTGCATCATCTCCGACAGAATTTAAATAAAAAGTATAACTAGGCTGCGAATGCTCCCCCAGCCGGAAGTACGCAAATGCTTCTACTGGTATTTCTACATCTCTTGCACTATCTGAAACCTCGTCATCAAGTACACGTGGATCAAGGAGGAATGTGGTTGTCATAGTTCATCAAGTTCTGAAAAATTCTCTCTTTTTAATTATTTTAGTAAATATTTTCTTATCTTCCATATTAATGAGAGTCCCAAAAAAATGAGCAGTATCCAACCCCTTAGTAGAATCTAAATATTTACCTCGTAAGTCAGCACCACGAAAATCAGCCTCATCAAAATTGGCTTGGATTAAATCAGTATCATAAAAACAAGTAAGAGATAAGTTTGTTTTTGAAAAGTTAGCTTGAGTTAGACGTGCCTGGGAAAAACTTGTCCGCGCCAAATTAGCACCAAAAAAATCTGCTTTCTGTAAATCTCCTCCATAAAATTGAGCCCCACCAAGATCGGCAAACTTGAAATCAGTCCCCACGGCAGTAAGATACGGCAAGTATAAACCTGTTGATTTAAGGCCGCTTAGATTCGAACCGCTTACATCTATTCTATATTCTCGAACTTGATCATTATCACGTGTAACATTGTAGATATATTTTTGTGTCGGACTGACCGCAGGAATCCTAAGCTCATACCCGTATTCTAAATGAATCTTCCTGAAATCGCGTTCGCCCGCGAGAAGCTTAGTGACAAATTCATCACCAGACATCTGTTTTAATTGTTCTGGCATTATTCTTCCTCAATATTTACAACCCAAACGCATCCGTAAACTCGCGCATCCTTCTGAACTCAGCTAGGAAGGACAAACCTTTGTCAGTAATCCGCACCACTTTCATCGGCCTTTTTTTCTTCTTTACTGGTTCTTCTTCCAGAATAATCAATTCTTTCTGTAATAGCTCTTCCAGATAACCATTCAGCAGTTTGTGAGACAAGTTAGACTTGTACATCAGATGAGTAGGCTTGATCTTGCCCCCCTTGTTCTGAATAGCTAAAAGGATGTCAAAAACCAGTTCTAATCTAGATCGTCGTACGGCCATCTTTTTCTACCTTCTCATAACCTGTCGATAGGTTTGTAGTAATATCAAGAATCCCATCAGAGTAAGAACTTCGCCTACCACATAAGAACCGTTCTGCAAGAACACGAAAACGGAAATCAGATTTCCTGCCAAGATGAATAAAAATGCGCTCATGACTTTTAAGGTGCTGGTCTTTCTGGTAGTGATGTAATTCTTGTAAAAGTTCAGCACTATCAAGCTCAATAATACTGAACTGGTGAGATAAAATACTTTATAGTTAAAATTGCTGATGACTGACACAACTAGCAACAAGTACACAAATAATCCGATTTGGCTTACTTCGTAAAATTTAGTAAGTCTTGCTCTGGACTTTTGTGAGACGAGGAATATCAATAGCCATGCTAAAAGCATGGAAGCCATCTGGAAAAAGAATCCTGCTCGGTAAAAGAGCGCAGAATACTTTAGTCCCGGACCTGCGGCCGGACCTATCACTTGATACACAGTTTCACGTACCGGATAATAATATAATACTCCGCTGGTAAAAATCTTAAACGCTAAGCTTACTGAAACCAACAAAAACGCTAAAGAAAAATACATAAACTTGTTCTCCTGATGGAATCTATAGATGCGCCAGCTGTAGGCTGCGATAAGCAGCGCTACTACCAAACCGATGCTGTTAAACAATAAATCGTATCCATTAAACCATCCAGGTGTAAAAAACAGTCTAAACATTAATTCTCAACTCCTCATTTCTACCCCTCTAGTTACCACTACTATGGGGTTTATTTAAAAAGTTTATGGATTAACGACGGAAAACCGAGAAAATATTCGTCATCAGGTAGAGATGAATAATGGTAATAAATAAATTATTAAATAGACAAAATATTCTGCCAAATTATGAAACTTCGAGACAAAAAATGCAACTGCACTACTGGAAATGTCCAAAAACTTACTCCCGAAGGGATCGAAGATCTGCTGAAACAAGTACATGGTTGGAAGGTAGAGAATGGACGTTTACAAAAAGAATACAAATTTAAACGATATCCCGACCAGGACTTCGTTGATAAGCTCATCGAAATCGCCAACCAACAGAACCATCACCCGGAAATATATCTAAGCTGGGGAAAAGCACGAGTTGAAATTTACACTCACGTTGTAAACGGATTGACCGACAACGATTTTATTCTCGCTGCTAAGTATGATGCGATAAGAAAATAAGATTATTTTCTATATTTAGGGAAGGGAACACGATTTACCTCACCAGTATGCACGTTTTCACATTCTACCATTCTCAACATGAGAGCAGTGCCTCCTCGAGCTTTCTTCTCTTCCTCACTTAAAGTTACATAAACTAAATGATATGATTCTGTAGGCATCCATGTTTCTCCCTGTAAGGCAATATCAGCAGGAAGTATCCGCACTTGTTCGTACTGTCCACGCGCAATATTTAAGGCCAATTCATTCAATCCCTCAGGAATATTCTTATTACCAAAATAATTATCTACGATAAATCCTTCTCCTAGCAGCCGTTCATGCAAACTCTTATATTCACTCATTTTCTTTCTCCCTTCAAACTTTCTTCTAATTTACTCAAATCAGAAGCACTATAGAATCCTGCATGGAGCAAATGACAAGGAAGGTTAGGATGAGGATTACCGCTTCTTTGCAAAGCATACTCTTCTTCGTCAGAAATATCATATCCTAAAGCTTCGGAAAGATGGCTGACCGCCTGTCGTGCACAGAAAAAATCCTGCTTTGCTGCCCAGGCTTGTTGGAAATAACCAAGAGCTCGATGCAAATTATGTTCGTGATCAGCATCTGCAATTCCAGCAAAATAAGCCTGATGTAACGAATGCAATCCTTTCACAAAATATCTCGAAGCGGCCGTATTTTCTCCTTCCACAAGAGAACCATCATCTCGAGGCACAGTTTCAAACGCATAAAATCTAAAACAATCTCCAACAATAAAACTCTTGGATTCGTAAGGCAACTTTTCTTCAACAGAGGATGGCCCCCTATAGATCGGCAATCTTCTTTTTCCGTCTGACATGCAAAGTAAAAATCAAGAACCTTCTTATAAACTTTCCTCTACTCGAGAGGCACGCCGCTCCATAGAGTCCACTCTTCTGAAGGGGAATAGCCGCCAAAGACAAAGTAAGGAGGATGCCCAACACCGAGATACCCTTGCCCTAAGCTTCCCCAACTTCTGCCGCCCCGCATTCCTATGCCTGCTCCATACACGGGACTGCCAAATAATTTCCATGTCTTCATCACGCTCGAGAATCCTGAAATGTCCGTCGTCCAATCCGCGCCTGGCTCGACGATTAACTCACCTTTGTAGCCATTATCTTTCAACGCTTGGACCATTTCTTTAATGGGTGCATTTCCCTCTCCTGGCGCAAGATGATCATCGTGATAACCATAATTATCGTCGAGGTGGACGTGGCCAACTACCTTCTTCTTGGCCATCTCCCCCATCTTCTTGACAACCCAAGTATTGAAATCTTTATCATTTTGTTCGATCGTTTTTTTAGGATCACCTACCCAGTACTTTCGCCACATGTTGACATGTCCGGTATCGAGGGTAGAAGTAATGTGCTGTTCTGCTTTCTTGGCTGCTTCTTCTTTAGACATTTTATACTGCTGCTGCAAAAGTTGTTCCATCCGCTTCCTGCTTTCCAACACTAACGTGATCAATTCATCGGGATGAGCACCGTAACTTTCCGGAAACAAATTTTCCATAGCTAAGGCGATAGGTTTCTTTAATTGTCCTTTCTCTTGTAGTTTTTGTGATTGCCTCATCGCACTTATACCTGCCTGCGCATAGGAGTCATAAGCTTGATCCAGCGCATATGTCTCGGCACTTTGAACGTGCTTGATAGTTTCTACCTGTTCTGCTGCGTTGGCAAACTGGCTGGCCGCAGTTTCCTGAGCTTGCTTAACTTGGTTTTCAACTTCTGATAATCGTCGTCTGAGAATTTCTGAAGGAAATTTTGCATCCGGTGGAACTAAACCGCCAGCAAGATCACCAACTTGCCGCTGCAATTTCCAGCGCTCTTCCGGATCAGTTTCCTGTTCTAATTTTTCATAATATTCCAAAGCTTTACGCAGCTTTTTCATGGTCTCAACGTGTTCATCAAAATTACGGCTATAGTTGTAAGCCCATCCGCGTGCATTTCCTGCTTGTGTTTCCAAGGCCGCAATAACGTACGCTTCTTCGGGTCTGATTCTGATATCTTTTTCTGGATCTTTGATATCATCACGCAAAAATCGAAGCCACATTGATTTCTTTCTTAATTCTTCTCTTTTTTCAGAGCTGGCATTCTTCCATTCACGCCATTCTTCCCGCGCTTCTGCTTCCATTTCTTTAGCTTGGCCTTCCAACTCCTCCCAATTATATTGCTTGATGTCAAACTCCCCCGTCTTTTCATTCCATCGAGGCACGCGTTCAGACCTGTGCACTCGTTTTCCTTCGTAATCTATATAGATATTCTCTCCTGCTCGAGCAACTCTTCTGTTCCCATCAAAATCTACATATTCTTGTCCAGCGTTAGCAGCCAGCCACACCGGTTTTGACACCGGCCTATTTTTATGCGCTTCAATCAATAATCGTCCTTCACGCGTGTCCACTACCCCAAAAGTTTCTTGCTTTTCCTCTGCTTCAAACATCCTAAACTTTCCTGCATATTCACCTTCTTTATTCCATGCTGCGCCGGAAATAGGACGATGGAATTCACCTGTATGTACTACTACCGGTCCGCCCTTCGCTACATCGCCGGCAAATTCAATTGCTCTCCTGATTTCTTGTAATGCAAATTCTTTCTGCGCTTTGTTGAAATTTCCTCGCTGATCCGCACCAGCTAAACCTTGAATACCGAAGGAAGCGTGAGTGGTAAAATTAACTTCATTGGCTTTCCCTATTTCCTCTAATGCTTTTCGTTGTGCCTTACCATAATACTCCGGAGTTTGTGATTGTCCCGTACCCTTGCCGCTACCCGTAAAGCCTATTTCCAGCGTCTTCATACCGGCCCGAAGTTTTGCTCCTACAGCAGGGACGTTAGGAACTGGTCCTAAAGCTAAGCTCATAACAAAATCTTTTATGCCCACGCCGACATCATTAGTAGAATTATTTGAAGGACTAGCATGGCTATGGCCATGATCATGAGCGTGGGCATGATGGCCGTATTCTCTATCCATGGGCATCTGATACCCGGTTCCAAATTCGACCATTTATAGAAGTAAAGAATGAAAGTATTTAAACGTTATTCTGAATTGCCATAAAGAACTTTACAGAAAATCAGCGAGAAAGCCCTTAGGTTTAACTAGGGGAATCGGCTTTAGCTCAGAGTAGCGAGTTTTCGTTACCAGCAGAGTTAGTTTAATCGCCTACAGAGGTAATATGCAAAATTGTAAGCCAACAATGGACCGTATTCTCCCCGCCGCATCCCTTCAAACATTTCACGGTAGCTGTAGATGGTATGAGATATATCAGTTGGATTGACCAGAACCTTTACCTGTTTCTTATTCATATCGTAACCGTTTTCTTCTAAACTTTGTTCCCACCATTGCAGAAACTCTTCATCAAGACTCACACGTTTTTTGGACATCTACACCACATCAAAATGTTTATTCTAACCATTCCTAAATATTCCACTTTTCTTGATTCTGATACATGTCATTTGCTTTCTTTCCTTTATAGGATCCTAATAAGGTTGAGCTTAATTGCTGGGTGACGCTCGCTGCTCTGGCCGCTTCTTCGCTGAAAGAATACTTTCCATGCTCTTCATCTTCGATCTTTCGTTCCACTGCAGAATTAAGGTATAAAACTTGTTTCTGTTCCAAGGTGCTTAGGTAACCTTTATCTTCTGCTGCCTTGTAAATATCTTTGATTTCTTTGTAGATTTCCGCCATCGGTTTATGGCTTAATTGTTCAACATATTGAGAATCATGCACTTCTGCTGGGAGAGGCTGGATTCCTTTTGCCAGATCCTCAAGACCCGCTTCACGGCGCGGTTTTTGCAATTCTTCTTGCAGCTGTTTCTCTCCTGCTTCTTGCTCA
>CAYJQD010000051.1:0-7953 GCA_964372235.1 uncultured Methanosarcinales archaeon
TGAGTGATGAGGTCAAAAACCGATGAAATACTCGTGAGCCTTCTATTGGCTTATTGCCTTCGCAGGTTCGCGTCCTGCCGCCCACATATTTCTTTTATTATTTGAGGGTTGATACACGAAATTAAGAAACTACTTAATTTCGGTACAAGAAATGAAGAGAATACTTCATTTCTGTCCAGAAATACAATCTTTGTTGTATTTCTTGTACAGAAAATTGATAGTTTTCAATTTTCTTGTAAGGGCAGACTGCCCTTATGTTCCGAAACTGCCTCTCGCACTCTATTTTCCTAGAATTTTCCCATATTTATTAACAAAGCTTTGAGCGTGGTGTACACTCTTTCGAGCAAAATTATTTCCCAAGTTGTTCTTTATATAATCCTTCTGAGCAGCGATTACTGCTTCAAGATCTTCCATGGATATTGCGTATTCAGTGCCGCTAATTCCTTTACCGGTAAACATGACTAAAGGCATGGTTATTCTTCCTGTGCAAGTACTGTTATCAAATGATTCTTCTGAAACATTACCATACATGGTATTAAATGCTGTCAGTATGTCGACCAGGTTAGTTTCGGCCGGAAGATATACTTGACAGAGAAGTTCGGTAGGCAACACCGTGTTTCTTTCAACGGAAATAGCTAAAGGAAAATCCTTCCGCTCAAATGGTAAAGAAGTAAAATGTAAAGGAAGGTTTAAGGTCGGAACTTCAATAAGACCTGCTGATGTATTTACTTTAGCGCAGCGAGGCCCCAATAGTTTAACCGAATCGTCGATAGACATAGTGTAAACACTCATAAGTTCATTTGCTTCTTTTTGCTGATACGAGACCAACCAATCTCTAAAATTAAAATCTAAATCCTTATCATATCCAACGACGACCAGCTGATCAGGAGAAATTTTCCCGTCATCGAAGCTCAAATTATAATTATGGCTTTGATTATGGCTGACTTGGCACAGACCGTTTTGTTCCAGAATCCTACGAAAAGAATGATCTGATTCCTGATCAAGATTTAACAACCGGCCTATTATTGAATCCATATCCCAAAGAAAGATTTTGTTTATTTAATAATTTTGCTTCGGCATTTTTATAAATCATAAAATTTTAGTGCGATCATGCCTATCGAAATATGCGCCATCGGCGGTTTTACCAAAACCGAAGGGAATAGTGTCGCAGTTAAAGTAGATGATGAAGTAGTTCTTTTAGACATGGGCCTAAGCATGTTTGATTACGTTAAATTTACTGAGGATATGGAAGATACCAGCACCAAGACTTATGATAGCTTATTGAGGGCAAATGCTGTTCCAGATTATGGATATATCGATGATTGGAAAAGTAAAGTTGTAGCGATTGTCCCCAGCCATGGGCATCTCGATCATGTTGGAGCAATTCCTTATGCTGCACCATTATTTCCGCCGTCAGCAGTAGTGATAGGAACACCGTACACTATTGAGATCTTGAAAAGCATTTTGTGGGATGATCATCTAGAGATCCCTCATAAGTTTGTTCCAGTCAATGCTGGTTCTTCTTACAAGGTCTCCAAAAATATTACTATCGAATTAGTACATATCCAACATTCGATTCCACAGACTGCAGTGGTTGTGGTGCATACTCCGTACGGCAAAGTGATGTACGCTAATGATTTCAAATTGGATAATACGCCGGTGCTAGGAAAGAAACCAGATTATGAACGATTGCAGGGATTGGGAAAAGAAGGCGTGAAGGTGTTGATCATGAATTGCCTGTATGCCCACGAGCATAAGAAGTGTCCTTCTGAATCAGTCGCACGAGAGATGTTAAAAGATACGATGTTAAGTGTTTCCGGAGAAGGGAAAGCCATGATCGTGACTACCTTTTCTTCGCATTTAGCCAGGTTGAAAAGTATCATTGAATTAGGGAAAAAATTGAATCGGAAAATTGTTTTTTTGGGAAGATCACTTGATAAGTATGTGCGCGCTGGAGAGCGGCTAGGCTTGATTAAATTTACCGATGAAGTAGACCTCTTACGGCATCGTGACCAATTGGATAAAGTATTTAGGAAAATCCAGAAAGAAGGTAAGGGAAAATATTTGATCGTCTGCACTGGGCATCAGGGAGAACCTCGCTCTATTTTATCGAGGATGATCAAAGGCGATGTTGATTTTACCTTTGAACAGGGAGATGTGGTGATATTTAGCTGTCAAGTCATTCCCGTTCCGGTCAATATCGAAAATCGTCAGAAGATGGAGAAATTGTTGCGGGCAGAAGGAGTTAGAATCTTTCGAGATGTACATGTTTCCGGTCATGGAGCGCGAGAAGATCATCGCGAATTGCTAGAAATGATCCAACCTGAATATATTATTCCCATCCATGCCGAACCTGCGAAAGGCAAGATGATTGCCGAATTGGCTGCGCAGTTAGGAATGAAGAATACGCATGTGATGGAAGATGGGGAACGATTGAATTTGAAGTGAGTAGTTTAGTATAACAAATTTTATAAAGAGTTTCTGGCTGGGCTAATTTAAGGGTGGATTTATATGAAATTAGTCTTAGCTGAACCAAAATACTTTAAGGATAGCATTTCTATTATCTCAGAATTAGTTTCAGAAGCAAAATTTACTGCCGGTACGAATGGCTTGAGGTTAGTGGCCATGGATCCGGCCAACGTGGCCATGGTAGTGTTCGAATTGTTGAGCAGCTGTTTTACTGAATACCATGTTAAAGGAACAGAAGATGTGGCGATCAATCTGAATAATCTAAAACAGATCTTACGCCGGGCAAAACCGGATGATATTCTTACCTTAGAAACAACGGAAGACAGCAAATTGAAGATCGTGATGAAAAGTAATACGGTACGATCCTTTTCTATCCCTACTTTAGAATTAGAAGATCGAGAACAGCGTGTTCCTGAATTAAGTTTTCCCCTCACGGTTGAATCCACCTCGGATGTCCTGTCTGAAGCAGTAGAAGATGTCAGCGTCGTAGCAGAATCAGTTACCTTCTTAGGTGAGAAGGGCTTACTATGCGTCAAAGCAGAAGGAGATCTATCCAAAGCGTTTATCGAAATCAAGCCCGATGATGTTACTTCAATTAAGACAACGTCTGCAGATAAATTCAAGGCAAAATATTCTTTAGAATATCTGAAGAAGATGATCGCCGGCGGAAAGTTAGCAGAACAAGTTTCTTTGCACTTCAACAATGATTATCCATTGAAATTAGAATATAAAGTGAAAGACAGATTATTGTTGAGTTTTATCTTAGCGCCTAGAGTAGATAACGATTAGTTGTTACAGCCGGATTCTTTTGCTAATACTTCTAAGAAGTTAGGGGTATATCCGCGAATGATCTTTCCGTTCTTCAGTTTCCAGGTTGGAAAAGATATTCTTCCTTCAGGAGTCGCTACTTCTGCACACGTAGATTCGTTCGCTTCATCAGTACATTCAATATAATTCTGTTGCATAATCTTCCAAGCTTCCTCGCCAAATTCTTCTTTTTCTTTTGTACAATAGCCACACCATAATGCTCCGTACATTACGGCCTCTTTATTCACAAGACATTGTGCTAATTGAACTTTTGCAGCAGTGGTATCGTATTTAGGAGTTGAACTGGAATTGCAGCTCATAAGCAAAGCGGTTAGCCCTACTAAAATCTCTTTTTTCATACAAAAGAGGAAGAAGAAGTGCTATATAAGATTACGGGATATACTCTATGTTCTCAGCTTATAGCCGGTCTTGAACATCCAGATGCATAAGCCAAAGAAAAACAAAGTTAATGAAAGTACGACAGCGAAAGAATAGACTAAAGGAATATCATTGACACCGATGAAACCATACCTAAAGCCATCTATCATGTACAAGATAGGATTAAATCTGGCGATGGTAGTCCAAGGTTCGGGAAGCATATGGATAGAATAGAAGACCCCACCTAAATAGGTGAGAGGGGTGATCAGGAAGGTTGAGAAAATGTTCATCTGGTCGAAATTCTTGGCCCATAAAGCGGTAGCGATTCCGGCGAAAGAGAACAACATAGAAACAAGGACAATAAAGATTAAGAGAATCCAGATATTGTGTACGAAAATGGGCGTAAGTAATACGCTCACTAATAAGATGCCTAATCCAACAATGAAGGACCGCAACATAGCCGCGATAGTTGTTCCAGCGATGATCTGCCAATATGCGATAGGTGCTACCAATAATTCTTCAATGCTTCTCTGAAATTTCTGGATGAACAAGGAGAAAGAGGAAGCCATGTAGGCGCTCATGATCACACCCATCATCAGTAAACCAGGTAGGATAAAGTTTAGGTAAGGGACTCCTTCCACTTCAGATATTCGTGATCCTAATGAATATCCAAAAATTAAGATGAATAAGATCGAGGTAAGCATCGGCGGTATTAGTGATTGAGTCCAGATGCGCAGAAAGCGCTTGATATCTCTAAGAGTAAGAGTTATCAAAGGTATCATGGAAGTCTTTTTAGTTGTCATTTTTAGTCAGTTGGAGGAAGATTTCTTCCAGTTTTTTATTGCCGTGCTCTTTCAGAAGATTTTCTTTGGTTTCTACTTTGATGATCTTTCCTTTGTTGATGATAGCGATGCGTTCGCATAATGATTCTGCTTCTTCAAGGTAATGAGTGGTGAGCAGGATGGTAGTCCCTGCCTTGTTTAGTTTCTTGAAATACTCCCACATCGCTTTTCTGGTTTCAATATCTACACCAGCAGTAGGCTCGTCAAGGATAAGGATTTTTGGGTTATGTACTAACGCGCGGCCGATCATCAATTTTCGTTTCATACCGCCGGATAATTGAATAGCTTGCGCATCTTTCTTTTCCCAGAGATTGAGATCTTTGAGGATCTTTTCGATCCTTGGTTTGCGTTCTTTAGCAGGAATCCAAAAATAGCCGGCATTATAGTAAAGGATATTGTAGACTTTTTCGAAAATGTCGAAGTTAAAATCTTGGGGGACTAATCCGATTAATGACCTGGCTTCCTGATAATCCTGGTAGACATCTTTGTTGAATAAAGAAACTTCTCCACTGGTTTTGTTGCAGAGCCCGGTGAGGATCTGTATTAAGGTAGTCTTGCCTGCGCCGTTGGGGCCTAAGAGGGCGAAGAACTCTCCCTTCTTGATGGTTAGAGATACTCCTTTAAGAGCTTCGGTGTTAGGATAGGTTTTGACTAAGTCTTTGATAGAGATGGCGTTCATACTTTTGGGAAGAATAAAGATGGTTTATAAGGGTTGTGTTGTGGGAGAATTGGAACATATCATTTGAACTTACCCTCTTTGTATGGTTGATTGATATAAGCCCTTCTACATATGTAATACGCTAAGGCTAACAAACCAGCCGTAAGGATAAACCCTTGTCCAAAATCAAAACCCATGAACATTGTGCCTATCAGAAAAGCAATAGATAACGGCAGCCAAACAAAACCAGCAATTATCCAGGCAAAAGTAAATTCATGTTTTCTGTAACATGACCAGCAGTAATACTCTCTGTAACCACCCCAACGACGTTCTTGTATCAGTTCATAATCTTGTCCGCAACGAACGCATTCAATTTTTCGTTTTAAGAATAATTCTTTCTTTTTCATTTCTACTAACTAACCAGTTTCACTGTATAAAACGAATCCGTCAACAAACTATCAGAAATCCTTACGTTTACTACATCTAATCCAACAGGAACATCAAAGATCACTTTTCCTTTCTTTACTATTCCTGGATTAACAGTATCATAAAATGATAATGCTGCTCCTTGTTCTAAATAAATTGAAGCAGCAGTGTCTGCTGTAAATTCTCTTCCTTGATCGTCAACTAATTTGATAAATGAATCTGATAAGATATTCGCAGATTTTCCTATGTTCTCAATTTCAACATCGAGAACTAAAAATTCACCATCTGCTTTTGCACCAAAAAAAGTTCCGGCTATATCTTGACCTATTTCTTTTTGTTTTGTAATCTTGGTAACTTTCCATTTAAATTCTCCAGCAACTATTTCATCCCCTATTTTGAAAAGCTTAGGAGCTACAGCAATCTTTTCTTCAGCGGAAACTTCAACATCAGGAATTGATACTTCTGCTTGTTCTTGAACTACTGGAGCACAACTAACTAATAGACTGAAGATTACCATAACAAAATATATTTTCTTCATCCTTACCACAATATCATGAGTTAGGCATATTTAAACCTTACGATTATACACTAACAGAAGTATTCAACTATTCCTTTCTCTTAACCAATTCAATGCTGAACCATACCTAAACCATTCTAATTGTTCTTTAGAAAAAGTATGTTTCATTTCGATCACATCTACTGAACCATCAGAATGTTTCAAGGTAACATACACTGGCTCATTAACATGTACATCACTATCAACATCGATAATATCATCTTCTAAAATTTTGTCGTAATCACTTTCAACACCAAACCACAATGGTAATATTCCTTGCTTCTTCAGATTTGTTTCAGCTATTCGAGCAAAGCTCTTGGCTAATACTGCCCTGCAGCCTAGATAGCGCGGTTCCATAGCCGCATGCTCCCGTGATGAACCTTCACCATAATTAACATCACCTACCGCGATCCAGCCTTTTCCTTGGCGCTGATAATCTCGAGCGATGGAAGAATAATTATCTTCGGCCAGCGTAAAGAAATTTCTTCCTTTACCAACCTTATCATTAAACACATTCACCGCTCCGGAAAACATATTGTCGCTGATCTTATCTAAATGGCCTCGGAATTCCAGCCATTTGCCGGCTGGAGAAATGTGATCGGTCGTACATTTCCCTTTGGCTTTTACCAACACTAACAATGCGGAAAAATCTTGTTTAGTCCAAGGAGCAAAAGGTTTTAGCAACGCCAATCGTCCACTCTTTGGATCGACCAGAACATCTCCTTTTCCAGTCGGTTCTTCATAACCGGACATGTCAAACACAAATCCTTGCTGTGGCAATTGGTCTACAGCATGTATCTCCAACTTTACTCCATCAATTTCATCCTGCAACGGATTGAAATCTAATCGTCCAGCTAAGGCGAATACTGTCACTATCTCGGGACTGGCGATAAAAGCATGCGTTTCCGGATTAGCATCGTTTCTGCTTTTGAAGTTGCGATTAAACGAGGTGATGATAGAATTCTTTACTCCTTTCGGAACATCTTGCCTATTCCATTGCCCAATGCAGGGGCCGCAGGCGTTCGCTAATACAGTTCCACCAATCTGTTCAAACACTTCCAGTAATCCGTCCCGTTTCATGGTAGCATAAATCTGCTGCGAGCCAGGTGTGATCATGAAAGGAACTTTTGCCTTCAATCCCTGAGCAGCAGCTTTTCGGGCCACTGCCGCAGCTCGAGACATATCCTCATACGAAGAGTTAGTACAACTTCCGATCAGGGCAGCACTTAACTGCATCGGCCAATTATTCTTCTCCACATCTTCTTTCAACTCAGAAATAGAGCGGGATAAATCCGGCGTATGCGGACCAACAACTTGCGGTTCTAGACGGTCTAAGTCGATGATGATAACTTCATCAAAATACGCTAAAGGACTTTGCTCCACTTCCGGATCAGCTTGCAATTCTTCTTTCAGAGAATCGGCAAGAGCCGCCACAAAATCTCTTCGGGTAGCTTTCAGATAGGCAGCAGTATGTCCATCGTAGGGAAATATCGAAGTGGTCGCGCCAACCTCTGCGCCCATATTGGTGATGGTGGCTTTTCCAGTTGCGCTGATAGTTCTTGCCCCTTCGCCAAAATATTCTATGATGCAGCCAGTACCACCTTTCACAGTAAGGATCTCTGCAACTTTCAAAATAACATCTTTTGGCGAAGTCCAGCCATTTAATTTTCCTTTCAATTGTACGCCTATCAACTTGGGCATGGTAACAGTCCAAGCCAACCCAGCCATGGTATCCATCGCTTCTGCTCCTCCGACTCCGATAGCAATCATCCCTACACCGCCGGCATTGGGAGTATGCGAATCTGTGCCAATCATCA
>CAYJQD010000052.1:0-1980 GCA_964372235.1 uncultured Methanosarcinales archaeon
AGAAGTGCTGACTTGCGCAGTCATGCCGCGGGAAAACTTGAACATATACACATTGCCGCCTAAGACAAACACATCTCCAGGCCGAAGACGTTCCAAGAATCCTTCATCGATCTTTCCTACCGGCTGCTCACCTATTTTGACGGTGATATAACTCTCCTCTGGAATAGTACCTATGTTAGTCATGTAGATGATGCGGGCCATCTTTCCTTTCTTGCCCACATTACCGGTTTCCTGATCATACCAAATCCGGCCATAGACATGCCGTTCTTCCAAGCTTACAAATTCACCGGAAAGATAACGGATAACTTCAAAGAAATCCTTCCATTCCAGATCTTTGTAACAGTAACTCTTCGTTACCAGATGATATAATTCGTGAATGTTCATCACTTCATTGATAGCAATACCATAGATCTGCTGAGCCAATACATCTAATGCATTAGTCGGAATATGTACTCGATCAATTTTTTTTTCAATTGCTGACTTCAGCAACAAAGCACATTCCACCAGATCATCTCTGTCCATGACGATGATTCTGGCTTTAACCGTAGAATGCAGCTGGTGCCCGGCTCTTCCTGCTCGCTGCAAAAATCGCGCTACCGACTTAGGGCTGCCTAGACAGATTACCAAATCGACATACCCAATATCTATACCTAATTCCAAGGAAGTAGAAGAAACCACCACTTTCAAACTCCCATCGCGCAAAGCTTGTTCCGTTGAAAATCTCACTTCTTTGCTCAAGCTGCTGTGATGCGCAGCGATATTTTCAGGATTATATTGCTGTGGAAACATATCTTTCAGCGTGTGCACTACACGTTCTGTAGCAGATCTGGTGTTGGTAAAGATCAAGGTTGTTTTGTGTTCCTGGATCAGTTCGTTCATCAGATCGTACATCTTGCGATGCTTGAGCATGTAATCTGTATCTACCAAACTCTTTACTGGACTGAGAACTTTCAGATCCATCTCCTTCAGGAAACGGATGTCCACAATGCCACAGTCCCGATCTTTCCCAACTAAATAACCAGCAATCTCTTCTAATGGAGCAATTGTCGCGCTTAAACCTACTCTGGTCATTCCAGGAGATAAGCGCTGCAAACGTTCCATGGTCAAGCTCATATGCACGCCCCGTTTATTTTCTGCCAAAGCGTGGATCTCATCCACGATCAGCCATTGCACTTGCGTTAATTTCTCCTTGAACTTGGGAGAATTGATCATGATCGCTAACGATTCTGGCGTGGTGATCAAGATATGTGGCGTCTTCTGCAGCATTTTTGACTTCTCAGTGGCTGTCGTATCGCCGGTTCTTACCCCGATACGTATGCCTAAATCTTTTCCAGCCAATTCATTTATCTCCTGCAGCGGCCTAAGCAAGTTAACTTGGATATCATTGCCCAGCGCCTTCAATGGCGAAACATACACGCAATACACTTTATCTTCTAGAATCTGCTTTTCAGAAGAATCCACTAATTCGTTAATCACTGACAGAAACGCAGTAAGAGTTTTTCCCGAACCGGTAGGGGCAGAGATAAGGACGTTCTTCCGGGAATGGATTTCCATCACCCCATACAGCTGAGGCAAGGAAAAGTCTTGAAATTTGCTGAAGAACCATCTGTTTAAAAGAGGGTGGAAGATAGATTTGATATGTACGGGTTTGTAAGGTTCGGTTATAGTCGTTATCATCGCAGATTATCGAATAGAAAAAAATCAATTATCTAGCCTAACCATACTATTCTAAAGATTATTTATAAAAATTATGTAAAGTTTATCCCAACTATCTCGTAAATTATTTAATGAAAAAACATTTTTTGACATTATTGAATTTGAAAAGAGGTGTTTGATTTTGGTTGCCGTACTTGAGCTTATCGGTTTCGTGGTGGAGCTTTTGGCTTTACTTTCTTTTTTTATCGTAGTATACTATGTCTATCAGATTAAACTCATGACCAAGGGGTTCAAAAAGGTCTGGGATGTAATTGCCCTCAGCTT
>CAYJQD010000052.1:1990-7934 GCA_964372235.1 uncultured Methanosarcinales archaeon
GCCGCACAGAATATCATCTCCAACATAATCCTGCCATCCATGTTGCTCACCATCTCTCTGCTTTTCATCTTAGGGTTTTATAAGTTTAACCAGCTCTGCCAAAACATGCTCAAAGCAAAGAAGAAGGCAAATGCTGGCGCCAGAAAATGAGATTAAAAACAGTTTTTGCCATAGTGCTGATCTTTTTCTGCTTGACCAATTCGCTGTATGCGCAGACCAGCACAGAGATAATCCTGCCGGAAGATGTCCGCACGGTCACTGCAGGAGAAAGCATCCCTTTCCAGATCTCTTTAATCCAGGCGGGAGAGCGGGAGGTAAGAGACATACGGATACGATACCATCTGAAAGACCTGCAAAATAATGTGATCACCTACGGGGAGCAGACTGCAGCATTACAGGTCCAATCATCTATCGTAGCCACCTTACATACTCCTAAAAACCTGAAAGAAGGATTATATAAGATAAGTGTCGAAGTCAGGGAAATAGACAATGATCTTATTGCCGCGACAGCTTCTGAGAATGTTTTTATACAAGAGATCCCAGTAAATGGAAAAATCGAGCTCCAGCTCCTATATACTGTAGGCTTATACTTCATCTTTTTCAGTTTTCTAATTATGGTAACAATTTTGTACTTACATAATAGGACTTTGCAGAAGGAACTACGATACCATCATCGGCTAAGCATCCAGGATTTAACTAACTATAAAAGGAAAAATATAGAATAAAGAAGTCGACTTTGGACTACGATAGAACGTATAGTTTAAAGCGCTTAATGAATTTTATTCCTTCTCTCTGCTTCTTTTTTCAAAGCTTCCTGCGCTTCATGTAGGAGAGAGATATCATTTAAATATTTAGAATCAGGCTTGCTGAAAAATTTTTTTAATATATCTTTTTTACATATCGGCTCAAACTCATCCAGGAAGCCATCATCGGCTTGTCTTTTAAGCGTATACTTTGCCGCCAATTTAAGGCTAGATAATAGTAGTCGATTTATAGGTATTTTTGACCGATGGACTGAATCAAATTCATCTGAAGTCAACTGGATAAATCGAGCGTATTCGTATTCAACATCGACATCGACTATAGGAAGACCTAAAGCTCTTAAACTAGCTGCTACAGTAGAATTTACTTTTTCCCAATACGTTCCGGTAAACTGATAATAAAATCCTTCTCGGGCTTCAAAGGCCTTATACGTTGCTGCTTTAGCAGTTTTCAATTTTTCTTCGCTCGTGATAAGTCTTCCCAGTACGCCTTCAAATGAATGAGTATGAGTTCCTGTTTCACTGTCTTTTCTATCATGATAAAAATGAGGAGCATAGAAACGTGATTTTTCCGGCGTCAATCCAAAGCGATACTCCAAGGCTGGAACAACATGCCTATATTCTTCCGCCACCAGAATTTCTCCTGCTATTCTTAATGCGGACATTACCTTCAAGTCATGATCAGGATGATCAGAATAGGCTACTAAACTATTCAATTCATCAAGAGTCCTAAGCGTATCTTCTGTTGGTTTAACAGTTAATGCTTGCTTCCTGGATATTCCGATATACTCCAGATCAGCTAACAGATCTTGGCGGTGGGAAGGTAATCCGACCGGCGTTTCATCCTGAAGAATTTTTTTCAAAACCTGTTTTGCCTCTTCATCATTCAAAGTAAGGATGGCCCGGTCGTACCACGAAGGAAAATTGAAAGATAAAAATGTTTTCTGCAGCAAGAAATATTTTAATTCATCGTTAGTCAAGTTACTAAAATTCCAAAAAAAAGGATGGGCATGAAATCTACGTATGAGATAATCTTCATTATCGGAAAAGCGCTCAATTAAGCTCATGATCTTCCTCCTTTTCGCCTAATAGCAGCGGAATTTTGATTTGAAGAGGCAGTGCTTTCAGTGTTTTATCTATACCAGAAACTTTAGAAAGCCACCAAGCAATTAACTCTGCTTGTTCAAGCCGCATAGCTGCATCATTCCTTACAGTTGCAAGGGTTCTGGATATTCCTACGAACTGATCAAAAAAACATCTTCTTGCTTCATACGCTTTGTCAGCGCTTTCTTTTGCAATGTTGAACGTTTCCTTATTTACAACTCTTTTTTCTAAAATTGCTTCAAAGGAATGGCTATGGTCACCTTTTTCAGTACGAGCATTATCATGTTCCATATGAGGCTTATAAAATACTGACTCTTTTGGCGACAATAAGTCTCTACGATCAAGTTCCGACACATAATGTCGATAAACTTCCCCTACAAGGACTTCACCATATAAACGTAAGCCAGCCATAGTTTTTAAGCAATAATGGAGATCACCAACGTTAGGAATAAGACCTTTCAATTTTTGTAATGCTTTCTCCGTGGTTTCAGAAGGTTGAGCATCAAGAACAGGCTGGGAGAAAATGCCAACATTTTTGAGATCAGTTAATAACAATTCTATATGGGCTGGCCCTTTCCGTAAATTTAACGGGAGACTGATTTCTTTTTCTACACCCATTTCTTCTAAAAGAATACCGCGCAACAATTCCTTAGCATCGATATCTTCAGGTTTTGTCATGCCATACATTGCCTTATAGTAAGTAGGAACAAAGGCTTCAGAGAGTTTAGAATTTTGCACCAGACAATTAAAAAATTCAGCATTGCTTAATTTGTAAAGTTCATCAAAGAACGGCTCTTTCTGAAACTTAGTCATTAAAGACCCTTCGTAGTCTAAATAATTCTTAAAGTGAAGTCTTCGTAGATATTCCATTTTACCCCTGAACAGTGACTTATTTATAAATATTCCTATACTTTGTCACTGCTTAGTTGTAATTAACAAGTAAATAAGCACAATTATGCTACTCCCTTCGCATAATTCCCAATAGTAGTACCTTTCTTTAACATAGAAATATCTTGCTCTACTCCTTTGATAATGTTCTGATAAGCTTTAATGATAGTAGTCGTATCTTTAGACAAATCCAACAAAAACCATCTCACACCGCCCTCCGTCAATTCCTTTACCTTCTCAAAGGTAGCAATAGGCCGAGAGTACAACATTTCCGTATTTCCATTGACGGTTCTCAAGGGAAACGTATAATTCATTTCATCTGTCAAGGCTTTCTGAGGATACGCACCTTTGAGATGCATCACTGGAATCTGACCATGCGCATAATAGATAAACTCCTTATTTTTCATGTTCAATACTTGTTTCGCATTAAGTTCTGCAGAAATAGTAGGCAGCACTGCTTTCTTGCGCAACTCGGTTACGCTGATATCATTAAAGACATTTAAGGAAAATTTTCCATGCTTCTCACCGTTGAACTTGACTGCTAATAACCCCCAGTTGCCAATAGTTATGCCATCCGGCTTTACTTGATAAACGATCTGCTGGATCTTTTCAATATCCTGATCAGTGACCACCACAGGAGTATCTAAGAAAAATCGGGCTTGAGTACAGAGCTTCTTAGCCTTCTCTGCATCAGGATTAAAGACATCATAATAAATCGCATATACGCCTGCTTTATTTGCTTCTTCAACTTGAGCTAAAGAATATACTTTCACCACCAATCTTGGTGCATGTTCAATATTTATCGGCGTAATCACGGGAAGACCGGTAAAATGAGAAACTCGGGGAGGAACTACTTTCTCACGCAAGCGTTGCTCCAATGCTTCTCTAGTTTGATGTAAGAATCGTTTCGGTAAAAATACATTTTCTAACTGTAAATCTATAATATTCCATTGTATCCCAAATGTAGAAGATTTCTGTAATTCTGATCTAAGCTGCTCTTCAGTCAAAGCATGTTTCTCTGCCGCTTGCAGAGCAATGGATGAATGAACCACGATATCTTCACACTCAAATACTAAAGGCTGCCCAACTTTAGCAATAATCTTAAGCGGCAATGACAATAATTTCTCTTGAAGAAGATCTTCTCCTTGATTTTTAGAGGTTAGATATACATGAGCTGAATTAAAAAAGAACGGAGAAGGAATTTTTACTTTATCTCCTTTCTTAGCATGTTTTACTTCTAAGCCTTCATGCAGGATCTTATAAGCGATACCACCTTTCAGCTTCCCTTCAAAGTGGGGATGCCAGAATCCGATTCCATCCAGGATATCTATATCATGTTTCAATTCCAAAAGACCTTTATACACATCGCCTAAATATATTCCTCTATTCATAGGCATCTCTTTTCCTACGATAGTTCTATTGTCTTCAAAAAATCCAGTAGTAAAATCACGATTGAAACCCATCTTGAGATTGTCAAGCTGTTGGGAAGTGATCGGCTTAAAATTATTCTTCACTGCTGCATCAATCTGTTGTCGGTAGGTTTTCGTGGTAGTCGCTACATATTCAGGACTTTTCATCCGCCCTTCGATCTTCACCGCATTTATTCCTAATTTGTAAATTTTATCTATACTATTGGCCAGCATCAAATCTTTAGCGCTGATAAGATATCCTTCCTTGTTGTACTGTTTTCTGCAGCTGCTAGCACAAACTCCTCTATTACCGCTGCGTTTTCCAATTAAAGAAGAAATCAAACATTGTCCAGAATAAGAAATACACAAATGACCATGCACGAAGACTTCTAATTCTTTTTCAGTATGATCGCGGATTATCTTGATCTCTGCTTGGTTCAGTTCCCGCGCTAATACCACCAAATCAAAGTCAGGAAACTGCTTTATGCCATGATAATTCATCAAGCTGGCTTGGGTAGACGCATGCACTCTTAACCCCGGAAATGATTTTTTGATGAGAGAAGCAAGAAACACTTCCTGCAGGATAACTGCATCAATGCCGGCAAGATAAGCCTGTTCCAAGGTTTTGAACCACATGGGCAATTCCTCATTACGCACTAAGGTGTTAAAAGTAAGGTAAACTTTTACTCCATGCAGGTGAGCAAAGAAGACTGCATCCTTCAATTCTTCCAGCGAGAAATTCTTAGCCAGCCTTCGGGCATTGAAGAACTTGATACCTAGATAGACCGAATTAGCTCCATTGTAGACTGCAGCCTTAAGGCAGTCCCAATCTCCTACTGGTGAATTTAGTTCTAATCTGTGCATAGAACATGTATTTTGAAGGCTATTTTTAAGAATTGCTGAAGAAATGAACTTCACGAAAGTTTTTAGAAACTATTTTTGGGCTTTTAAGTTAAAAATAATTAATGGAGAAATATATTTCTGCTAATTCTTCTACACTTTTGTATTTACTTGGATCATCTTGAAGTGGTTGTAATAACAAGGTAATTCCTTCATCTCTTGCTACTCCTTCAAAAGCCAAATCTATAAATTGCGCATCTGGGCCTTTCTCAAGAAATTTAGCATGAGCAAATCTATAGTTATTAAGTCCTTCAAAATTACCTTTTGTTGGTTCTTCTGGATTTCCTACAAAGTATCCTGGGATCCCAACTGGAAGTTCTGTATCACCATTAGGTAATTCATCAGGCATTTTTCCACGAAATTTCATCAAATATGCGTACGCAAATACTAATCTTTCAGTCATTATGAAACAAAATTGGCAGCCATTTTTAAATATTTAGTTATATATTTTATTTATATCTTACGGACTGATAAAATTAAAAAAAATCCTGAAAAGCGGATTTTCTAAAATGAAAAGTAGCGAAATCTATCTCAGCATTCATCCCACACCATGAATAGCGGGGATTTCTGCTCTTTTCATTTAATCACACTCAACTTACCACAATCTCCCAAATCGTCAAAGAACCTAGCAAGAAAATAAAGAAAATAAGCAAAATCTGCCACAGTTTAGCCATTTCTTAGTTCGGCAATTGACAACCAGTCTTCTCAGCCAGCTGCTGCAAGCTCATCACCGCACTCATCCTAGTCCCATCGGCAAACTCCCAGGTCGGATATCCTTCTATCTTTTTACTGATGCAAATAGCCGTCTGTCCCCGTCCATCCGGAGTAGAACATTCTACATAAGGCAACAATTTTGCTGACTTTCCAAACAACTGCTTTTGC
>CAYJQD010000053.1:0-7685 GCA_964372235.1 uncultured Methanosarcinales archaeon
AAGGTAATCTTGATTTAATGCTTCCTGTCCAGGTGAAATGTGCAGAGGCGCCCTGATACCCACGGAAAGAATAATTTTATTCTCGCACTGAGGTACTTTGGCGATGGTAACTGGGACCGCTACTACTTCTCTTTTCCGCTTCAAGGGCAGGTAAAAATCAGACCAAATTTCATCATTAAATTGGTTCACTTCTGGTAGAGCAGCTGAAGTAACAGCTGTAGCGGCCTCATAAAGAGCAGAATTTTCTATAGACCGAGAAAAAGTAGGTATTACTTCATACAAGTCATCTTCATCAAATCGCGGAATAAAAAGCTTCATTTTTTTCTTGATTTTTCCCTCACCAGCTCTTGGGCGCGTTTAAGCTTTTTAATCTTTTCTTTCGACATGCTCTTTCCAGTACGATTGATATGAAATTGGATAAAACGATTGATAGAACCGGAGGCTCCTTTAAATTTATTTTTTCGTAATAATATTCTGGCTATTTCTTCCGGCGATTTGGTCATGGTTCCCGGAGGAACATCTACGGTAGTTGTTTTGACATTTTTTATCCAATAGCTAGAATTCTTTGCTTTCTTTCTACTCACCATAGTAACTAAGAACATAAACTATTTAAAATAGACTCACTAGTGATATACAATAACAACATGAACATCAAAAATCAAGTTAAAACTGTACTTCTCTTAGGAGGATTGACTGGTTTATTGCTTCTTATCGGAGCATTAGCTGGGGGGAGAACTGGCCTGACTATCGCTCTCATCTTAGCTGGAGGAATGAATTTCATCTCTTACTGGTGGTCGGATAAAATCGTATTATGGATGTACAAAGCTAAACCAGCAGATAAAAAGAAGCATGCTCATTTATATGAGGTTGTTAAGGAAATCGCTGCAAAAGCACATGTACCGATGCCCAAAGTGTATATTATCGATACTCCGCAAAGCAATGCTTTCGCTACGGGACGAAATCCTCAGCATGCGGCAGTGGCAGTGACGACGGGGATCATACAATTATTGGATGAGAGAGAATTACGCGGCGTATTAGCACATGAAATTGGTCACGTTAAAAACAGAGACATCCTTATTTCCACGGTTGCGGCGACCATCGCAGGTGTTATCTCTTATCTAGCTATGATGGCACGCTGGGCAGCGATCTTTGGAGGAATGAATAGAGATGACAATAACAATGGAGGAAATATCCTTGAACTACTTATCTTGGCGATCATTGCACCCATCATGGCCATGATCATTCAATTAGCCATCTCTCGTTCGCGGGAATATTTTGCTGATGAAACGGGAGCAAGATTGAGCGGAGATCCATTAGCATTAGCTTCTGCTTTACAGAAGATAGAGAAAAGCGTCCATAATCATCCTTTTGCCAGGATGGGCACTACAGAAGCGACCGCTCACTTGTTTATCTCTAATCCGTTGAAAGCAAGTTCGTTCCTTGAATTGTTCTCAACCCATCCGAGTACAGAAAACAGAGTAAAGCGATTAAAAGAGTTGAAGATATAGATGAGAAATGTTTTCTACGCAGGCATTTTTTCTGCTTTAACTGCATGCGCCGCGCCGCAAACCACATTTGTCGATTATCCTATCGTGATTGACGGCACAAAGACGACCTATACTAAAGACAGCAATGGAAACTGTTACTTGAAGGTGCCGGCTGAGGATGGAAGGGAATGGAGATATTTCAATGAACGATGTGATGAAACTGGCGATAGCGTAGCGCTTTCATTTCAAGAAAGGATCTTACTGTTCCATGACCGAGACGATTTAACTTTGAACAGCAGAAGATTTATCGATGGATTATTTTTACAGGCAGAAAATTATCTGAATAATAAAGAAAAAAAGCGCGGTTATAATGACATTCCTTTCTAAGTCATATACAGGTTTATTTCTGATGCTGACCAATAGCTGTGTCCATCAAAATATAGCTCCGATTGAACCAACGTATCCTTTCAAAATCGACAATTATTATATCTTTTTAGACGATCAGCCCGGTTATTATGATGTCATCAGCATCGATACTAAAAAATATTGTTATTTTTGGAAGAAAACGGAAGATGGGGACGATCTTTTCATCTATGACAAAAACTGTGACGTATATAGCGACAGAGTGATTGTCTTGTCGGGAAATAAGATCGCGGTAGCCAGCGATGCAAAGCACCTGGACGATGAAGTAGTAGGAATGTTAAATTACGTGCTGCGAAATCATAAGAAAAATATTGTAAACAATAGTGATTCTATAACTTTTTAAGTTCCTCTAAGCTTTTAGAAAAATAATCTTTCTTTGCTGAAATTGCCGTAGGACTTCCGCCACCATGCCAGGTAAACCGCGGACGTAACTGTACCGGAAAAATACGTTCATTGGCGTCATCAAAAATTACTGCTGCTCCCTTCACTCTAGGAAGATGATCTATTTCTTGCTCCAGCCCCTGGCGCATATAGCTCTGGGTTAATTGACCTAATGCTTCTACATCAAGCCTGGCAGTTAAGCGATGTGCAATGACAATATCTGATTGAGTCATCACGTCAGTATGAATCTTTCCCGGCTGCTGCGAAGCTAAAATCAGGGAAATTCCTGGTTGGCGCCCTTCTCGTAAGATAGTAATCAATGCCTCGGTTGCAGCAGTTTTTCCATCTTTAGGAAGTAATTCGTGAGCTTCATCCAGAGCTATCCATACTAATGGTTCCTCCATTTTTTCTTCCACATCTTTGGTGAAGTAATGCATCGCTGCGTCTACTGACTTAAACTCTTCCGTTTTTCTGGCCAGCATGCGCTGATTGAATAAATTACGGCAAATCAGACCAACGACGAGCGCTTTAATCTCCCAACCTGAAGCCATGGTTGCATAAGGGCTGACATCTAAAACAGTAACTTGACCTGGAGCAATGATATCTTTCAGCGGCGTTCCTTCTTTGGAGAAAATTTCCCATCCTTTAGCCTTTTCAAATTGATTGATAACCACGCTCTTTACCACTCGATCGCTTTCCACATCTTTTTTAATGCTATCTATGAGTTTGTCCAAGTCATAACTTTCTTCCTTTCTGGCTAAATCCTGCACTGTTTTAGTGATGAGAACTCCTTCCGCAGAGTTGGGATCCAAATTAAAAGCAGTGCACCAATCATGGGGTCCGACGTCTAAAGGGCGAATTGAAAATGGAAAATCAGTAGGAATACCTTCATTTCTGTATTGGTAGTAAAATCCTGTAGGAGTATAAATTTTAACATCCAATCCACGAGAGTCTATTTTCCAATCCCGGAGCAGTTCTGCTTCCTGGAAGTTAGGATATTTCATGGTCCAATAAATTCCCATGGTATCCAAAAGAACGATAGAAAGATTTTGTTTGATTTCGAGAGGCAGATCGGCAAGACCTTCAGCGATCATACCCATGGTGTAAGATTTTCCTGATCCACGTTTACCAACAATAAAGGCGACATGAGCGCCGGCCACATCCAAATAAACTAAATTAGAAAGCGAGGTAGTCTGTCCCATCTGAACGTATTGTTTACCAAGAAAAGCAGTACCTCTTTTCCCATATCTTTCTACATCTTTCTTGGAACGTCCAATGACAACATCAAACACCATTATAGAATAAAAAGAAAAGAAAGATAAAAATGTTGTGGTAGAATGCGTTAAATTCCGTCAGCAGCAAGATTTTGCTCTGCTGTTGCCGGAGGATGTTGTCTACCTTCTTCGGTGCTCAATTCCGGCATTCCTTGACGCATGCCTATTAAACGGGCATGAAGATCTAAACTATTTCCATAAATATGACCTCGCGAGGTAAGCCTACCCACTACTGCTGGCTTCTCTACTGGCCGTATTTCTTCTGGGATATAAATTCCCATCATGGTTTTAGAATCTAATTTATCCCATCCAAAACGAAAAAGGTGTTCAACGTATTTGTCTAATTGTTCTTGATTCTCTTTAACTAAAGATAACCATATCGGATGCTGCCTTGCTTCTTCTTCGATCAAGTCACGGTTTAAAATAAGATCAGCCCGATAATATATCTTTGCGCGGGCTAAATCGCAAGCCTTCATGGAGATGCCAAAAAAAGTTAATTTGGTATAAGGCATAATATTCCGCAGCCGCGGAGAATGAGGAGTTACGTAAATCTTTCTTTTGGTGCCTGCTATGCCGAAGTCAGTGTCAAAATTATAATGCCAAAAAGGATGGCGGAGAGAAACAGCATTCCTAATCTCTATGAAGTCTTCCGTGCTCCAGGGAGAATAACCTTCCCTCCTTAACTCAAACATTTTTTGCCGGTACTCTCCTTCAAAGATTTTTTGTCCAGGTAGCAGGCTAAAATAGTTCTTATCCATAGTTCTCCTTTTACAGATTAGGTATCCCTACAAAACGAGCATTGATACCACAGAGAGTTCCCATCCCGCTAACCGAACATTTAGTATCAAGTCTGCCCATCACTATAGCGCGTTCAATAGGCTCTTTTTCCTCAGGAAGGATGACGGTCATCATAGTGGTGTATCCTAACTTATTTCTCCCATAATGAAAAACTTTTTCAACATATGCATCTAGTTTATTTTTATCGCCTCCGGCCAAGGCTTTCCAAATAGGACTTTCTCTTGCTTCTTTTTCGGTCAGCGCACGATCAAGAATAAGTGCAGTTCTAGGAAAAATTTGAACCCCATCGGGGGAACCTCCATTCAAGTACATTCCTCCGCTAGTCAATCTTGTATTAGGACTAATGTTGCGTAAACGGGTAGAATTAGGAATAAGATAGATGTTTTCTACCGTTGCAGCTATGCCAAAGTCGGTATCAACATAATTCCATACGGGGTTGTCGTAAGGAAGAGCAAGGCGAGCTTCTATTATGTCTGAAGGACTTGCTGGAAGATATCCCGCCAGCCGCAATTCAGACATCTTTGTGCGATATTCTCCTTCAAATAAACAATGTCCAGAAAAAAAGGATAGGTTATAATCATCCATTTTGAAATTAGAAACAACGGTCTATATAACTGTTGACTAGTAAAATACAAGAAATTAGTAAGAATACTATTGCAGAAAATTATTAAATTACTCTTTGCCTGAATTTTTATGCCTAAAAGGACATTCGCAAAGTACGTTCTACCAATGGCATTAGCTATTTCTCTCCAAAGCGACAAAACATATCTGCGATATTTATTGAGAAACGAAGAAGCCTTAGAAATACTGAAACATGAAATTACTACTTCTGAACCTCTAGAACTCAAAGTAGGAGAACATTTTCCTCTTGATTTGATTTTGATGGATTCTTGCAATAATCTTGATGTTATTAAACATGAAGAAAAATATTATTTTGCTTTTAGAACTGCGCCTAGCCATTTTGCTTCTGATCAAACTTTGATGCACATCCTTAGCTCCCGGGACGGGTTACAATGGAGTCATGAAAATACTATTAAAATGGGAGCTGATCTCCGAGAACCGCGTTTCCTTTCCTTTAAAGAAAAATTATTTTTATATTTCTTTAAAGCAGGTATAGATTGGACAAAATTTGAACCTCAGGCCATGTATTTTACAGAACAAGAACAAGGGATTTGGGCTCCTCCGGTTGAATTGTTGGAGCCAGGATATGTTCCCTGGAGAATAAGGGTGCATGATGGGAAAGCATACCTTAGTGCGTACAATGGAAAAAATTTATACGAAGAAAATCACCAAGGAGCAATTTATCTTTTTCAATCAGACGACGGAAGAAGCTGGGAAAAAATATCTCTTGAAATAAAATTACCTTTTGCTGAAGAATTTGAATCTATTTTGATGAAAAAAAGGAATTATGGGGGACTATTCGTATCGAGGGAAAAGGTGGAGCCATAATATACTCTCCTAATCTAAAAGATGTCGTTATCAAGGAAACAACAGAAAAATATGATTCTGCTCTCTTATTTGATCATGATAAAGAAATATACCTTATCGCACGAAGGCACTTAGGCGGAAATATAGATACTGGATTAGGGAGAGCGATTAATTTATTTTGGTATTCCGCAACTGAAAAAAGAACAGCTTTATATCGCCTGAACAAACAAAAGATGGAGATAGAACATCTTTTTGATTTTCCCAGCCATGGCGATACTGCTTTTCCAGCTTTGGTGCGTATAAGTAAAGATACCTATTGGTTTTATAATTATAGCTCTTCCTTAGAAGATGAAAGTCTCGATTTTTCTTGGTTTAGAGGACAAATTTCACTTACTAAAATTTATAGACAAGAAATAACATTTAGAAAAAAGTAAGAATTAAAAAATTTATAATTCAGCTTCTACCAACACACTCACTTTATGTGTTTCATTGGCTTTTGAGGTTGTTCCGACCACATGAGTTATACCATAGCGCTCTGCTAATTGTACTAACTCTGTATCTACTTCACCATCGAGGGCGATAGCGTAAATGCCGCCGTTCAAGCTTTTAACCGTCGAACTTAATTCGCTCAAAGGAACTTTACCTAAGACATTTAACTTTTGGTCGAAGATGCATGCTCCTTTAGTTCCAAAGAGCACTTCCAAGGTTTCCTTGAATATTTTCTTTTCTGCAGGAGTTAAACGTTTTTCCCGTGAAACAGATGCTTGCGGAGGGGCATTGGTTCGACCTTGGTATCTTCCGCGTGAATCATTGCGATTATCGCGGGAATCCCGAGAATCGTTCCTACGATAATTATTATTTTGTTCTCTTTCTCTCGGTTCACGAGCATTGAATGATTTCCGTTCTACCATGCGGTCAGATGGTTCTTTCAATGTGCCGTCGCTGTTGACGCCTAAGTCCAGCTTAGCTTGCTCAGCAGTGATCCTGCCGCGTAAAGCTTGATGGATTTCTTTTTTGGCGAGTTCTTCTACTTCTTTGCCATCGGGAGCTTTAGTGACGAAATCAACGTCAGCTACTCCTAAGAGTTCTCGGACAATCAAATCTCCACCTCGGTCGCCATCAACGAATACAGTGATAGACTTCACCTTACTGAGATCTTTAATGGTCTGAGGACAAGAAGTACCATTCATGGAAATAGCATTCTTGAAACCATGCTTCAATAACGTCAAAACGTCAGCTCTGCCTTCTACCACAAGGATTTCATCACTGGTTTCAATGTCTGGACCAGCAGGAAGTCTTTCCCTACCGTATTCTACTACTTCCATCATACGCACAGACTGCGCCACTTCATCAGAAAGTTCTTGTGAATCAGGTAGAGTTTCTTGGGTCAATTCTTTCAATAAAGCCTTTGCTCTTTCGATCACAAACTGTCGTTTGCTGATTCTGATATCTTCGATCTTCTGAACTTCAATCTTGGCGTTGCATGGACCGATGCGCTGGATGATTTCCATCGCTGCAGCGATGATCGCTGTTTCAGTCTTGTCTAAGGAACTAGGAATGATGATCTCTCCTTTAGTCTTACCAGAAGTGATGTTTACGTTTACTTCGATACGGCCTATTTTACCGCTTCGCTGAAGCTCCCGCAGTTCTAAGTCATTGCCTAACAATCCTTCGGTCTGTCCAAAGATCGCGCCAATGACGTCTGGTTTATCGACAACCCCGTCAATAAAAATTGTTGAATGTACGATATATTTAGCCGCTACTGGGCTTATTTTTGCCATTGTGTATCCTCCATTAGCTTAGAAAGAGTTGACTCACTTACGTATAGCGCCTAAATAGGTACTGTACATGTGAATGATGATAGTGATAGTCAACTCCCCCTAAATTGTTTGAT
>CAYJQD010000054.1:0-7553 GCA_964372235.1 uncultured Methanosarcinales archaeon
AAGCAATCCAAACTCTCCAGAAACATACTTCTTCTTCCTTGATGTAGAATAGGGAGGTAAGGAATGTATGGACTTGAGGTAGTGTAGAGCATGGTAGGTAAAAAAGGAAATTTGGGGTTAAAAAGGAGACCTTGGGTTTCAACTTTATTTGTGGTAAAAAAAGAGGGTCTTTGATAGTTTATGAAGTGTGCAAATAAACTAGAGAAAAATGGTTTTTTCATTTTTCTCGTAGTAGTAGTGTTAGTTATCTTATTGAGTTTTTCTGGATTGGCTAATAGTCCGCCAACGATTTCTTCTTTGGTTCTGAATACAACTGACCCTATTACCAATGACGATAACCAAAATCTTACTGCCTACGCAACGACATCAGATGCGGATAGCGATTCGGTTAAGGTAATCTACAACTGGTTGCGTAATGGAACATCTATTACAGTATTAAACATGCCTTTTGAGAGAGTTAACGGCACAAATTCCAGCAATGCCTGGGGATTATTCAGGTCATCAAAATCATGGATCAGACAATGGAGGAATTGTCTGGAATAGAAGCGGCGGGTACGACAGCAAAGGGGCATATGAATTCGACGGTATAAACGATTTCATATCTACTACTACTGCTGTTGATGATAATCTTGGAAAAGGTTTCACCATGGCTGCTTGGGTTAAACCATACTCCAACAAGGATCAGACCATACTTGCAAATTACGATGGAAATAACGGAAATGCAGCGCTTAGAGATGGGATTCAGTTTAGGTTAAATATAGATAATTCCGGCTTAAATAATGTAAGCATAGTATTGACCGACAGCGGAGGAGGCAATTACCTTAAAAGAAGCACCAATCCTATCATAGCTAACGGAACGTGGTATCACATCGCCACTACGTGGGATGGTACATTTTCCGCGTCAGGATTTAAGATTTATGTCAATGGTGAGCGGGTTGATGTTGCCAGCAACAATGCAGGAACTGTAAATAGTTTCGATCAGTCAGGAAGAGCTATGGAGATAGGAAGATTTGTAGCTCTAGCCGGAGCAACCGGGTATATGAACGGAAGTATCGATGAAGTGATAATTTTCAACAGAACCTTGAGCGCAGGACAGATTTACGCTATGTTTGCGAACCAATCCAATACTATAGCGTCAGAAGAAACTTCTGTTGGCGACAGCTGGAAAGTGCAGGCAACTCCCAACGACGGAACAGAAGATGGAGCGATGGCCACATCAAATAGCATCCTTATCAAGGCTGTAGAAGCGTTCATTGATCGGAGCAATTCTGTGGAAGGAACATCTGTAACCGTTAATGAAAGTGGCAGGCTTACCAAAGCTTCCGCGCAATCTGCTCTTGCGCAGGCTGGTAACGTAACCAGGCTGAATTTAAGCAGTTCCAGAAGCACCGGTAAGTGGGTAGGTTACGTTGGTACCGTTTCCGCAAATCTTCGCATCGGTATCGTAAGTGATATCTTGTACAACTTTGGCAGTGCTTCCAACGAGCAGATCAAGAGCGTTTTATCATCGCAAGATCAGAATTTTGACTTTGGTCATTTACAGGCGGCAGCCGTTTCCGATGCTGATTCTGCATTCGGCTTTAACACTGGCGATATAGATTCAGCAAGCACTGCTTTTACTGGCACGCAAACCATTTCCGGCGTTTCAAACGCACCTGCGCTTGGGCTACTCGCCTATACTTCGACAGGCACTGTAAGTACGCAATTATATAACACCACTATTCTGGCTGATACTGCTTCGCCTGCTCTCGAAGCCGACTTCGCCTTTGCAGTTCCTGTCGTAGCGAATCAAAAAGATTTTCGAAACAATTCAGAAGTAGATTTTGAATTGTTGGCAGCAGTGAGCAATCCAAACGCTCCAGAGACATATTACTTCTTTCTTGACGTGGAATAGGATAGAAATAGGTCAACGAAGAGGTTTTGATTCCGGCGTTGGGTTTCATACCCCGCAGCTTGCTATGGGGAGATTCATTGATTGGTTTTTATATACTTTAAATGATTTTTTCGAATTATTTTTCTTATATTTCGTCGGCTTTTGTGCTTTCGTTTTATTGTCTTCCCCTTTTTTTCTCTATGTCCTCTTTTCTTTCTATGCCTAGGAAGCTTTTGGAAATAAGTAGTAATCCGCTCCGCTTCAACATATTTATGACGATCAGCGTCACGTCGGACTATTCCGTAGATCCTTACCTTTCCTTTTACTAATTCGCTGGTCAGCACGTCTATGTAACCGGTTTGATCAAGCAGCTCAGAAAAGATACCTTCTTCATTTTTGCTTTTAGGCTTTATGTTTCCCTCCATGAGGACTTTTTCTCCTTCTTCATGATGATGATATAGCTCTTCAACTGTGCAGGGATGATATTCTTCGCACTGCCTCTTTGAAAGCAGATAACGTAGGAGCAGGTAAAGTAGGAATAACAGTACCACCAGGATTACAAAGTAGGCCAGATATCTTCCATATTGGCCTGCCAGGCCGATGGCAGCGCCCACTAAAGGTCTTTTTTCTTTGACACCTGCTATTTCAAACTGGTGCCCGCCTATGGCAACATCGTCATTGTAAGTAACTTTGACGATAAAAATATACTTTCCAGGAGGGATAGAATCAGGAAGATCAATTTCTTTAAGGAAACTGATATGGTTTTCTATCGCTCTGCGGTCCATACCTTGGAAAAAAATTTCACCCTCTAAATTTTGTATTATATATTCTATTTTGACGTTTACAGGACCTATGTATCTGATGATGGTTATTTCCACTTCTCCAAGTAGTGTTTCCCCCGGCAGAATCTTACGATACCTCTCTGGGATACTCGTGACGACATCAAAATATTCGCTAGGTTCATGGATTATTTTGGGAGCAGCTTCTTCTTCTTCTTTACCTTTAGGAGGAGAATAAGTTCCTCCCCCGCCTCCTTTTTTTTCTGGCGAAGGAGTTGGTTCTGGCGTAGGCGGAGCGGGAGTGGTGAGTGCGCAATCGCTAAAAAAATAGTAAGTATCCTGGCTTTGGTTTACCGGAACCATGATCTGATAATCATGCGTTTTTCCGTCAAAACCCTTTGTGTCAAAGGCGACATGGCTTACAAATATTAAAGTATCAGATTTATTGAGGACGCCTAAATCAAATGTGGTATTCCCTGGAGAATCTGCCACTTTAGTGTATGTTGTTGGAACGTTGCTGATCAGTGAGGAATTCACCGTGAAGCTGGTTATATTCGTAAAAACCTGAGATCCTGATTCGGGATGAGTACTGCCTAAACCCAGGAACTTATCCACGGCCTCCTTTTTTCCTTCCAGGACATTTATTAAACTAACATCGCTGCTTATACTGGTATAAATTTCATCGCCTATGCAGGGGAGCGTCAAATTAAGTTCGCAGACCTCTCCCCCTATTGCAACAGTCGACGGTCTTGTCGTTACTGATGTATCAACAGTTATCTCGCCAAAACATGCTTGCCAGAATGCGGATTTCTTAGTCAGGTCGAGGTATGATACGTTACCGGCTTGCGCAGACGCAGAATCTGAAACGACATGGCCGGTAAGATATGTTTTCGACTCATACAATAACGAGATTCCAAACAAAACAAGACACAAACCTACAATTAAAATCAAATCTTTTTTTTTCATCTCTTTTTTCAAGATAAAGATTATATACAATTTAAACCTTTTCTTTCTATATTCGAGTGAAAATAGGGTTCTTATTTATCACCAAAAAGATTCAAGACTCATCCAAAAACCTTTTTTTGCCCTGTCAGATAAGTTTTTCTGGATCATACATAATTATATTACTCTGTGTTCCAACTTCAGTGACATAACTGCGGATTGCCTTTTCTCGTTTTACTCTCAGCATCAGATTTTTAATCTTTTCCTCGACTTCACCGAGAGGTATGATTTTACCTCCATTGCCCGTAAACAACTGGATATTTTCTTGATAAAATTCTTGTACTTCTTTATCACTTACGCTTAAGCCTGGAAACATTTCCTGCACTAATTTTGACAAAACTACTTGTTTCTGCATGATCTCCTGAACATCTCTTTTGGTTACACCATTTGTTTTCAAACTCTGCAGCAAGGCTTTTTTTTCTACTTTTCTCTTATCTAAAAGCAGATTAAATAACTTATCAGCTTCATCTTTGGTAGCCTCGATATTTCTCTTCTTTGCTTCCTGCAGAAGGATTTTATTGGGTATCACTACATCATTAAGAAATTGAAGTTTGCTCATATCAGTAGCACCAAAAAAGTAATACTCATCGTTTAACTCTTCAAGCGTAACTTCTTTGCCATTTACTGAAGCGACAGGCTCATTACTGGCCGAACTGTTTTCAGAAAGAAAGGCCATAAAATACCACCCACCTAAGGCTACTATTATGGCAACAACAAAATAAGTAATATGTTCTTTTTTGATCCTCTTTTTGATTTCCATATTCATTAATTTGTCACGTCTCCTTAGTGGGAAGGGCCGGATTTGGCTTTTCTCTTTTTCTTTATAGCAAAGAACTGCCATAGTATAATTATAATTATAGCAATGGCCACGATTGGCTTGTAATCTATTGATTTAATGGCTAAATCAAACTCCTGAAGTAAACTTTTGATTAAAACATCTTTCCGAGACCCATACTTTGCATGGACTTTCACTTTACGGTTATCTTCAATGTCAATTTCTTCCAATTGTACCTTAATTTTGAAAACTTCGCTCTTTCCCGGCCGGATCTCTAATTGTTCTGATCCTATTGTTCTTTTTTTATCAGTAATTATTATATCGACGATATCAACCGCTGCAAAAACATTTTCTTTTCCTGTATTCCTTACTGTAACCTCAAACCTCTTTGTCCCTTTATTGTACACCACATCAGTGATTTTTATTTCGGAATAATCTTCGGCGGAAACGATTTCGACTTTATTTTCGGCTGTAAATAGATTAGTAAGAGAAGCTGGCGAATCACCTAAAGCCACTTTGCTAAATGCAACAATCTCTTCATTAAGATAGTTGCTTAAGTCAACATCATAGATCCTGGTGGTTGCAGTTCCCGCATCAGTAAAAAATGCTTCTTTATCTCCTACCTTTGCAATGGAATCACCATTTACTTTCAAGTCATGAGATAGGGCTTGAACGTACGCAAAAAAATCCCCGGTATTTTCGTATACTACTTCAAGCTGTTTTGTGGCGGTATTGTATTGTACCGCTTTGATTTCCACATTCGGATTATATTTGGGTAAGGGATATATATCTAAAGCATAAAGTTGTTCGTTTCTTCCTTGCGCATATTTGAGGTATAGTTTCATCCCGGTAAGATCTTTTATATTCTTGGCATTATCAAATAGGTCATAGCCGATAAGCACCCCTACCTGCACATCTGATTCTAGGATAAAATCTACGACGCCATCAGGCATATTTTGGGTTCCAATTAATAAGGTCGGAAATTCATTATTAAATAAGCCCGGTTCAATAAATTCACCGTTAGTGAGATAAATTTGCTTAGTAGCTCTTTTATCTAAAAATTTTTTAACAATTTCGATATTATCAGTATACCTATCCCCTGTCTCTATAACTTCCGGGTTTAATGGTTTTAATGCTTCTTTTACTTCTCGATCCACCCCTCCATAGAGTAATACCTGTTGTGCGTTTTCGCTTAGGAAATCAAAGACTTCATCTATATTATCTTTGTTAGCAAACAGAACAAATGATTTAGTCGCTGAAGCATAAGGAGCAACAGAAATAGCATCATACCCAAGTTTATCATCAATAACAATGAAACTGTCAATCTTTTGCTGTTCAACTATGCGCCTGGCAAGCTGTAAATTTTCTTCCTCGCCTCCTGACAAAGTTTCTACCTTAAATTCCTCTTTTTCAAGTTTTTCTTTATAGCCAAAGATGAAAGGATTATCTTCAGATTCAAGGTTTAATACTTCTTTCTTGTTTTTGTCAAGAACATCTTTTATCAGCAATATCCCCTGTGTTTCTTCTACTATGTAATGGACATCTACACCTTTAATTTTTGCATAAATCATTCCAGAATAAACATCCTGCCAATTCTTTGAGTTGATTACTATTTGATCTTCAGCAATAGCTGTCTGGATCAGCAACAGCAAGACAAATAATATTATGAAAATCAATTTCCTCATTTTGGTTACTTTGATGATTTCTCGCTCTATATAAATTTTTTCATTAAGTAAAAGCAGCGTAGTAAAAGTAGCATCTCCCCTATGGATCACTCTAGGTAAGTAATCCTATATATTGGTGTGGTAGAAAAAGTCGCCGCCAAGGTCAAAGGAGTGAGCGAAGAACAGTGAGTCGTAGAAGTAATTGTTATTGTTTGCTTTCTTCCAGTTTCCAGGATTTTCATTTTCTAAAATATATGTGGCTTCTCTAGCCAAGTTCATTACACAGACAAGAATGGTATATTTCTCATAGTCTTTAGTAGTCTTATAATGTAGAAAAAGGAAAAATATAGAGTGAATATACTGCAAAATCATGGGTTTGGGATAAATATATAAACATCGCTTGTTATATTTTCATGATGGGTACTATTGTTAGCTCAAAAATGAAAGGAGATGGGAAAGTTATCCTTGAATTGCTTTTAGATTACGATGAAGTTCTCCAGCTTAAAGGCCATATGGACAATGTATATATTTTTTCTGAAGATATAGTTGACTTAAGGACTGACATTAGTACACGCGGGAAGAATTCGGCGACAAAATATTTCCTTATACCTCGCGAATTGAGGAGAAATATCAAATTCGATAAAGAAATTAATTGCCAGAAGATTGAGTTAAACGATAAGATTATTTTTATCTACACTGTAGAAAAGTTTTAAAAGCCCTTTCCTTCCCTACTAATTTCGATGAATAAAGTTAGAACAGGAATACTTGGGTTTGATGAACTTCTGGGCGGAGGCCTTCCGCAAGGAAGGAATATCTTGATTACCGGTACGCCAGGAACAGGGAAAACTATTTTTGCGTTACAGTATATTTACAATGGAGCCACAGAATGTAATGAAAAAGGCTTGTTTGTCACCTTCGAAGAAAACGCAGCAAATTTACGGAAACAGGCTCAGCAGTTCGGCTGGAACTTTGAGCTCTTAGAAAAACAGGGAAAAGTAAAAATATTAGATATTTCAGCGCGTGATATAAAGGAGAGCACGGTAAGAGATATCATCAAGATAATATTGTCAGGGAATTATTCTAGGTTAGTGGTAGATTCGTTATCAGCGTTGGCGATCAATACACCGAATACCTTCGGCTTGGTTACAGACGTCACTGAAATTTTTATCAAGAGGTTCATCTATCATTTTATCAATGATTTACGAGAAAGCGGAGCTACTTCATTGCTTATTTCCCAAGCGTCTGAAGGCCAATTATCCAGCGACGGGGTATCTGAATTTGTCTGCGATGGCGTTATTTACATAAAATATGAAAGCTTAGGTGGAGAGTTTTCCAGGCATCTCAGCATCAGGAAAATGAGGGAAGTTAAGAATGATGAAGATATCCATCCCTTAGAAATATCTAAAAATGGGGTCGTAATCCATAATCTTAAATAAAGTAAATTGTGTAATTTAATTAGA
>CAYJQD010000055.1:0-1474 GCA_964372235.1 uncultured Methanosarcinales archaeon
CTTTCCTGGTCTTTTACCTCCTTCTAATGGTTGGAATAGACAACCTTTTATGCAACATCCCGCCATCAATCAACAATCTAATACACTAACCAGAACAGGGGAAAAGACTGCTTGTGTTACTGCTGAAAGAGTTTATGATTTGTATGGCAATGTTTACGAATGGACTGCCGATCCAGATGGAACTTTTCGCGGGGATTATTATCAATTTACACCTAGAAATCCAACGAATGAAGGTTGCTTGAATAAAGTAAGTGGTCATGCTGCTTCTTATTCGGATTATTCTATAGGATTCCGTTGCTGTGCTAATCCTACTTCCTAAAAATGTCTTCCATAACCGCCATCAAAGCTAGAGAAATTCTTGACAGCCGAGGCAATCCTACTCTTGAAGTTGATCTGTTTACTAAACAAACCTGCCAATCTGCGTCAGTTCCCAGCGGTGCTTCGACCGGAAAGCATGAAGCGGTGGAATTGCGTGATGGTGGAAAACGATATCTCGGGAAGGGAATACAGAAAGTAATCAAAAATATTGAGCAAACACTTTCTTCATTATTACGAGGGATTGATTGTCAGGATCAGCGCAAGGTCGATGAATTGATGATCAAAAAAGATGGTACCAAAAACAAACGTAGGTTAGGCGCAAATGCAATTTTAGGTGTTTCTTTGGCTGTAGCAAGAGCAGCCAATGCAGAGAAAAGAACTTTTTTGTTTCAGCATCTCCATACGTTAGCTAAAGTTGATAGAAAACCAAGCATGCCGAGACCTTTCTTCAATGTTATCAATGGAGGAAAGCATGCTGGAAACAAATTAACTTTTCAAGAGTTTATGATTGCGCCAAAAGCAAAATCATTTTCAGAAGCGTTGCGCATGGGCAGCGAAGTATATCATGTGTTAAAGGATGTCATTGAGAAAAAGTATGGTAAAGAAGCCGCCAATGTCGGAGATGAAGGTGGGTTTGCTCCGCCGCTGAAGCGCGCAGAAGAAGCATTATCTTTGCTGATGGAAGCGATTCACAAAGCAGGATGTACTGGAAAAGTTGATCTGGCCATAGATTGCGCAGCTTCGGAATTTTATAAGAATGGAAAATATCATCTTCATACAATTATGAATAAAGAGCAGTTGCTGAATTATTATCTTCATCTGATTAAGAAATATCCGATTATTTCCATTGAAGATCCATTTGAGCAGGAAGATTTTGCCAGTTTTGCAGAATTGAGAAAGAGAAGCAAGATTCAGGTTGTGGGAGACGATTTAACCGTCACCAATGTCACAAGAATAAAGAAAGCAATCAAGAATAAGAGCTGTAATTGTTTGTTGTTAAAAGTGAATCAGATAGGCACCTTGACGGAAGCATTGGATGCAGTTAAATTAGCGTATGAAAAAGATTGGAAAGTTATGGTCAGCCATCGGAGCGGAGAAACCGAAGATACCTTTATTGCCGATTTGGCAGTGGCGATTGGCTGCGATATGATTAAAG
>CAYJQD010000055.1:1484-7537 GCA_964372235.1 uncultured Methanosarcinales archaeon
TGGTGCGCCATGCAGAGGAGAAAGAATTGCCAAGTATAATAGGCTGTTGAGGATTGAAGAAGTTCTGAGGAATAGGCTTTAATTATTTATGGTTAAAATATTTACTTAGTTAAGCACGTGCAGCCGGCGATCCCCTCAACAAATTTGCAATCTGTGGCTAGGTTAGGGGGGGTTTTGATGGGGGGTTGTTCTCCATAGCCGTAATAACACTTCATACCGGAATCTTCACAGAGCCAGTAGGAACGAGGTATTGGTTTTGTTTTTACGCTATAACCATCTGGATCATAGAAAGGAACAAATCCATCAGGGATTTCATACTCTGTTTTTGGATATAGCATTTCAGGGCAAATAAATGTCTTTGGGACCTTCAAATTTGGCTTTAATTCTTCTATGGCTGTAATTGGAGGGGCTTCTTTTTGAGGGATCTGTGGTTGCGCTTGCTGTATTTGAAGCCGAGCTGCGCCAACAAGAGTTCTTTTAGGAATGGATATAAAATATACAACTGTTAGAAGGACTATAACTACGGTAATGATTGTTGCTATTGCAATATGAGGTCGGCGTTTAAAAAATTTTTTCCGATTTTGCGTTTTTTTCTTCATGGTCATTCAAACGTAAAACAAGTGCAACCACTTGGCCCATTGGAAGGCAATTCAGTGCAATCTCTAACTTTTTCTATAGGTAATCCAATCCGATAAATGTGTTTTACTCCTTCAGTGAGAGTAGGGGCTGAATAGTCACAACGCATACCATTAGGATGACAGAAAACCTTCTCAAGGCTAAGGGATGATGCTACAATATCTGCTGTGGTGTAGTCTACTAAATACATTCCTTCAAAGTACTCCGGAGTTTCCCAGCGTGAAACAGACTTAGAAAGATATAACTCAGAGGGACATTCAAATGCTTTTTGAGTCTGCATTTTTGCTTTTAGTGCTTGGATGTATGGAAGTGACGCCACCGCAGTATCAGCAACAGCTTGTTGTGGCGTAATTTTCGGCTGTACTTGCTGCACCTGAAGCCGAGCTGCGCCGACAAGGCTTTCTTGATCTTTTGATAAACGGTTATAATTCATAATCAATAGTACTATAGCGACTAACGCAACAATGATTACTATTGCTACATAAAAAGAATAATGAGCGGAGGTCTTTTGTTTCTTAGACAATTTTTTGTTCATCTTTTCACACTCTTTTGAGGATTTAGCTTTTTTTAGATTATTTAAATGTTTTGACGAGACACGAAACAAGGATCGGAGAATAAGAAGACGCAATCTTTTTAATCTAGCCTTATTATATTCATTCATGGGGCAGGATTCATTTTTACAATTGTGCAGGCAGCAATACGGTGCTACCTACGAGCCTATTTTCCAAACTGCACTTTCTTTTGCACAAAAGTATTTAGGGGGAGTAAAACGCTTATCCGGCGACACGTATTTTGACCATAACGTGAGAGTAGCGGAAATTCTTGCCGACAGTAAAGTCTCTCCGGAAGTCGTTATTGCTGGCCTATTGCATCGAGTTACCAAGTATGCTCCTGAAAAAGAGATAGAAGAGAACTTCGGCAAGGAGATTCTGTTGTTATTGAAGGGAGTAGAGGAGATAAAATTAGTTAAGTCAAAAAATCCCCAGCTGGAAGCTGAAGCCTTACGGCGTATTTTGCTGACGACGTTTCGGGATGTGCGGGTTATTTTCATCAAACTGGCGACAAAACTAGATAATTTGCGCACTATTCAAGCTCTTCCACAAGAGGATCAAAAGAGGATCGCAGAAGAAGTGTTGGAAGTCTATGCACCCTTAGCAAATCGCTTAGGCTTAGAGAAAATTAAGAATCCTTTAGAGGATTTAGCATTACGCGTTCTCAATTTTGAAAAATATAAGGAAATCATCAAATTCTTGGAACAATCGCGTGAAGAACGAGAAGCATTAGTGAAGGAAGTAATTGAGTTAGTAAAATCATTAGCAGAAGGACACGTTGAAATAATCAAGATCAAGGGACGTTCCAAACACATTTACAGCATTTACAAGAAGATGACCCAGCGGAAAGTACCTCTGCAAGAACAATATGATCTTTCCGCGATTCGGGTTATCGTTCCTGAGGTAAAAGATTGTTATACGATTTTAGGTCTATTACACGAAAAATTTGAGCAAGTTGAAGGAAGATTGAAGGATTACATTGCTAACCCTAAACCAAATTTTTACCGTTCTCTACACACGGCCTTGAAATTGCCCCATGGGAAATTTGTAGAAATCCAAATTAGGACGCCAGAAATGGATGAGTTTGCAGAAGAAGGATTAGCTGCACACTGGCGGTATAAAGGATTGAAATCCGATCAATTTTTTGAGAAAAAGATTGCGTGGTTGAAAGGAGTCTTAGATTTACAGAAAGATGGTAATCAGGAATTTTTAGAAATGGCCAAGGTAGATGTATTTGGAGATAACATCTACTGTTATACTCCCAAGGGTGCGGTGAAAGAATTACCGAAAGGCGCGATCATTCTTGATTTCGCTTATCTAGTCCATGAAGAGGTCGGCAATCACGCGGTAGGAGGCAGGGTCAATGGAAAATTTGTGCCATTGAAACAAGAATTGGTTTCCGGAGATGTAGTAGAGGTGGTGACCAACAAAAGTCAAAGGCCCAGACGGGACTGGCTTAAAATTGTGAAATCAGGTAGTGCCCGACAGAAAATTCGGAAATCATTGCGTGAACATGAAAAATTGCCAGCGATGCATTTCAAGCAGCTTAAACCGGTTACTACAGAAGAACAAGGCATCTTGGCAGAGGCTCCGTCATTCCCTAATGCAGTGTGTGTGTTAGCAAAATGCTGTTTTGCTCTTCCCGGAGAAGAGATTACTGGATTAGCAACTAAAAGGAGAATTATTTCCGTACATAAAACTGATTGCCGGGCGGCATTGAAAGAGGAAGAGCGTTGGATTGCGGTGCAATGGAAGGATGGATTTAATCAGAAAATAAGATTTCATGTTACGGCAGACGAACGAAGTGGATTATTAGCTGATCTGCTGAACACGGTTGCTAATACTGGTTTTGAAGTTAAGGAAGCGAAAGCAAAGTTGTTGAGTCCTACTTTAGCAGAATGTTCGTTTTTGGTTGTTCCTAGAGATTTAGAGCATTTGAAGGAATTAGTACGAAGAATACAGAAAGTTCGTGGGTTGAAGAAGATGTATTTTGAGTGAGAGTTATTATAATTTTAGGAATCAATAATTTTATATATTTTTAGAATCTTGTTAAAGCAAAGGAACGTATCCTTCTGCCAACCCTGGTAAACCAAGCGGGTGGAATTATGTTTCGATTCCTTCAGAATATCTTAATGAGCAGTATCTACAAATCCCATTAAAGCCAGATCAAAATAGTGTGTATACAGATCCAAAATATACAGATCCAGTAAAAGCGAATTTTTGTTTGGCGCAGGATAGCATCGCTCGTCAGAAGAAAATAGGTCCTGCAGTGTTGCATACTTGTTAAAATCTCTGAAATATTTCTTTGAGCAAATCCACCGTTTGTTCTTTTGCTTTTATTTTTTCAATACCTAGCAACCCAATCCTGAACGTATTTGGCTTTTCAGTATTTTCCAGCATGAAGGGAAGCGCTCCCCCAATACGCAGCTGGTTTTCTTTGCATTGCTGCACTATTTCTGCTGGATTGCCGGCAAAATGGACTAGTACTGAAGAGGATTGAAAGTCTTCGGCGGCTACGCTAGGATATCCCTTTTTTTCTAAAAATCCTCTGACCGCTCTTCCCAATTCTCCTTGTGCTTTCTTTGTCTCGGCGAAACCATACGACTTTATCTCGTGTAGAGAATCGCGGAGGGATAATAAAGCATTGGTTGGTAGCGTCGCATGATATGCAAATTCTCCTCCTTCAAACCAATCCATGACCCGCATCCATTCTCCAAGATCTAAACTCAAGCTGGTAGACTTGCTTTCTTTTATCTTGGTTTTTGCAGTTTCATTGAGTAGCAGAATTCCGCACCCAGCTTGCGCGGAAAGGCCTTTCTGAGGAGCGGTCACCAAGATATCAATGTTAAGCTCTTCCATATCGAGCCAGCAGCTTCCTGAAGCGATAGCATCCACGATGATAACGGCGTTATGGTGATGAGCCTTCTTCGCAATGGTTTTGATATATTCATCTGGAAGCATTATTCCAGTAGAAGTCTCTACATGGGTTAAGAAAATAACCTGCGGTTGATAGTCTTCTATTTTTTGTAGTATTTTAGTGATGTTTGAGGGATGGTATTTCCCATCTCTCTTTTCTGCTTTCATCACTTCGGTATGGCTGGCAATATTTCCTTGTAAGAGTATTTTATTCCAGCGATCTCCAAAGAAGCCATTGCAAAGTACTAATACTTTTTTATTCGCAGCAAACTGCCTGGTGGCAGCTTCCATCGCGAATGTTCCCGAACCTGGCAGGATAATAACGGAATGAGCGTGGTAGATCTCTTTTAATGAAGCCGATATTGCTTGCATAGCTTCCTTGAACTCTGAAGCAAGAATATTAGTGGCTCTTTCTGTGAAAACAGGTGTAAATTCCTTCATACCAAGTTTCAGAAGGGTGTAAGTTTTAAGGTTTTTGGAAGAAAAATTGCTAAAGTTATTTTACAAATTCAACATTTTCAAGATCTTTGAATTCTTTATCTCCGGTGAGAAATTTGACCCCTCTAGAAAGGGCTGTGATATAACCAACACAATCAATGTAGGAAAGTTTCTTTTTTCCCGATGTGGCTTTCAAAGAACTTGCTCTTTTATAGATTTCATCATCTATCTCCATGGCAAAATGGACGTATTGATCGTAATATTTATCGGCAATTTCTTTTCCGTAGAGCTTTACCAAACCATGATGTAGTTCCAGCAAATTCAACTTAGTAGTAATTATGCCTACGTTTTTGAAATATGGAAAATAATTTTCACTTCCTTCAATAATTTCGAAGAAAGCATAACTGTCAAAAAAGTATACTGCTACTTCTCCCATCCTTTCCTCACCATATCTTTAAATTTCTGTCCTGATATAGTGCGAGGTAAAGATCCGTAGGTCTTAGACAAGTCGGCTTCTTTCACTACAAATACTAATACTTTGTCATTTTCTTTTAGATGTTCTTTTTCTACTAATTCTTTTGGAAGAATGACCCCTACTGAATTTCCCCATTTTCTGACTATTGTTTCAGTTGCCATAGTTATACAAAAGTATAATTTCTATAAAAATATTGTGGTGATTTAGAACACTTACGCAATCTTCTTAATCATATCTACTACTCGTGAACTGTAGCCCCACTCGTTGTCATACCAAGCTACAATCTTCAAGAATTTTCCATTAACGACGTTGGTTAACTTTCCGTCAACGATGGAAGAATGCGGGTTGTGAATAATATCGGTAGAAACCAACTCATCTTCTGAATATTGTAGGATGCCTTTTAGTTTTCCTTGTGCTGCTTTTCTAAATAATGCATTCACTTCGTCGACTATCACTTCACGCATAGTTTCGATGGTGAAATCAGTGACGCTGCCATCAGGGACTGGAACTCGGAAGGCTAAACCGCGGACTTTCCCTTGCAATTCAGGTATGGCTTCGACTGCTGCTACATCTGCGCCCGTCGATGTGGGGATAATGTTGATAGCAGCTGCTCTGGCGCGTCGTAAGTTTTTATCAGGACCATCTACCATCTTTTGCGATGAAGTATACGCATGTACGGTAGTGAAGAAACAACGTTTGATTCCTATATTATCTTGAATCACTTTCAAGACTGGAGCGACACAGTTGGTGGTGCAAGAAGCGTTGGAGATGACATGGTGTTTCTTTTTATCGTAAGTATGTTCGTTGACGCCCATTACCAAGGTTGCGGTATTCACTGGACAAACTTTTTCTGCTTCGCATTTGCAGGGAGCGGAGATAAGCACTTTTCGAGCGCCAGCGTCAAGATGTGCAGCTGCTTTGTAAGGGTCAGTAAATCTTCCGGTACTTTCTACCACTACATCAATTTTTAGTTTCTTCCAAGGAAGTTGAGCAGGATCTTTTTCTGCCAAAACTTGGATTCTTTTTTTGCCTACTTT
>CAYJQD010000056.1:0-7096 GCA_964372235.1 uncultured Methanosarcinales archaeon
CAACTAAAACGCCGCCTAAAAGAATTAGTTCACCCATTCCGCCAGCTGAGGCTACTTCGCCTACCAGACAAGGTTTAGAAGATTCTATAACCTATAAACTTCACCCTTCCATACTTACCAAGACTAATACTAAACTAGAACAGCTCCCTGAAAGTGCTTTTGCTAATTTTAAAATTAAATCGGAAATTTCCGGAGAGGAGCTGTACCAGCTGGTCTGTCCACTAATTAATTCTGATCCAGAAAAAGCTAGAGTTTTCTTAGCGCTAGGAAAAGAAAGCGGAAGAAAAGTAGTCGTTAAGCGCTTCCTAGAATTTGATCAAGGACAATGGATACGTGAGAAAGTTATTCAGAATATTTTGTATGGCCGAGGTGAACATAAAAATCTTTTGTTAGCAAAAGAGTTTCTTGATGAACAAAGAATGATTATCTATCCCTATATACCGGGCGGCGATTTACGAGAATTTCAGCGAAGAGAAGGGCCTCTGAATCCTTACCAAGCCCAAGGCCTAGTAAATGCTCTTCTTACTGCATTGCAAATACTTCATCAATATAATATAATCCATCGCGATGTAAAGCCAGGAAATATAGTCTTAGATAGGAGCGATCTTACCTTAGAAAAAATAACTGCCAAAAACCTGGAATCTCTCCAAGTTGTTCCAAAGTTGTTTGATTATGAAACAGCCTGGCATCCAGATATCATGGAAGATCCAGATACAATAATGGGAACACCTCATTACATGGCGCCAGAAATAATCAAAGGAAAAAAACATGAAAAACGTGATAAGCGAATAGATATTTATGCTGCTGGAGTCACTATCTTTCATCTTTTGACCGGTCACTTTCCTTTTGATGCCGGGAAGAATATCATAGATGCTAGTGAACGAGAAAAACAAATATATGAACGACATCTGCAAGCACCAGTACCTGATGCTACTGAAATCATCGGTGCAGATCTACAATATATCTTTGAAACATCAATGGCCAAAGATCCTGGCCAGAGATATCAGACTGCATTGGAATTTAAACAAGCTTTTAATGAGGCACTGAGGTAAAAATGAACTCAAAAAAGATCTCAACGAAAGTAAAAAAGGTTTTTCCTAAAGTAGCACTAGTTAGTGCGCTGGTAGGGGGCTTAGGATACACTCACGCCAGACATCCAACTACATTTCCTAGCATATATTATATGGTAACTGATCCCTTTGTCGCTACACTTACTGAAAAAAAGATCGAAGAACAATTTGGCATTGATTATGAAGGAGATTCTAGTGAAGAACGGCAGAAAGAGTTGGAAGAAAACCTGCAAAATATTTATGAAACAAATCCCGCCTTGCTTGCTCATTGTAAAAAGATAGTTTTGCATTCAGAAGCAGTGCAGAATTCACGCCTGGTCAAACCTTTTTTAAGCTATGGTGGCTATTCAGATATAGGGGATACTATCAACATAATCGACAATTCTCTTGATACTCTTGCTCATGAATTAGCGCACCTTGCCCATTATAATTCGCCGAAAAAATTTGATGAAGAACTTGATCATATTTTTGGCAACACCTATAAAAAAGGTTTAAAGAAGGAAAATAGAAGAAGCCTTTGGAATGATAATTCTTTTGAGCCTAGAGATGGTTTTGTTAAGCCATACGGTGCAACCAACGCTTCGGAAAACGTCGCAACATACGTAGAAAAAGCATACGATCCTTCCTTTTGGGAAGATGAAAGACTCCAGCAATCAGATAAATATCTGCAAACACTTTCCTTGCTACAAAAATATAATTTTATTTCACCAAAACAATTTGAAGAGATCAAAGAAACATTAGAAAATAATACTCCTCTTAAAAAACAGATTAGGAGTTTAGAATTTGAACACCTAATCCAGGAACTTCAGAAACTAATAAAACCATGAAAAAAGAAATAATCATCCTGGGAGACATTGAGATGGGCGGCGGTACAATTACTGACGATTTCATCAGCGATAAAACCCTCGCGAAACTCATCTACTCCTTCTGCAACAAGAACATGCCAGTGGATTTAGTTCTTAACGGAGATACCTTCGACTTTTTGAAATGTCCGTACATAGTAAACAATGCTGCATCGTATCCCAGGCACATCAACAGTGAAATCTCTTTAGCTAAATTACGCTTGATCTACCAGGCTCACACGCCAGTATTTGAAGCGCTGAAACGATTTGCCGCTGAAAAGAAGAATAGAACATTCTTCATCATAGGAAATCATGATCCAGATTTAGTCCATCCAGAAGTGCAAGAAAGCATCAGATCTATTCTCAATGGTCATGAAAATATCCTTTTCTCATTTTACTACAACGAGCAAGGCATTCACGCTGAACATGGCCACCAGTATGATTTCCTGAACAAAGTTAATGAAGAACATCTCTTCCTGGCGCATAAGGGCCAGAAGATCTTGGACATCCCTTGGGTTTCACTAGGCCTAATTAGTAAATTTATGCTATTGAAAGAACAATATCCTATGTTGGAGCGTATTACCCCCAGACTAACTATTTTTACCAACCATAAATCGGTAGAGAAAATTTTAACCCGCCACGGCTTAAAATATCTGCTGAAGAGTTTAATTTATTATCCTATTCGGTATTATTTTGATCCCACTTATACTTTCCCTCAAGAATTGGTACGAGAATTTTACCGTCGATGGAAACATGTGCATTGGGACATCGATGAGATTGTCACCGTTTTCAAGAAGAAAAGGAAAGCAAAATTACACCGAAACAAGATTTACGTTCTCGGGCATGTGCATAAGCACTATACTGAACAGAATGGTAAAATCATTATAATCCATCCGGATACCTGGCGGGATGAGTATCTTATGGATGCTCAAACCAGGCAGCTTACTCCAAAATCAAAGAGATATGTATACATCAGCGTGGAAAGAGATCAAAACCTGAAGTTTAAACTGGTTAATGTTCCTATTCAAAGAAGCATTTTACACTTTGACGATGTTATCCGAGATGAGAACAAATATGTGCGCTTAGCAGCGCAGGAAGAAGGATATGAGAAAACATTCTATTAAAATCTGCTTTTTCCACCAGTATATTTACTGGTGGTGAATCAGTGATTTCACCTAGACTGGAAAAAGCAGGGTCCGAGAAAACCGCCCTGAGCGAAGCGAACATGCAGCTGGTCTATTGACCAGCTGTGGGCGGTTTTCGATTGACATACTAATTGCCTTTTACTACTCTATCGCAATAAGCAAGATTTAAATAGAGATATAACTCTATAGGAAAGCAGGTGTTGCATATCTTAGAACACGTGGTTAAAAAAGAGGGGCAGAAGAGGAATTATATTTTTATAGGTGAAGTGCTGCAGTATCTTCCTGGGCAGGATTATCCTCGAAAAACTCAAAATAAAACTAAAGAGGAAGAAGAGTCCCAGCTGGAAGTAGAATTGGAAGGTGTGGTCAGGGTAGAGGATAGAGAAGAAGATGATATTTCAATGCGGTATACTCCTCTTGACCAACAACTCATGCAGATGGTATTTTCATATAACGGCGAGGCGGCTAATGATCATCTTTACGATGGGATCGCTTCTAAGTTTTCCTATGAAGATGGGTATGAATCATCTTCTGCTGCTAATGATAATGGTGAAGAGGACCTTTCCTTGACCGAAGAGGTAATTGAAAAATTAGAGAATTCAAAATATGACTTTTCCTCAGTTGATGTAGATCATGAAGAAAAGGAAAAAATAGCCAATTGGATTAAATTTAATCCAGGGCTTTTTACCCTTCTGGAATATCTAAATAATTGGGACAGGGATGTCGATTACAATTCAGCTGCGTAAGAATTAACTGCTTCTTCTTCCGTAAAATGCATCTTTCCTGGAATGATAAGACAATGCGGTGGTTTTCCAAACGTATGCTTCTTTATTTTCTCTAAAGGGCCTGCTTTAATCACCGCATTATCACTTCCTAACCGCGCACAGCCAATGATCAGGGTATCTTTCTTAACCAAACCTTCTTTTTTCCTTGATTCAATCTTCTCCAACATTTCTAAGGCTTGATTAACAGTCATGAACTTCTGCTGCTCCGGCTTCAGATCCAATAAAAACAAAGTATGCAATCCCTGTTGCTGGTTTTCCTTGAGCACATTATAGGGAGTTTCTAATTGCGGATGATCCTCAATGAAAGGGATGGAAGTAACTCTCCCGAATTTGTACAGCTGCAGTCCGGTAATCCCTACTGCAGTAAGAACGGAAGCATTATGAATAACTTGCACTGGCACCTTCTTTTCCTTGGCCAGCTTAAACAATTCGATGTGGGTGGTGGCAGAAAAAGGGTCACCTACTACTAAGAAAGCTATTTCTTTACTTTTTGCTTCCTTCACTATTTCCTCATCCTTTTGCTCGGTGGTAGTCCGATCAGCAAGAATTATTTTTTGGTCATAGAACTGTTCTAAAATCTGGACAGAACATTGTAAGAGAGAAGTATAATCTTCCAGGTAAACTTTATCACATTTCTGGACTATTTCCAGTCCTTTCACTGTAATGTCTTTCTCGGTACTAAGTCCAATGCCGATGATATAGAGGGTCATAAGGTTATGTTCTAGTAGCTATTTTATAAAATTATCTAAGAGAAAAGAATTTAAGCAAGTTAAACTAAAAAGCAAATTATGTATTCGGTTCCCATAATTCAAAACGTTCCTCTTTCCGATATTCCTGTTTATACCGGCTGCTATGTCCGTTGCTGGGTCTATCATTTTGATTATAATACCAACACTGAGCACGAAAATCTCATCTCAGAAGAAGAAGCAGCCTTCCTTCGGAACTTATATTACGAGCATAAGCGAGGGCTAGAAATTAAATCTGACTCTCTTGCTGATAAAATCAAAAGCCTGGAACATAAAGGTCTTGTTAGCAGAAGGAGCAACCGTTTTTACTTAACCACACGTGCTACCAATGCTGAGTATACTATGGTGCCGAGATTAGATGAATCTACTGAAAATGCTTAACCACATACGGTCCTTCTTTCACATACCCTAACTTTTCTTCGTAATACTTTCGTACTCCTACGCCGGAAATAACCACCATCTTATTCTTACCATGAGCTGCAGCAATTTCTTCTGCTTTCTGCATCAGCTTCTTTCCCCAGCCTTTGTGCTGCACTAATCCTTCGTCTCCGATGGCGGTGGCTGTTCCATAGACATGCAGTTCTCGCAACAACGCGCTCCCAAGAGTAATCTCAGAGCGAAGAAATTCAAAGGGAAACCGTAATCTGCAGAATCCAATCAGGACATCATTCTCTACCTCTTCAGCAGAAATAAAAAACTCTTTTCCTTGAGAAGCAGTATATTCCATGACTTTGATTTCTACCTTGTCCCAATTAATATCTTTCCCTTTCGGTTCGCGGGCGCGGATGTCCCGAGATTTATTTCCATATTTCTCATCAGTGAACTGGCGCAGGTTAGTCCGGTCTACTCCAGCTTCCCAGTATTTGGTAGGCACATCTCGCTGCACACGTTGAATCCGACAGTATTCAGGTACAAAGGTATAGAATTCAGCCACCCGCTTCGCTGCCTCTTCGGTGCTGATGGGAGTAAATTCTCCTTTCTTATACTGATAATATAAAGCTGTACCTGGTGCGACCATGCACGGATACAGCTTAATCATGTCTGGCTTGTAAGCCGGATCAGTAAATAATTGCCGCATTCCTGCCATATCTCGTTCATAATCGGTCAAAGGCAATCCTGGCATGTAATGGAAATTAATCTTAAATCCTAAATCGCGTAATGTTTGGATTGATTTGGTAGAATCCGCTGCGGTATGCCCGCGATGCACAAACTTCAGCACGTCATCATAGACAGATTGGATTCCTAACTCTACTCGAGTGCATCCTTGTCGCAGCATCTCATTGCCGTGCTCTAGGAATCCCCAATCTGGCTTGGTTTCGATGCATAGGGCCACGCATCTAATATAGCTGGTTTCATTACGCAACTGTTCTTGTTCTAAAGTGGTCTCTGTTTTTTGTTTTAACTCCAACAGCTTGCTCTTTATTTTATGTTCCCGTTCCTGGTCATACATGTCTCCGGGAAGTTCAAAGAATTCCTTGAACTTTAAAAAATCAAACTCTCCCTGAACGTCAAAGAATAAATCAGAAAAATCATTCATGGCTTTGAACAACCCATACACAAACTCTTCTTGATATTCTTTTGGTTCTGCCGGGAAGGTCCCGCCCATGACAATGATTTCAATCTTGTCAAAGCTATGCCCCATCAAGACATATTGCTGCAAGCGGTTGAAGACTTGTAGGTAAGCATCATAGTTGTTGCGAATACCTCGCATAGTAGCAGGCTCATGTCCGGTATATGACTGCGGCACATCTCCCCACGGTGAGTTTAATCCACCCGGGCAAAAAGAACATTTTCCATGGGGGCATTTGCTTGGCGCGGTCATAACTGCAACTGGTGAAACACCGGAAATAGTTCGCGTAGGTTTAGAAAGAAGAATCTTTTTGAACTCAGCAATTTTTTCTTTCGGCAGGGAAACAAGAATTTCGATATTAGTAGGTGTTTTAGACAGCTTATGCTTTTTAGCAATGTTTTGCTTAATATTGTTCAAACTCTTTTGATCTTCAATTTTATTTGTTTTAATAAGTTCAGTGATTTCTTGTAAGGCAGTAGTCATGTTGTATTTTATTTTGAAGATTTTTTACTAATGTCCCGTATGCTTATTTTCTGTGTTGAGATAAAAGTATTACATTTTCACAATCAAACATTCTTTCATAAATATCGTTAGGTATCTGTCGGTAGCCCAAGGTGGAAAAATGTCCTGTTGGTCCATCAACAATTCTTTGTTTTACCATCCAGGAGGCTCCTTCATTAAGAGCATATTCAAGAGTATTTTCATCAGGCTTTATAATATCTCCAGGAACACCAAAACGCATTCGGCGCGGATCTTTTTTCGTAAATAAAACTATCCCATTATTTCCCATGGCAGTTGGCTTTTCAGCTATTTTGACTTCTACTTCATTACTTGTTCTCCATTTATATGTGTAGAGTTTATCATTATACAATGTAGTGTATCTATCATCAGAATTAATTGCTCGCTTTCAAGATTGGGCAATTCGCGCATTTATTGCT
>CAYJQD010000057.1:0-6947 GCA_964372235.1 uncultured Methanosarcinales archaeon
CCTTAATTGAATTGTCTAAAAAAGAAAATTGTAATGAGCTTTATCTGCATCTTTTTGGCGATGGCAAAGATAGTCCGCCTCGTTCCGTAACAAAACTTATAAAAAATCTTTCTCTTTTTTTCTGCCGAAACTATCTTAAAGTAGTTATAAAAGCTTAATAAAGCAGGGGGAATATTAAATCCCATGCAGTTTAAAATCCAGAAAAAAGAGAATGAGAATATTCACCGCTATCCAACTGATGATGTGAAGATAGCGCAAAAATTTGCCCAAGAATTAAAAAACGAGCTGGGAGATTTTCTCCTTAGCGCCGTAGTATTTGGCAGTTCTGCCCGAAAGCAGATGACGCCAGAGAGCGATATCGATGTTTTGGTTATAACTGACGATACTCGTTTTCAACTGAGCGAAGCGTTAATAGAAGGATACAGGCTCATTGTGGAAAAATTAGTTATCCGGACTTCCCCTAAATTACATATTACTTCTATGACTTTTACTTCCTTTTGGGAATATGCGAAAGCGGGAGATCCTGTAGTCGTAAACATATTGCGTGACGGTGTAGCCCTTATTGATACAGGATTCTTTGAACCGCTGCAGATCCTGCTCAAAAACGGACGGATACGGCCGACAGAAGAAAGCATCTGGCGCTATTTCGGCCGAGCTCCTCAAACCCTTTTAAACTCTAAGTGGCATGTCCTCCAGGCTACTCTTGACTTGTATTGGGCAGTTATTGACGCGGCACACGCGGCGTTAATGCGGGCAAAGCAAGTCCCCCCCACACCGGAACATGTCGCCGATATGCTGGACAAAGTATTCGTCAAACATGGTATGCTGGAGAAAAAATACGTCGAGATCATGCGTAAATTCTATCATTTAAGTAAGATGATTGTCCACCGCGAGATCAAGGAAGTGAAAGGTCCTGCTTATGAGGAATACTACAAAGATGCTGATGAATTTGTCAAGCGCATGAAACGCCTTATCGAACGGGGAAAGATGTGATGAAGAAAAGTGATCATTTTCCGATTATTCTGCTTTTCATTTTCAGCATTTTCTGGCTGGTTGTTGCTATAAATCCTTATGATCGTTTCACCTGGTTTATGGAGAATATTCTAAGTGTTTTGTTTGTCCTGTTATTGATCGTAACCTATAGATTATTCCGTTTTTCTAACACGACGTATGTTTTATTGTTTTTGTTTCTGATCCTGCACACTATCGGTAGCTATTACACTTACACCAACATGCCTCTGTTCAAATGGATCCAAAGTATGTTTGACCTTAGCCGGAATCATTACGACCGAATAGTCCATTTCTTATTTGGATTAATTTTTTACTTTCCTCTCTACGAAATTATTACCAGAAAACTTAAGATACAAGGCTGGATGAGCTATCTCCTCCCATTCTTGCTGATTGTTTCCTTTAAAGCTATCTATGAAATATTAGAATACCTTGCCGTCATCATCTTTACAAATAATCTATCCTTTGCTGATAGTTTCTTAGGCATGCAGGGAGACTATTGGGATGCCCAGAAAGATATTATGTGGGGAATGGCTGGAGCGGTTATGAGCGGGCTCGTGTGTTGGTTGAGAAGGAAGTAAATAAATTATTTTTTGGAGTAACTGGGGGACGTGACCGCACGAAGCAAATAATCTAATGGATGAATTATTTCTACTTTGTTACTTGATTTGACGCTATAACCAATTCGGCCATCACGATCATATCCCAGTCTTCTTGTAAAATCTGCAATGATTTGAGTACGACCTAGAAAAATATGTCCCCGTATTTCTCTGTAACCTCCTCCCCATGATGAATCTCTTTCCGGTGGAATAGCAACTTCGGTATAAACTATAGACCCGAGTTCCAAAGCATTAAGATATAGGCTAAAACATTCGTAGTTTCCATTTCGACCATGAGTTAATTCGTATTCTCTTCCATCAGCTTCAATTTTAAATTGGTAATCTTCATTTTCAAAAGGATCAGAAGTAATAACCCTTGCTTCAAGGGCTGCTTTAAAATTTCCTGCCATTTTAACTAATATTAATTTTAAAGATTAATAAATATTATTATGCTTCACTATCTTATCAAAACATTTAATAATCTCTCTCCATATCTTAGCACTGATGAAAGATATTATTCTCAAGCATGCCTTGAAGAATGCCTTGGAATTTAATGGTAAAGTAAATAAGAATGTTGTTCTTGGCCAGGTTATTAAGGATAGTCCAGCTTTAAAGAAAGATGTTCCTAAAGTTCTCAAGGAGATTGAAAAAATAATTTCAGAAGTGGAAATGCTGCCATTGCCAAAAATTAAACAACAATTACAGCAGCTTGCTCCTGAACTTCTTCAAGAAAAGAAAGAAGAAGTAGCCGAAGGACCATTAAAAGCATTGCCGAATGCGCAGAAAGGAAACGTTGTCGTTCGCATCGCTCCTTCACCATCAGGACCGTTGCATATCGGGCATGCTTATGGTGCTTCTCTCAATTACGAGTACTCAAGGATGTACGATGGAAAATTCTTGCTGAGGATTGAAGATACCAATCCAGAAAATATCTATGTCCCAGCGTATGAACTTATTCCTCAGGACACAAAATGGCTGTCAGGAAATCATGTTACCCAAACCATCGTTCAATCATCCCGCTTAGGCATGTACTACGATTATGCAGAACAATTAGTGCAAAAAGGAAAAGCCTACGTCTGCACCTGTGATCCAGATGAATGGCGGGAAAAAAAGAATCAAGGGATCGCCTGTCCTTGCCGAAATCTTTCCGTCAAAGAAAATCAACTGCGATACGCTAAAATGTTTTCTGAGTACTCCGAAGGAGAAGCAGTTCTACGATTAAAAACCGATATCAAGCACAAGAATCCGGCTATGCGCGATTTTCCCATCATGCGTATTAACGAGCATGTTCATCCTAAAACTGGTAAAGAGCAGAAAGTCTGGCCACTGATGGTTTTTTCTGTCGCTATTGATGATCATGAAACCGGCGTTACTCACGTACTTAATGGAAAAGATCATGCCGATAACGCGATCAAAGAAGCGATGATCATGGAATTTTTAGGCTGGAAACATCCGGAATACAAACATTGGGGGAGGATCAATTTTGAAGGGTTCACCTTAAGTACTACTCAAACCAAGCATGCTATCGAACAAAAAGTCTATTCCGGTTGGGATGATTTGCGTTTACCATTCCTTCCTGCGCTACGAAAAAGAGGATATCAGCCCGAAGCATTCAGAAAATTTGCCATGGAAATTGGTTTAAGCCTTGCTGATAAAACCGTGAGCCAGGAAGAATTCTGGAAAATGATCAACTCTTTCAACCGCGACATTATCGAGCCTCATGCAAATAGATATTTCTTCGTGTACAATCCTGTTGAAATAACTATCAAGGGTGCTCCTAAAAAAGAAGCAAAGTTAGATTTACATCCCGACTACCCGAAAAGAGGTAAAAGAACTCTTCTTGCCGAAGGTAAAGTCTACATCTCCCAAGACGACCTTAAAAAATTAGGTAAGGGTAAGGTTCATCGCCTGATGGATTATTGTAATTTTACTCTCGATGGCAAAGGGTGGAAATTTGTCTCCGAAGAATATGATGATTACAAAAATAACCCTAACAAAGGATTTATCATCCACTGGCTGCCGGTTTCCAAAGATTTGCTGAAAGTAGAAGTAATGCTCGATACAGGAGAAACAGCTCTTGGCCTAGGAGAAAAAGGATTAGAAAAGGTAAAAGAAGGAGAAATAGTACAATTAGAGAGGATGTACTTTGCGAAATTGGACAAAAAGGAAAAAGATAAACTCATATTTTGCTATTTGCATCCATAATATAAAAAAAATCAAAAAAGAAATCAACAAAAGAGGAAAATAGAAAATGGCACGAATAAGTCGAGATACCCCTTTAGCAGAGATTACCTTGCGGCGTTACGAAAAACCAACCGTCAGCGACAGAGAATTAGTCAGAAAATTTTGCCTCTCTGTAGGCCTCCTCCAGCCCGGAGATTCTCGGGACGTGGTAGTAGACGTCTTTCATGTTTTGCTGAAAGCACGGCAGAATCGGGAAGAGCTGCACTCCGAAGAAATAAAAAATCATGTCATGGCTGCCCGTAAAAGTGCAGGATTACCTATGTTAGGTATTGCTTCTTCCAATATCCGCAGACAACTGAAGAGGCTGAAAGATCTGCATCTCATCGAGACCAATGCTAATCTATACAGAATCACCGAATTCAATCATCTTTCTGAAATCTTTGAAGAGAAAGTGGAAAACTTTATCCTAACTTCCGTGGTAAGCAGAGTCAAAGATTACCTGCAGAAAATCGATGAGGAATTCAAGCCTGGCGTGAAAGAGCCGAGGAATTAGAATTTTCCCGTATCTAAATTAGAAGCCATAAAAGCATAAAAAGCATTTCATTCTGGTTCAGATTATGCCTGGAAAAGTTACTGCAGTGGTAGGAGCGCAATGGGGCGACGAGGGGAAGGGCGCAGTCATTGCTAAGCTTGCCCAAGGATCAGATATTTGCGTCCGGCCAGGTGGAGCAGACAATGCCGGACATACTCTGTACGATAGCGAAGGAAAAAAAGTAGTAGTCAACATTGCACCGAGTGGAATTATCCATGCCCATGTGATGAACGTCATTGGCAACGGAGCGTTAGTCAATCTAGAAACACTTGACCAAAACATGCGCGGAGCAAAAGGAAAACTACTTATTTCTGATGCTGCGCATTTGATTTTTGATTATCATCGATTACTAGACGGTGTTCAGGAAAGTTCTAAAGGAAAAAACAAGGTAGGCACTACAAAAAAAGGAGTCGGGCCAGGCTATGCAGATAAAGTTAATCGAATAGGCATTCGTGCCGGACTACTGCGGCATCCACAGCGATTGGAAGAACTTCTTCGACATACTGTTGATCTAAAGAATCAGGAACTTAATGTTGTTTATGGTTGTAATGCAGTTGTAGATGCTGATGAGCTTCTAGAAAGGATGAAGCCTTTATTTGAGAAATATGCTCCTATGGTGACTGATACGCGAGTCTATCTTCATCGAGCCGTGCACAGCGGAAAGAAGATACTTCTCGAAGGAGCGCAGGGAGTAATGCTGGATCTCGATCATGGAACCTATCCTTTTGTTACTTCATCTAATACCAATGTTACCGGGCTTCTCGCGGGCAGCGGCCTTTCCCATAAACACCTGAAACACGTTTTAGGAGTGGTAAAAGCATACACCAGCAGAGTTGGCGAAGGTCCCTTTCCGACAGAGGGAGAACCGAGTGAACAGATTAATCACTTTGGAAATCGGGAAGAGTACCTGAAAAATTGCTCGCTTACTGACACAGAAAGAAAAATAGTGTCGGCCGGCGATCATAATGATTTACGTTACGATCTTTTAGTTTCACGATACCTGCGAGAAACTGCCGATGAATTTGGCTCCACTACTGGACGACCGAGACGGGTGGGATGGGTTGATACCGTTGCCTTGCGGAAGGCTGCAGAGATCAATGGTTTTGACTCTCTGGTTGTAACGAGATTAGACAATCTCGACGGCATAGGAAGAGTAAAGATATGTAAAGAGTATTATAATCCAGAGACAGGACAACGGCTTTATGATTTTCCAAATGATCCTGAAGCCTTGCGCGGGTTTGTTCCCCTATATGAAACATTACCTGGTTGGGAAAATACGAAAGGCATACGTTCTTTCCAAGAATTACCTCAACAGGCTAAGGATTACATTGCTACGCTTGAAGGCTATGTGCATGGGGTCAACATTTCTGTCATCAAGAACGGCTGCAAGCAAGAAGATTATATTCAAAGGTAAATATGTTCTTATAACGGATCTTGAAAAAGAAAAACAATAGTTAAAAATAAAAGTAGAGAAATGTAATTAAATAATATCTTCTTCAGCTACCACGATGTAATCGCCGCTGGCGATGACTGCTGAGAAAGGGATAAGAATGTTTCCTTCCCTGGTTTTCTCCAATTCCATCTTATCAGTATAGGAGGTTGGATTCTTTAGAAGCAAATGGATAAGTTCTCCTGAACCTACTTCAAAAATAAGATCTCCTACCTCGCCGAACTTTTTTCCTGACTTAGAAACGATAGTTTTTCCTAATAATTCCTTAGAATAATTCTTCCCTTTTTCTTCCATGATCATTCACCCTCATCTAATCGGTATTGCGGAGTTAACGCACCTTGTGGACTCTTTAAATGCCACAAACCTATATAAAGTTTACGGTAATGGATTAGGTACTTTTAACCTTTATCTATAACGGGTTGTGACATATAATCTTATAATTTTCTCGTTCCAGCCTTCTTTCACTAAGTCCATGATAATTTGTTCGGTGCTGGAACCATATTTTCGCTCTGATTCGATAAACTTGCCTAATTCTTCTATCTTTTTTTGATCAAGCGAATAGGCTTTTTGTAATAACTGCGAAGCTCTCACTTTCAGAATCGCAGCTTTAACATTAACCTCACTGAGGGCAGTAGCGTTCTTGATAATTGTTACAACTTTTGAAGCAGGTGTTCCTGAGTCAAGCAAGTGAGTAATCCATTCTTTGACCTCTTCGTCAGATAGTCTTGTAGAGGATTTTTGTTGTTGTGCTGATTTTGATTTTTCTTCTACTGATTGTCTTTGTGATACTTGTCCTGATTTAAGTAAGGTTAGTTTTGAGATTTTACGCTTCTGCTCAGGGATAGGTGTATCTTTCAATAAAGTTTCAACACGTTTCAATTCCTGTTGCAGATCAATATAATTTTTTCTACCCCAATCTCGTATATGTATGTCCGGTTTCTGTTCTAATGGAGGAACACGTATTGCCGGTTCTTCAACTTTTACTTCTGGCACAGGTCTAAATTTCCAGAAAAATTCAGGAACAGGCAGGTCCTTGATATGTAAGCCAACTAAGAGTATTGCTATTAAAATAACTGAAAGAAGCCAATAGAGAGTATATTCTTTCAGCGACTCA
>CAYJQD010000058.1:0-6831 GCA_964372235.1 uncultured Methanosarcinales archaeon
TTTGGAGAAATGTATGGTACTAAATTAGCTTCTCATCCTTATAAGAAAGTGATTGTTTTTGGACTGGGCGAAAAGAAAGATCTGAGCGTAGAAAAAGTACGTCAAGCTTTGGGTAAAATGGTCACTTGCACCAAGAGTAAATCGTTTTCTTCTTTTACAACGAATGTAGTAGAAAGAGCGCGCGATAAAGTTGACCAGGAATTGTTGGGTAGGGGGGCAGCGGAAGGGTTATTGTTAGCAAATTACAGTTTTACCAAGTATCTGGCGAAAGAAAAGCAGGAGAAGAAAAAGCCTTTGAGCATGGTTTCGTTGCAGTGGACCGGGAGTACTGGATTTAGTGAAGGGCTGAAAGTAGGCCGCGTGGTGGCGGAAGCAACTAATTGGGTCAGAGATTTAGTCAATGAACCAGCCAATGTAGTAAATTCCGAATACATGGAAAAAATGGCTAAGCAGGTTGCTGGCCAATATAATGCGATCAAATTAAAAGTATTGAACAAAGCAGAATTAGAGAAAGAAGGGATGGGGGCTTTGCTGGGCGTAAATGCAGGAAGCAAAAATCCTCCCAAGCTCTTGATCTTAGAGTATAATGGTTCAAAAAAAGGGAAGCATACTGCGTTCTTAGGCAAAGGCATTACTTTTGATACTGGGGGATACAACTTAAAGCCTACCAAATATATCGAGGACATGTACACAGATATGGCTGGGGCAGCGGCAGTGATGGCAACGATCAAAGTTGCTGCTGAACTGAAAGTGAAGAAAAATGTACTTGGTGTGATGCCTTTGTGCGAAAATATGGTGGATGCGGCAGCGCAACATCCCGGCGATATCGTGCGCGCATTCAATGGGAAGACTATCGAGATAGGTAACACTGATGCAGAAGGACGATTGATTTTGTGTGATGCGTTGGCCTATACTGAGAAAAATTATAGTCCAGAAGTGATGGTCGATTTAGCTACGCTGACTGGGGCCTGTGTGGTTGCATTAGGATATTATGCTGCAGGCGTGATGGGAACCAGTGATGAATTGCTGCATGCGTTACATGAAGCGGGAAGCGCTTCCGGTGACCGGGTATGGCAGCTGCCTTTTTTTGAAGAGTATCAGGACTGGATGGATGGTTCTAAGAGCGATTTAAATAATGTTTCTACCAAAGGTAAAGGGTATGAGGCTGGTTCCATTACCGCAGGTGTGTTTTTGTCTAAGTTTGTGGAGAAAGCGAAATGGGCGCATGTAGATATTGCTGGTTCAGCGTATTGGGTAGTTGATGGTGCGTACCTGACCAAAGGGGCAACTGGATCAGGAGTTAGGTTGTTGAGCTATTATTTGTTAGAAAATCAGGAGAAGGAATAAGAGCGGAAATAAGTAAAATTATATTCCTGTCTTGCTGATAAGGTTTTCAAGCGATGAAACAAAATCGTTATCTTTGATGAAATAGTTATACTTTGCAAGATTTCCTAACAAGGGATGTTTGGTAACCTCAGCTTCGTCGATATGCTCAACAGCTGCTTCTAACATTCTTCGATACAGCAGCAGCGTGTCCTTATCTTCGGGAGAAACAGAAACTTCCTTCGCTGCTTTTCCATCTTTAATTTTCTTTAAAGTTACGCTTTCGATGTTTTTGAAATCTCCAGTGGTTTTAATAACGGCAGTCTTTCCGTTTCTGTGATCGTCAGCATGAAAAATAAAATACTTTTCTTCACTAGGATGATTTTTTTCTACATAGAAACCGGTGTATTTTTCTCCATAGCTTTCAAAAAACAGGGCGAGAATATCCTCTTTCTTATTCATCTTTGCATACAAAGAATTTGCCAGATTTTGGAGGCTTTTTTTAGATCCTTCTTTCATCTCCACTTGACATTGAGTAGAATTAGAATCATACGTAAAAGATGCTTTTTGAGTATACGAGAGAGAAAGTAACGTAGACATCATAGCAAGTGCTAATCTCATAAAAGAAGATAAAACATTCTTCTATAAAAGTGTTTGGCTGTAAAGTATAAAGTACAAACCTTTAAATAACACCTCTTTTCTTATTTTATCATGGAAAAAGTTGTCATTCTCGGAACCGGAATCGCTGGCTGTACTGCAGCTATTTATGCAGCGCGAGCTAACTTAAGTCCTTTACTTATTTCTGGTCCGGAAGATGGCGGGCAGCTTACCTTAACTACGGATGTAGAAAACTTCCCTGGATTTCCAGAAGGAGTGCAGGGTCCTGCACTAGTTGAAAAATGTAAGAAGCAGGCAGAACGATTTGGTGCACGATTTAAAGTAGATATCGCTTCTGAATTCAAGAAAATAAACGGTGGTTTTGAATTAAGTTTAATTAGCAGAGAAAAAGTACAAACTAAAACTTTGATTGTGGCTACTGGTGCATCAGCGCGATGGTTAGGCATTCCTTCTGAGGAAAAATACAAGGGACGTGGAGTTACTACATGTGCGACTTGTGATGGTGCTTTCTTCAAAGGGAAAGAAGTTGTTGTTGTGGGTGGCGGTGATTCAGCGATGGAAGAGTCAAATTTCCTGACTAAATTTGCCACTAAAGTTACAGTTATTCATCGTAAAGATACGTTTAGAGCTTCAAAGATTATGCAGGATCGTTTCTTCAAGAATCCGAAATGCAGCGTGATCTGGGACAGTGAAGTGGTAGAAATTCTCGGTGACGGCAAGAGAGTGACCGGCGTGAAATTACAGAATGTTAAGACTAAGAAAATGACTGAATTTAAGACTGATGGTGTTTTCTTAGCGATTGGACATGTTCCGAATACATCTATCTTTGAAAGTATTTTAGACATGAATGAGCATGGTTATCTGAAGACTGATCGATTCATGAAGACTAATGTTCCTGGTGTCTTTGCTGCTGGCGATGTGCAGGATGTTCGCTATAGGCAAGCTATCACTGCGGCTGGTTCTGGTTGTCAGGCCGCCATGGAAGCGGAGAAGTATTTAGCTGAACATGAATGAGTTTTTGTTACTCCTTAAGTGAGAATACATATTTTTATAAGTTGCTAACTTATAGCAGTATAGATATGTCGGTGACGAGAATAAGATTCTTGATTTTGCTAATTATTGTAATGATAGGTATGATTCTGGTCGGGTGCCAGGCCAATGTAGCAGGTGAAGCAGTTAGGTCTGGGGCAGCACGGCAGGATCAAAGTCCTGGCAGGGAAGAAACTGTCGGGACATCTGCGAAGAGTGATTTTGATCTTATTATACAAAATACCTTTGACAAACAGGTTTCGCATACGATCGCGCAAACGCTTCAGCAAGGGAGCAAGGAAATAGTAGCGGATGATTATTGTTGGGTTAATCCTGTCAAGGTTGGCATCACCTCAAAATTTATCTATGTCTATTCTATAAGTTGCGTCGCTCAATATCCAGGAGTTGAATACTTTGCTTATCCCACTTCCGATCCTCTTTATAAAGATATGTGGGCGCTAATTCTTTCTTCTTTCGGAAGCGCGCCAAAATACTTGAGTGAATCGTTTGATGTTAAAGGTAAGCCTCTGGTCCTGCGCGGTTCTCAGCGGGGACTTTATGTTGGTTTTGATAAAGATGACACCAGTGGGGAAAGTTGGGGATGCTCGTACCAAAATTGCCGTACCATTAGATGGATAGAAGGGGGAGAGGACGGAGCGACCCACTGATTAACACTGTCCTAATTATTTTTATCTCTATAATTTTCTTACAGAATTGATTGTTGCCTTGCTCGCTCGGTACGCAATAGCTAGGAATTTACTTCCGATGTAAACTCCTCCTAAGATTGTTCCTAATAAAGCGGTTCTCTCCATATAGATATTATCTTTTGGAAGCTTTACATCCAGAGTCTCTCCCACCAATTTGGCAGTCTCTGTGATTATAGTTTGGCCTGCTACTCTCCAATCACCGATTATTCCGCCGAGATGAGCAAGTCCTAGCCCAGCGCCTCCAGCGCAGAGGACTATGCTTTCTTTTTCTTTTCCTTTTTTCATAAGATATATCCCTAATGGAGTAAGTATATAGGGCGCAACAGTTGCGGTAAGAGATCCAGCTAAAGAAGGATTTTCAAATTTAACATAACCACCTAACAATGGAAATAGTATTTTTGATTCTACTCCTGGGATTATTTTTTCCCAAAGTGGTCCTCCATATAACGTATTGATAACTATTTCTTTGTTTGTTCCGCCAGTTAGATAGTTTGTACCGGCGTGAATAAGTTCATGAGGGAGAGAAAAAAATCCAAATGAAGCAAAGGCAGCCAAATTTGTTTTAAGCAATTTTCTGTCGCCTGAAAATAAATATGAAAAATCTAAGTCTGTCTGAATTTCGGAATAAATCGATCTGAAAGAGAGTCCTTTGCTGGGATTTTTTACGAAGTCTTCAAGCGTGTAATTGTATTGCTCTCCCAATTCATTCGGCATGAAATACTCTATTTGCTTTTCTTTATATTACTTGTGAACTCCTACAACAATTTTACCAGCAATGGATAAAACAAATTCAACAATAACACTAACAAGAAGAATAAACTGACTTTGTGGTACAAGCGTTCCCCTCGTTCTGGCCCTTTTAATTTGTGTAGAAAGACTTGGGCCATCCTGCCGCCGTCAACAATAGGCAGCGGTAATAGGTTAAACAATCCAATTCCGATACTTAACAAGAAGAGCCAGCGGAGGAAACCACTGATCCAGTAAATGATAGAATATAATACTTTTCCTGCGCCGGTTTCATATCCTGCTTTGAGGTCAAATTCGTTTTGGATACTCAATACGCCTAAGAATGGTTTTTTTTCATTATTAGGGTTTGCTGCGAGGGTGAGGGTATAATCTTTTTCCTTGGCATTAACGATGATCGAATCTCCGGGGCGATAAAATGCTAATTCATCGCTGAATTCTTGAAAATTAGACACTTTTTGATTATTTATTCCCGTAATGATTGTTCCTGGTTCTAACCCAACCTTTTGAGCAGGATAATTTCCTTCTACATAACTGCCGAAACTGAAACCGGAAGGCTCGACCATGGTTTCCTGCAAGGGCATGAAGGCAAAATTAAGCAATAGCAAGGCTACAACAGCTAATACAATATTAGAGAATGATCCTGCGGCTAAGACAGAATATTGTACTATATCTTGATCTTTCCGTAATTTTTTTTCATCTGGTTCGACGAATGCTCCGAGAATAGGACCAAAAAATACTAAGCCTGTATTTTTGACCGGAATATTATGCGCTCGCGCAACAATGCCGTGCGCAAATTCATGCACTACCGCGATAGCGAAAATAGCTAATATCCAATACCAGAACGGCAGCACTCCTAATCCTGGGACATGGACTCCTGGTAAAACTAAAGATACACCAGAAACTGCTTCTGGTTGAGTGATGAGAGCATATAAGTTTTGAATCAAGATATAAGAGATTGCTACTAATCCCACAAATCCTGTTCCCATGCCGATGTAGCCAAAAAGGATGACCCATTCGCGGAATTTCTGGGAATACTTGTCCATCCATTTCAAACCTACTTTGGTTCGATAGAGGAAGATAATCTTTGCTTGCCGCTCGATTCTTTTCCAGCTGAAGGCGATAAATAAAGCTATAAATAGGTAGAAGATAAGGATAAACTTGTATTTCAAGATAAAAGCCAATACATCTACCATAAGGAGAAAGAAAGATTAATGATTTATATTTGTTTGGGTATATTCTTTTTGTTTGTCGTACTCTTTCAATTCTTCTTCACTAATCCCCTGGCTACCTTTCCACTCACCAGAAATAAAGAATTTCGCAATTTCATATACTGCTTGTGGTTGGGACAAATATCCTGCGCAGTATGAAACTAATTCCAAGCAAGAAGGGAGCGGCATCGACCTTACTACAGGAGCGTCGTCATCGAACCAAACTTTAGCTTCCTTTCTGCCTTGCTGAAAACTGTCAAGAATACGTTTCAGAGACATAGGTTTACTTCTTCCTTTTTGGTCTTAACTTTAAAGAAGCGCAACTTCTACACTTAATCTTACCCTGGCTGACTTTCAGACTAGAAGCTCTAATTTTTGCCTTACAAACTCTGCAAACAAAGATGCCCTTGATCAAACGGTTCAATGCTTCGTCGAATTTAGTTGCCATAGTATCACTTAATTTTTAACTTGTTTCATGACTTTTGCGCCCATGATGGTCCAATACAATACTTCTTTCCCTTCCTTGACCTCTGCCTTCAATTCTTCAGGGATTTCCATGTCAAAGGTCTCATAGGTTTCCATGTCCATGACATTAGCCATGTTTCCGTTTACAGACAAGATTTGAGCGGATTTCTTTTCGATGATAGGAGCTTCGACGCGGTCATGACCGGGCATAACGATCTGTCTTTTTTTGCCGTCAAGAATACCTACTGCGGTTAGATTTACCTTAGCGTGTCCGTGTTTTCCGGGGCGTGAGGTAGCAGTATCGGTGATCTTGCAAGGAGCGTCATCGATGATGATAGTATCTCCTTTCTTGAGCGTACCTACGCTGACTAACTTTTTCTCCATAGCTACCAAAAAATTAGGGGTTATTTTTAAATCTATCGATTAAGTATAGGATCATAATTCCACAGACAAAAGCGTTCTTCTACTTTGCGTAAGGTAAACTTTCCTTCTGGAAAAACATATTCCGATTGCACTTTTTCAGAGGTTTTTGAGTAATATCCTACGACATGTCCTCCGTTACCAATTTTCAAATTACTCAAATAATGTTCGGTAAGCTGTTGCAGCATAGACTTCTTATTCAAAGAAAGTCCAGAAGCTTGGTTTTCTTGGTTTTTGTCGTCCTGCATATTTTTTCTTCCGGCATCTTCAAAATCTTTATCTGACATCAAAAAATACCTCTTAAAAGCTATATG
>CAYJQD010000059.1:0-6806 GCA_964372235.1 uncultured Methanosarcinales archaeon
CCCTTCTCCGGGCTCCCGCTCTCACGGCCCGCACTGATCAAAGGCTTGGTAGTCCGTTACACTACCAACAACCTAATCAGCCGCCAACTCATCCTTAGGCGTTGCCTTTCAGCAAAAAGACATTCCAGTACTAATTACCTATCCGGTGTTACCTTCAGTTTCCCAAAGCTATCCCGAACCTAAGGGCAGATTATTGACGTGTTACTGAGCATTCAGCCTGTGTCTCCGAAGAGACCCTCCGACTTGCATGGCTTAATCGAACTCCCATAGCAGCAATCTTCCGCAGGATCAACGGAAATTGTAGAAATAATCCTTATACGATCGCAATTTATTATCGCTCGTCACAATTGATACTTAATGGGATCACCTCGTTCACACTCAATCTTAATTGAGCATACATATTGGTTTTAGTCTGGGGAAAGAAGTTGTTTATAAATGTTTCTATATTGCGGTTATAGAAGAAATAAAGACCTTTACTAAGAAAACTTTTCTCCTAACTTGTAATTTACTAGAAATAGTTGTTTTTTATAAAAATTTGCCACAAAAATTTATAAATTCAAAATACTAAAAATTAGATATGGAATTTGAGGTGGTGGCGCTGCGTTTTGTAGTAACTTTTATCCTCTCCTTTCTCTTTGGAATTGAACGGCAATATTCTCATAAGCCGATCGGCTTTGGCACTTATACTTTCGTGGCCATCGGCTCCTGCAGCTTGGCGGTGATTGCTGTGGCACTTGGATTTGAACATTCTATTCCTCTCCTCTCTGCAATCGTTACCGGCATCGGGTTTCTAGGTGCAGGAGCAATGATCAAGACCAATGAAAAAATTTTCGGACTTACCTCAGCTGCAAGCATTTGGGCTTTCGCCATCTTTGGATTAGTAATAGGTATCGGAGAATATAGCATTGGAATCATTTTGTATGCGTTAATATGGATAGTAGTCCTTAGCGATAGATTCTTAGAAAAATATGGCATTGGTTCTTACCAAAAAAAAGTCACCGTTCAGACTAATAAAATAATTAACATAAAAGAAGTCATTGCCGCAGCCGGAATTAAAAAATACAAATTAATCGACATAGATATCGATAAAGCCCATAAGAAAATTACATTTCATCTTTATGTAGAAGGGAAGAAAGAAGATATTAATAAAATTCCAGACCGAATCATCAATCAAGATTGGTTTGAAGATGTAAAGATTGAGTAACCAGAAATTGGTTTCAAACTTACTTTAAGCCTCTTCAATTTGCAAAACAGCTTGGATAGTAGAAAAAAATAATTGAGGATCAGTAATTGTTCTTATCGCTCCATTGTTGATAACTGTGCCATCATCACAATCTACTATCCAATGAAGTAATTTTCTCGTAGGTAATGATTGTAAAACTAATGCTTGTCCGCTATAACCAAAACTAGTCGATCCTCCAACAAGTCTACCTGCTACCATTTCTTCATCAATTGCTTTTAGCGCTTTAGAAGCATATTTTCCTATATCTCTAGCTAAACTTTTCCTCGTATCTTTTGGAAAATTCAGGTACTTAAAAATTCCGTTATATTGACCATCAGTCAAATCATGAACCAATCTTGTGCAAAACAAAGCCCTAACTGAACCATCAGCGGCAACAAAGGGGTGATTCCTAAATTCTTTATACACTTTATCTGCTAAAGTAGGATGACCATTAAGGTCAAAATAATCAGCAAGCGAACTACCAAAGCATTCATTCGCCCTATTAGGAAATCTTGTATAGAACATGGATAAAAAAAATAATTTTACGCGGTCTGGATCTTACGTGCGCGCTTACGCTTCTTCATTTTCTTACGCTGCCACTCCCAGCGCATCTGACCTCTTTTCTTCCAGCGACGTGAACTTCGTTTCATGTGCTACCAGAAAATTAGAGCCGTTTTATAAATGTTTTCTTTTTTTGAATTTAGTATTCATTCGCTCGCTTTCTAATCATAATGAATGCAATTGTCAATAGTACTGATAAAGCAGTCAAGCCTATCAAGATATACTCCCTGCTGTTTAAATCTCCTAACACTGTAGCGCTGACAAAACCCGTAAGCAGATTGCCAAAGCCTTGATTGTCCTCACTGTTGCCACCAGCTACATTAATTTCATCTTCCGCGGTTTGCAGCTCTTCAACTTGCGGTTCTTCGGCAGATTCCGCTTGGGCTATTTGTAATGCTGCTTCTTCAGGACTTTCTTCAATCACTTCTTCAGCTTCTGGTCCAGCTAACTCTTCCGTCTTTGAAGAAGAGCTAGAAGGACTGGACGAACTTGAACTTCTTCTTGCTGAAGAACCGCCACCTCCACCGCCGCCACCGCCACCAGAACTGCTTCCTCCACTACTTGAGCCGCCGGATGATCCTGAACTACCTGGATTGTCACCACTTGAATCATCTTCTTCCTCATCAGTAGGAGGTTGAGGTGCTGCAGTGGTAGTAAAGTTTTTCAATTCAGAACTGTTACAATTATCTACTACATCGCAGGAAGTAATGGAATAATAATACAATGTTGAAGAGGCAAGATTCACTAACATTAATTCATGAGCTGTCGTGTCATTGCCAGATGCGACAACTTCTGTGCCTAATGAAGTCGAAGTACCGTATTGAACTTTTGCATCTGCAGCTTCATCAGTCGACCATGTAATTTTAGCTGAACTTTCATTAATATTTGATTCTACAACTGTATTTAAGAGAGGGCTGCTCCTATCAATACTAAACTGCACGGAGACGGTATCGTTCATCTTTCCTAAAACATCTTGAGCTATTACCACAACAGTATGGTTTCCTTCTGCCAACGTACTCATGTTGACCGAGGCAATCCAAGCGCTGGAATTATCTTGTACTGCAGTGAGAGAAATATTACCTGAAACATTTCCTGAAACGTTAGTAAGATTCGCCGTTACCGTGGAGATATTCCGAGAGCTATTAACCGTAACATTCAAAGAGATTAATTCTGTCTTGTAAATCTCTCCAGCAATAGGTTTGGTTACATAGACATTCAAAAACTCTTCAACGGGAACAGGCCCTCTGCTAAAAGATACTGATACTAACCCACTATTATTTCGGTTGTCCAAAGTGTCATTTGCATATACGGTAACTGTATAAGATCCATCAACAAATTGAGAAAGATTAATCTGGCTTATCCAAACCTTTGAATAGGTTACATTTGAGTCGTTGGATGCAGCAGTATTATTTTGCAGCGCCGGGTAAAGGAAAGAAGCATTACTATTACTTATATTAAACCACACCGTGCTTACAGAAGAATGCTCATCATCCACTTTGGCTGTAAAATTATAAGGCTCAAGATCCAAAGTAGTCCCATTTAAAGGCGCAAGCAAAGTTAGAAGAGGAGCAATGTTATCAACTGTAAATGTTCGCGATCCTGTTTCTCCGGTCACCCCTCCTACAGCTGCACCAAAGACTTGATAACTGTGTTGGCCTTTATTCAAAGAAGTTACATTTGAAGAAAATTCAGTAGAACTCATATTAGATAAAGTAAGATTTTGAACTGTGCCGTTAGGATACCTCCATTGCATCCAAGCCTGAACTAAATCTAGGTCAGACCGCACACCGACAGCCACGTTTGTACTCGCGGTATCGTTGAGCACAACCCCATTTTGCGGTGCATCGATAAAAACCAATGCAGGTTTGAGTGCAGCTAAAACATCTACTCTGGTATAATTTATGCCTGTAGAAGAATCAAAAATACTTTTTCCGCTGGAAAGGATTTTTTGTTCCAGCTGCTCAGGAGTAGGATCTTTTCCATAAGCTTGTCTCCAATACTGCCTCATCAAAGCAATCGCTCCCGAAACATGAGGGGTAGCCATAGATGTTCCAGACATAGTTACTGTTCCTCCACCTCTCTTTAAGGAAGTAATAGCAGAACCAGGTGCAGCGATAGTATCAGTAAAAAAAGCATGCCGTGATGCATAGCTAGGTAAAGTATCTGACTTAGTAGTGGCTGTGACCCTCGTCGCATTCTGTATACAAGCTGGGCCAGCTATCTTTCCTGCGCCACTGTTTCCGGTGGCAGCAACCACAGATATATTTTTGCTGACTGCATCATTGATTGCCGCAGCATACGGTGCAAAATCAACTTGGCTATCGCAATAAGAAGTATACTGCCCACCTCCCAAGCTAATGCTAATCACCGAAATATTGTAAAGATTCTTATTTGAAATACACCAATCCATACCCGCTAACACATCAGCATCAGGGCAGGAACCAGAAGAACTACACACTTTTACTGCTGCTATTTTTGCACCAGGAGCAACCCCACGATACGTAGAATCGGTAGAAGCGATTATTCCCGCGACGTGAGTACCATGCCCTTGATCATCCAAAGGATCAGAATCATTATTATAAAAATCATACCCTGCTACATAGTTGCTTACCAATGCCGCATGATTATAATCTACACCGGTATCGACAACACAAATAGTCTCGCCCACACCAGTGGTATTAGTTCCATTTACTGCCACATTCCAAACTTTATCAGAATTGATTAGGGGTACTGAACCAGAAAGAAAAAGTTGCCGCACTTTGTTTACTACTATCGCCTCGACATTTTGATCATGGCGGAGCTTATCTAAACCTTCCTCTGTAACTTCCCCAGCTAATGCATTTACAGTTTCGTACCGGTATTTTAACCCAAATTCTTTTTCTTCCGTAAAACCAAACAAAGTTTTGCGTTTTTCCAGATTAAGATCTGCTAAAACTTCCTCTTGTTTCTCCTTGATTGCTTCTTTTTCTTCCTCTTCACCAGCCGCACTATCAAAATTATCTTTTAGCAGCACAATAACAGATACTTCTTCCTTGCCCTGATCAAATGCTGTTATTACTTCTGAACCAACTTCCGCATCAGCTACTATTGCTCCCGTGATACCGCCAGACTTAAAACCAATAAATGCCAATAATAAAAACAAGGCAAGTACAGAAAGCGAAGTTACTATCTTTTTTGTATTTCTATCCATATTACATCAATACATTAAATTGCTGACTGGTCAGCATAGATCCCATTCCTTCTCCGACATGAAAGAAGAAGGTAGAAATAACTCCCGTTAACACCTCAAAAAAACTAACTTCGTGCTGGTAGTATACATAATCAATGCTCCCCAAACCATAACTTTCTTGAATAAACATTTCGGCTTCTTCCTTTCCTCCTAATTGGTCGACTAATCCCATTTCTAATGCTTCGACTCCTAGGAAAAATTCACCAGTAGCAATCTTCTGCACCTGTGGAATTTCTAATTTTCTATTAACTGCGACTTCTTCGATAAAGAAATCATGAATCTTGTCTAGCTTCCGCTGTAAAATAATTCTTTCTTCGGCAGTGAGTTTCTTAAAGGTGGTGCCCATATCTTTACGTTCTCCCGCGGTAAGCTGCTCATAGCCCACGCCATATTTCTCCATCAACCCACTAAATTCTAAGTAAGAAGATAAAACCCCAATGCTTCCAGTGATAGACATGCGATTCGCAATCACATGATCTGCAGCAGAGGCAATCCAATATGCTCCAGAAGCTCCCGCTTCTCGAATGTAAGCAACAACTGGTTTTTGTGCCTTCTTTACCGCGGTAGCTATTTCATCAGAAGCCACGGCAGACCCTCCGGGAGAATTTATCTCTAACAAGATAACTTCTACCTGTGCATTTTCATCTGCATCTTCAATGAAACTCACAATGTCTTTGGAAGAAACTGAAGAAGCACCGAAACCCTGAGCACCATTGCCAGTGATTTCCCCTTCTATAGGAATTAATGCTATATTCCCCCTTCCAGTTGGACCAAAAAAAGCAAAAATCACGGGGAAGAAAACAAACAATGTAAAGAGGACCACTCCTACCGTTAAGAGAATCAACCTTAACCTACTTCTATCTATCCTCTTTTTCATAATAAGGGATTAAAGAAGAATTGTTTATAAAGTTTTTTATGAAGGATTGAGCCACTTTCCCACTGGACAAGTGCGGCTAAGGTATTTAAAGAAGTTCTAAGCTACGTTTTCAAACTCCAATCTTTAGTTTTTGGAAGATAGGAGATAAAAATGAAAACAGCTAAGAACATAAAAATTCCTGAAATGAATGCAGATTTAGCCTATTTCTGTGGCTTGCTGGCTGGAGATGGATGTATCAGTATTAGAGAAAATAAGCACGAGTATCTCGTCAATTGCGGTGGAAATCCAAAAGATGAAAAAGAATTTTACGATAAAATAGTAGTTCCTTTAGTTTTTGACTTGTTTGGAATAAAAGCTAAAGTCTTTTCCAAGAAAACCTATGGGATCAACATTTGGTCCAAAGAATTAGTTCAATTCCTGCTAAGTTTAGGATTAGTTAGAAGCCCAAAAACAAATCTTCATTTTCCAGAAGTTTTTCTCAATAATCAAGAACTAGCCTTCAGCTTCATACAAGGAGTTGCTGACACAGATTTTTCATTTAAGTTAAGAAAAGGAAAATATCCCATAATTACTGGTGTTTCAAAAAGTAAAAGACTACTGGAAGAAATAATTATGCTTCTGGAAAAGAATGAATTTAGAGTTACTAAACTATATGATTATAGGGTACTTGATCAACGTTTCAAGGAAGGTTACAATATAATCAATCGCTTTGACATAAACGGTCACAAACAATTTGCTCTTTGGATTAAATTGATTGGAACAAAACAACCAAAGAATATACAAAAGCTTAATCTTTGGATTGAAAGAAACAGAGAGAACCCTAAAGCTAAAAATTTAGTTGAAGAGGTTTCAACTTATTTAGAAAAGTAGCGGGGGATGGATTTGAACCATCGACCTTTACCCGAAAAATACCAAAA
>CAYJQD010000060.1:0-6110 GCA_964372235.1 uncultured Methanosarcinales archaeon
ATGGGAAGATCTGTGAAAGAGGAGAGTTTATGAGCAGAGTTTTAGTCACCGGCGGTTCCGGAATGATTGGCAATGAAGTAGTGAAACAACTTCTTCGGCAAGGGTATAAAGTCCATGTTCTGGATCTTTACCCGGTAAAATTTGATGGCGTATCTCATTTCAAAGGTTCAATTTTAGATAAAGATGCTATTTTAAAGGCCATGGGTGGCTGTGAGTATGTGGTTCATTTAGCAGCACTTCTGGGCGTGGCTAACAGCACTTTAAATCCTTTAGAGTGTTTGGATGTCAACATTCTGGGGACACGCAATGTGCTGGAGTGTTGTGTAGCCAAGGGTGTTAAAAAGATTGTCTTTTCTTCTTCGTCAGAAGTATATGGTGATCCTCTCAAAGTACCTCTTTATGAAACGGATGTACTGCAGCCAAAATCAGAGTACGGTGTAAGCAAGGTGGTTGGTGAAGAGTATATCAAAGCTTTCAGTAAAAAGTTCAATCTGAATTATACTATCCTGCGCTTCTTTGGAGTTTATGGGCCTTTTCAGGCAAATAATTTTGTGATCCCTTCCTTTGTTCATAATGTTGTTATGAACAAACCTTTGCAAGTTTATGGTGATGGAAAACAAGTTAGGGCATTTACATACGTAGAAGATACAGCTGCAGGAGTAGTTGCTGCTCTCTTTAATCCCAAAGCAGATGGCCAGATTTTTAATATTGGAAATCACACTACAGAAATAACTATGCTAGAATTAGCTCAATTAGTTCTGAAGCTGGCAGATAAGAGGGAAGAGCCGCTCTTGGTTCCTTTCGAACGTTCAGATAGAACCAAAGAGAGAGAGATTTTCAAGAGAGTTCCGGACACTACTAAAGCAAGAACTCTTCTCAATTTTGAAGCGAAGGTGGGCTTAGAAGAAGGAATTCGTAGAGTGTTGGAGTATAAGAAAAGTACCCTAGGCACATAAAATGATTTATATTATGCTGTGGAAAAGTATTTCTCTGCTAGGTAGTTCTTATCTGGTCTTTCCTGTAGCTTTAGTAATTTCTGTCTATCTGCTTTTCCGACAGAAAGTTAAGACTGTGGCAGTATTGTGGTGTGCTTTACTGGGCGGACAGATTCTTAATTATCTCCTTAAACATAGCTTTAAAGTTCCCCGGCCTGCTGATACGCTTATTACTATTGGGGGATATGGTTTTCCCAGCGGCCATGCTATGCAAGCAGTTATTTTTTATGCTTTCCTTCTGCTGCTCTTTAAAGATCGAATGGAAAACAAGCTGCAGCAGAGGGGCTTTATTTTCTTCAATACCATCATAATTTTATTGGTTGGACTGAGCAGAGTTTTTCTTGGAGTCCATACGTTTGTCGACGTTATAGGGGGATACATTTTCGGAATACTTTGGCTGAGCATCTGCCTGGTAAGCACTAGAGAAACCAGAACTATACTCAGGTCTTTGTTTAAAAAAAATTAATGTCCTATTCCCTTATACACAATCCCTAAACGTTGTATTTTGTCCTTGTCCAGGCAGTTTCTTCCGTCGATAATGATCTTTATGTTGTTTTCTTTTAATTTTTCCAGTTCTAAATCAGTAAATTCAGCATGATTTGTGGCGATAACGAGATAATCAGACTTGTGAAGAAATTCTTCAAAACTAGCCGTGTTGTTTTTATGTTTAGCATGAGGATCGTAAATGAAAAGTCCGGCGCCTTTTTCCTGTAGCAGTCTGGCAATTTCCAGCGACGGGCTTTCTCTGGCATCGTCAACATCTTTTTTATAAGCAATCCCATAAAGGCCGATGCTCGAACCTCTAACGCTTCTGCCAATTTTGTTCAACTCTTCTGCGAGCAGGGAAACTGTGTATTCGGGCATACTTTCATTGATCTTTCGGGCTAATTCCAGAAACTTATGTTCAAAATGAAACTTTTTAGCTCCTTCAATCAAGTAGTATGGATCGACGGGGATGCAATGTCCCCCTACCCCGCAGCCGGGATAATGGGGCAGGAAGGCAAAAGGCTTGGTTGATGCTCCCTTGATAACTTCAGTGATATCAATGCCTGCTTTATCAAATGATTTGGCCATCTCGTTCATGAAGGCAATGTTGACATCTCTGAAAGAATTTTCCATGATTTTGGTCGCTTCCGCTTCTTTTGGTCCTTTCAATATTTGGATCTCTGCACTGATGATGGTGGAGTAAAATTGTTTTGCTAAGGCCGCTCCTTCTGGAGCTAGTGAGCCGAGAACCCGCGGAATATTGCTTAAATTCCATTTTTTATTTCCGGTATCTATTCGTTCCGGAAAGTGTGACAGATGAAAATCTATTCCCGCCTTTAATCCGGATTGTTCCAGAATGGGTTGAAGAGTATCCTCGGTTGTTCCAGGATTAACGGTTGATTCCAGAACTATGAGCTGTCCCGGACGGAGATGTTGCGCAATGCTTTGCCCGGCGGCTTTCACATATTCTAGATTAGGATGAAAGCGGTTATCTACCGGTGTTGGAACACAAATGATTACCACATCTGCAGAGGGAATTGCTTCTGATGCTTCAGTAGTTACTTGTAATATCTCTTTTAGTTCGTGGACTTCTCTTTGTAAGACTTCATCTTTGATAGGGCAGATTCCTGTTTTTATTTGTTCAATGGCTTTTTGGTTAATATCCATGCCGGCAACTTCATAGCCCTTTCTGACGCACAAACACGCTAACGGCAAGCCTACGTACCCTAAACCAATAATACACACCTTTTTAACCATACCTTGGAGAAAGTTCTGTTCAGATTGTTTTTAAATTTTGTTAAGCTGTAGTCATGATAACTTTTTATATTACTGCTATTTGTTATAGCAAAATATGGATGAACACAAAGTTACTCTTGCGCAGAAAGTGTTACTTTTGTCTGTTTATGGGTTAATTTTAATGATGGTGGTCTTTTCACTTCTTGCAACCAGAAACATAGGCAAAGATGGCTACGATAGTTGCATCCAGCAAAAATGCGAACGTAAGGGAGATGCTTTCTGCAGCAAGTTTCGAGAGATCAATAATTGCTGTGAAGGCGCTGGCGGAAAGATTGCGGTTGCTGGCAATCAATATCAGTGTGTGTTTGAGTAACGGTTTCTAAATTAATTTACTTTAAATACTATAAACAAATTTTCTTTTTGATAGACGGGAGTGAATAAGCCTGAATTTATGATTTCGTTGTAGCGCTGAGGAAGGAGTTCTTTAGTTTCATTCTCACCGAAAGGGCCCGCTAAGTACTTCGCATCCATGCGGGGATTAATGATGAGATATTGGTATCCCTGGCTTTTCAAAAAATTATGGAGCTGCTTTGCATCTTTATGAAGTATCTCTTTTCTGAAATCACGTACCTCCTGGCACCATTCGCAGCTAAATCCGCCGAAACCAATGGTTACTTTATCTCGGGGAGCGTACAGAAAAACAGGAGTGTTCGGGGGAATGCTCTTAAACCAGGCTCCGTATTCAAATGGTTCAGCAGGATGTCCGCCGCTGAATGAGCCGGAAGTAGGCCACACTGCGGTGTTTAATTGATACTTCTGATAACCTGAGGTTAGCAACATTCCGAAGATCAACACAGAAAAAATTATGAATGCCGGTATTTTGAACTTCTTGGCGAGAGCAGCAGCAGAATATACTCCTTCAGCGGCAATAAGAGCGACCGGAATGGCTAAAAGCATCCAAACCCTAAATGCACCTTTAGCTACAGAGATTGGAAAAGTCATGCCATTAACGCCCCAAAAAGTAAATACCAGCCAAAGTACGGAAATACAAAGCCAGGAGTTTTTTTCTTCGACTAAAGCTGATTTGTTTTTCCAGATGATATAACCTAGTCCAAAAAGGGCCATTAATGATACTACTGCCCCGATTCCAATTGGGTTATTAATTTGATTATTTGATTGAGCGAAAAAGAAATCGCTGAAAGTATAAGCTCGAGAAGCTGATCCTCCTGGATTGGTTAAGGTCTTGAGAATTGATACAATATGCCCGAACATTCCTTGGGAAGCAGTAGAAGCAAATTCTTGTCCTCCTACTAATACGGAAGCTCCTTCTTCATTGACTACATTACTGCCGAAATAATCTATGAAGCCTCCGAGCGTGTATTTGTAAATCATCATTCCCCACCACAAGAAGGAGAGAGCTATCCCTCCAGTAAGGGCGATAAATCCTTTGGTAAAGAATTTGCGGTGAGTTACGGATATGGCAATTAGATACAATAACACCATGGTCGATTATTTCAATGGCTGTTCGATATTCTGGCTGACCCAGACGCTGGCTACGATAAGCAAGGCTATGTACATCCATTTTTTGTCTTCTTTTATCTGTTGTAAGGCATAGAGTAATGGAAAGAAAATAGTGATTACCAAAGAATGAGCCCAGATGAAATGACTCAAGTAGGCTGGAATGACGGCAAGAATAAATGTGGCTAAAACTGCTTTATTCTTATTCTCAGTAAATCCTTTCGCAAACAAATAGAAAAAAATAAATCCTAAAGATATCACTAAAGCGTTGAAAAATTTGAGAGTCCAATTTAAATCTGCGGAAGTTTGATGCAGTATTCCCATTAGTATGTCGTAAGCTGGCGGATAGGGGTCAATGTAGGATAAGGTCGGATCTATTTTTGCTTCAAGTAATTCTGGATCATAAGCATTCTTTTCCAGGGCAACATACTTCACTCCGACCGCATGCCCCCAGGGATCTTCGTCTTCAAGGTAAGGATAACTAAAGGCTCCTGAAGCATACATATACAAGGAAGCAAGAACGATAGCTAGCACTGCGAAGAGGGCAAGGTCCGATTTAGTGACCTTTAGCAGGGCAGAAAAGTTTGGTTTTGTTTTTGCCTGTAATGACCTAATTATTCTATAAATCGGAAAAGCCATACTTAACAGCAGAAATATCCTCCAGTCCAGCGGGATGTGCAGAAAATTCAATAAAATTGAGAGTATGGGCAATATTCCTAAACCAATACCCAGATTGAGAAATTGACGTTCCCAGAAATGTTCTGGCTTCCTCAAAAAGTAGGTAGCGGTAAAACCTAATCCCCATAAGTAGATGAAAAACAAGATGATAGTAACTATGCTGATCATATTTCACTCGGAACAGGGAGGATTATATAAAAATATCCGTTTTTGGGAAATTTATTCTTGGGTGTAATGATATACTTTTATAAGATAAAATTCATGAGAAATATCCCGCTGGTAATTCCTATCCAACACTTTGCGGTAATATTCATCTGACTGGTAATTTCCGGACAAAATTAACCAGAAATCATCTTTTTCCGACAAGACCTGTAGCAGCCTTTCTTCTTCCATTTTCTGATTATCTCTGCGCCCTTCGGTCCAGGTTAGCCTAACCAAATATACTGGTTTTTGATAGTAATATTGCAGAAGGAAGGAAGCTCCTAAACCTCCACGATCAAGTAAAATTGTGGGGGTCTCTGTTTTAGGAGTTTTTTCTTTGACGAATTGCACTGCTTCCTTCCATTGGGCTTTAGTTGGCTGCTGGTAATATTCTGCAAGAGCAACAGTATTCACTACCAGAAAAATAGCCATACCAACAACCGCCCAACGTTTAACCTTAAAAGTAGAAATCTTGTGAGCTAGGTAGAGATAGGCGATGGGAACCAAAAAGTAAGAATGGCGTATTAAAAAAAATGAATGAGTAATGGGAAATCGCGAAACGTTAAAGCTAAAAAAGAAAAGGGGATGGGAAGAGAAATAAACATACACTATTCCAAAAACAGCGGTGAGAAGAACAAAAGAAAACTCTGGAAGGTTCTGTTTCGAGATCATGCCGGTAATTTTTTTTTTATATAAGACTAGTGCCACTGCAAGCAATAGCAGCACCATTATGGGTACAGCGTAGAAAAAAACACCTAACTTAGCTAACAATACCGGGACGCCTTTTCTTATAAGTTCAGGCTCTATTCCGGTGTCTGCGGTTATATACTGCTGCAAAAATAAAGGAATCAGGGGGAGTGCGACAAGTGTTATGGTGGCATGGGTTACCAGCCATTTTTTCCAGGGAAATTGTTGTTTGTGCCATAAGGCAGCCAGAGTGTAAAGACAGATGAGAACTCCAGCCAGAAAATTGGTGTAGAGTGATACCAGCATGCT
>CAYJQD010000060.1:6120-6746 GCA_964372235.1 uncultured Methanosarcinales archaeon
CATAGAAAAGGTAATATTTATTGGGCGTGTTTAGGTTATTTTGTGCATTTTGGTTAATTACGGCAAAGAAGTACAACGTGCAGAGGCTCATAAAACCATACATGCTGTACAGGCGCGCTTCTTGTGAAAATAATACCTGCAGTAGGGATGTGGATAAAAGCAGAGCAGCTATCAATCCGGCAGTTCTGTTCGACAGCAGCGAACCTATTTTGAAAATAATGTATATTGACAGCACTCCGAATAGTAACGAGGGAAAGCGCACCGAAAATTCTGAAGAGCCAAATACTTTTATCCAATAATGAAGAAAAAGATAATATCCCGGGGGCGCTCCTTCAGTCTCGATAGTGCCGGCAATCACTTCATTGATCGAAGGCCGCAGGGCATACTGTAGCGAGTATGCTTCATCTGCCCAAATGCTTTCTTTTTCTAACTCATGAAGGCGCACTAGCAAACCCACTAAAATGATTATAGCTAGAAGCAGGTAAATTATTGCTGCTCTCTTGTTTTTCATGGGATACTGTTTCTGAACCGGCTTGTTTTATAAAGGTAATCAATCAGGAATCAGCAGGATTTATAAAAAGTAATCTTTACCTTACGTCCATGAAAAAATTAGGATTAAAGCACTT
>CAYJQD010000061.1:0-6682 GCA_964372235.1 uncultured Methanosarcinales archaeon
ACTGGAGTTCAGACGTGTGCCTTCCGATCTCTAGTAGAATATCCAATAATTGCCGCATCGATGGATTGCACAGTCTTAATTTTCAGCCATAGTCTGGATCTTTCTTGTATATAAGGACTAGAAATATGTTTAGCAATGATTCCTTCTCCTTTTCTTTTTTTGATCCACTTCCATAATTTTTTTCCATCTTTGGTATACACCATTAACTGCGTCCTATCGTTAGGATTAACTACCAATTCCAACAATTTTTTCCGCTCCAGAAGAGGTTTAGAAGTTACGTTTTTTCCCTTTACTTCGAGGACATCAAAAATGACATAAGTCGGAATAATACTCTTATCCGATTGGCTGTGCTGCATCATAGAAAAATCAGGATTGCCCTTTTCGTCATAGACTACTAATTCTCCATCAACAGTCGCAGAAGTGCGCAACATTGAACCAAGATTTAGGTGTTGATATTTAGAAGTAACTTCTTTTCCCAACCTATTAAATAATTTTATTTTTTGCTTATCCTTCTTTAGAATTAGCCTGATGCCATCCATCTTCGGCTCGAAGATATAGTTTTTGTTTTTGAGTACGTCTGTGGAGCCGATCTCAGCAAACATCGGTTTCATCTTCATCTTAGGCTCTCTTTCAGTGCCTCGATCAAATCTTTTTCTTTCTTCTTGGTTACTTTCTTTTCAACAATAATTTCGCCCTTCTCTTTCTTCTTTAACAGTTTCTTTAATTCCTCAGCGAAAGTATCTTCATATTTTTCAATGGTAAATTCTTTTGCCGTGATTTTATCGATCAATTCCATCGCTAACTTAAATTCCTCCTTGCTGATCTTCGGCGCTTGTTTTAACTCTTCGATCTCTTCCATATCTTTGATTTCATCAGCGTAATTTAACGTCGTCAGCAGCATTCCATCGCGATATGCTTCGATGGCACAGACATGTTCTTTATCCTTCAACACAAAAGTACCTATGGCGACCTTGGCAGTGCTTTGCAGCACCTCCTTGAACAAGAAATAACTTTTTTGCTTAGCATCAGCAGGACCTACATAATAATGAGAATTGAAGTATAATGGATCGATCTGCTGCAGATCAACGATTTCCTTGATGTCGATCGTTTCTGTCTTTTCCGGTCGTATTTTTTTGATCTCTTCTTGTGACAGCTTTACGTACCTGTTTTTGCCTACTTCTACTCCTCGATCGATCTCATCCCAGGGAACTTCTTTTTCACACTTTTCGCAGAAACGCTTGTATCTGATCGGTGCAGGATGCTTGCTGTGCAATAAGCGGAAATGTCCGGCTTTGCTGGAGACGGCGCTGTAAAGCTTTATTGGAATGGTAACTAGGCCGAAGGCAATTGACCCGCTCCAGACAGCTCTCATAGAGTTATGAAAGAAATTAGGGTTTAAATGGTTTATGTTGTGAGGAACTAGTTCTCTAAAACAACTATTCCAGTAGTACATTTTATAAAGAAAAACCTCTTTTACATGATTAAGTAGATCATGTAGAACAACGAATCTTCTTCGACGTTTACTCATGCAAAGAAATCAGGAGGAAATAATGAATTATCAGTTGGTCAAATACTGCCCTTTCTGTAAAAAACGGTTCTTGGTAGATCGTAAGAAAACCAGGACAACATACTGTGAACAATGTCAAAAGAAGTTCTTGAATAAGCCGATAGAGGAATAGATCGTTAAGTTAGAATTATAAACTCATTTCTCTTTTTTAGCGTAATGACCATCGACCAATGGAAAGCTATAGGAGATAAATGGAAGACCACAAGTAGTAAAACTGCTATCTTATTTCCAGCCTTAAAAGAAATCATGTCCGATTTACGAGAAAAGAAAGTTTTAGATGCTGGTTGCGGAGATGGTTTTGGAGTTGCATGGTCCAGAGCACAAGGAGCGACCAGCATAGGAGTAGACATTTCTAAGGAAAGTATTGAATCTTGTAAACAGAGAGACCCAAATGGGAAATACATGGTTATGGATGTAAGACATTTATCATTTAAAGAAAAATTTGATTATGTTTTATCTTTATTGGTGTTGTTGAGCTTTGATAAGAAGTCAGAAATGAGTAAGGTTATACAAAAAATGGGAGCTTGTCTAAAAGAAGAAGGAAAACTAATCATTGCTACAGTCCATCCAGCTTTTGATACTGTAAATGAAAACATGGAAACTATGGTTAGGCATCCGTTAAAAGAATATTTCTACGCTGATAGCGGCTTAAAAATAAAATACGAACATAAGTCTGCTGATTTCTCTTTAATTGATTTTCATTGGAGGATTGAAGACTATTCTGATTGCATAAATGCTGCAGGATTAATTATTGAAAAAATAATAGAGCCATTACCTGTCCCTGAATCAGAGAAAGAAGATAAAAAATTGTATTTGGCGAGAAAAAAGTACCCTCCGTATATTATTTTTGTTTGCGTGAAGAAATAGGTGTTACCCACTCCCGCACTGGACAACCTCGCAAAACCTATTTAAAGCGTCCCTTCTCTGAATAACCATGCTCAAGAACTTCACTCCCCGGCTGTACCAGCAAACTATTCTCGGCACTGCCGCGAGATATAACACCTTAGTCGTTCTCCCTACTGGCTTAGGCAAAACTGCCATTGCCTTCTTACTAACAGCGCAACGCCTCAACAATTACCCTAAATCGAAAATTCTCATGCTTGCCCCTACCAAACCACTATGCGAACAGCATGTGGAAAGTTTCCGTGAGCATCTTCAAATAGAACCAGACAAAGTGGTCCTTTTTACAGGCAGCGTTGCTCCCGAAAAACGTGCTCAACTCTGGAAGGAAGCGCAGATCATTATCAGCACACCGCAAGGTTTGGAAAATGACATAATCAATAATCGCATCAATCTCAAAGAAGTATCTCTATTAATTTTCGATGAAGCGCACCATGCTACGGGAGAATATGCCTATGTGTGGATTGCCAACCAATATGACAAAACTTCTTCCACGGCTCGAATTCTTGCTCTTACTGCTTCTCCAGGAAGCGATTTGGAAACAGTTAAGGAAGTAACCACAAGCTTGAAAATAGAAAAAGTAGAAGTGCGAACGGAAAAAGATCCGGACGTAAAACCTTATGTGCAAAAGACGCACAAAAATTGGGTTGAAGTAGAGTTTCCACAGGAATTAAAGCAGATTCAAACCTTACTCAAAGACTGTCGTAAATCGAAATTAATTGAAGCGCAGAACTTAGGTTATTGCAGTGATGTAGAGATGTCTAAAGGTGGATTATTGGCTCTACAATTAGAATTACAAAAAAAACTCTCTACCGGTTTTCGAGACTTTGAAATGATGCGCTCGCTTTCCGTCATTGCTGAAGCCATGAAAGTCGATCATGCCCTGGAGCTATTAGAAACGCAGGGAATCAAACCATTACATTCGTATTTTAAGAAAATGCAGCAAGAGGCATTGACTTCAAAAGTGAAAGCAGTGCAGAATCTGATGCAGGATGAACTGTTCAAATCCTCTATGCACTTTACGGAAGAACTTGTAAATCAGAATGTTATGCATCCTAAGTTGCTCAAAATGAAAGAAATTTTGGAAGGAACTATTAGCAAGGATCAGCAGGCTAAGATTATCATCTTTACGCAATTTCGTGATTCTGCAGAAGAGATTGTCAAGAGCGTCAATGAATTAAAGATTAAAAATCATATTTTTGTTGGTCAAGCTAAAAAGAACGGACTAGGATTTTCGCAGAAACAACAGAAAGAAATTCTTGATAAATTTAGTGCAGGAGAATTCAATATTTTGATAGCCACGTCTGTAGCAGAAGAAGGATTAGACATTCCTAAAGTGGACAAAGTAATCTTTTACGAACCTGTGCCGAGCGCGATACGCTCCATCCAGCGCCGGGGAAGGACTGGACGATTGGAAGAAGGAGAAGTTACCATCTTATGTACTAAAGGTACAAGGGATGAAATCTATCGCTGGAGTGCGCATCACAAAGAAAAACGCATGTATCGTAATCTGGAGCAATTGAAGAAGGATTTTTCTTTGCAAAAAAATGAAACAGTGGCAGCAGGAAATAATACGTTGCAAAAATTCATTGCCCAAGAGCAAGCGGTAGCTATTCTTGCCGATCATCGTGAGAAAAATAATCGCGTAGTAAAAGAACTCATTGATGCTGGAGTGTCTGTTAAAACTGCTCAATTGACTACCGCTGATTATGTCGTTTCCGGCAAAGTAGGTGTAGAATTGAAAAAGGTGCCTGATTTTGTTGCTTCTATTATTGATGGAAGAATTCTGGATCAGGTCCGGGACTTAAAGAATTCTTTCCAGAAAGCGGTGTTGGTAATTGAAGGGGAAGAAGACATTTATACTGTGCGCAATGTCCATGCTAATGCTATCCGAGGGATGTTAGCTTCTATTGTCTTGGATTTTCATGTTCCTGTCCTTTACACCAAAAATCCTCAAGACACTGCAGCATTATTAGCAGTGATGGCTAAACGGGAACAAGGTAAAGAGATTGATTTTACAATTCATCCTCTCAAGCCGAAATCAATTCGCGAACAGCAAGAATTTATTGTGGCAGCTTTTCCTAATATTGGAGTGCAGACCGCTAAAGTATTGTTAGAACATTTTGGCAGCATTAAGAATCTAGTGAATGCGACGGAAGGGCAATTGACAGAGCTGAAGGGTATTGGCGACAAGACTGCGCAGCAGTTAGTAAAGATGTTTGAAGAAGAGTACAAGAAGAAAGATTAAGCTTTCTTACAAGGTCCCCATTGGTGTATGTTATGTTCTCCCGGACAATCTTTATGACTATTCCAGAATTGCGGACATCCGGCGTTTGCCTCTCTAACTCCTAAGAAATCTTCTTCGCTAGGCAATCTGAAATCAGCAGGAATCTTTTCCGGCAAAACGCTGTATAATATTTGATCATCTTCAAATGTTCTTTCTCTATAGGCGATATAGGCATGTTCTTTGATTGCATTTTCTAATTTGTTAAGTTCATCAGATAAATTTTGAGTACTCATTCCAGCCAGATCCTCATCCCATTTCGTTGGATCAAGAATAGCATCTGCGGGAACTTTGTCAGCAGAATCTGCATTTCTATGTTTAAAGAAATTTCTGCATCTTCTCATTCCTTCATCATACGTAGGCAAATGAAGTCTTTGCTTAATTTCAGGTAGAGCGTTCCAAACCTTATAATCATCTATCCAGCAGCGATCATCACCTACTTGATCGCGATGATATCTGATGGCATTCCGCAATTCTTTAATTTTATCAATCATTTCTTTCCTCCAGGAAATGTGAGGAAACAAAGTTTCAGACATCCCAGAAGCTTTGCTTCTGGGGAGATTGAAAATCTCCTTCGGATTTTCATTTTATACTACCTTCTTGCCACTTTTTAAGAAATAATCGTGCTGCCGCATCTAAATCCAATTCCTTGCCTTTGCGCACTTTCTTGAAGACAACTGCAATCTTTTCCAGGATCTCTTCTGCATCATCTTCTTCGATGCCAAAGTGTTTCTTTACCCTTTCTTTCTCTTCTTCGATGATCCGCAAAGCGACATATTCCGGATCCTTGATTTTACCAGAACTCATGGCATTTATCTTCCCATACTTAGCGATATCTTTTTCTTCATTTGGAAATACGCCTGGTGTATCGATCAGCAATATTTTATTATCTACCCGTACTTTTTGCAAACCTTTGGTAAATCCGCTCTCAGAAGAGGTTCTGGCTGCCCCGCGTCCGGACAAAGCATTGATCAATGAGGATTTGCCCACGTTGGGATATCCTAAAATTCCCACTGTAACTTTCTCCCCTTGCGAAAGTTCCAAAATTTTCTTTTTCAGGATGGTGGTTCCTAATCTCTCTTTGCTGGAAATGAACACTGAAGGGTCCAAAGCTTTAGCCTTTTCTTTTAATTCATCTATATTGACCAGATCACATTTATTCAAAACATACAACATCTTTTTTCCAGAATTACGTACTTTATATTCAATTTCCCTATTTCTCGTTTCCTCAATGAATCTTGCATCAAGTACTTCGATGATGATATCTGCTTCTCTCAGTACTTCATTGACATGTTTCCAGAATGATGCCATAACTCAATACCAGTATGCAAATTTATAAATATTCCTTACAAATGAAGAGATTATGGTTTCTGAAGAAATGCGTAAACGACACTTTCAGCTTATGGATGAATGTGTGCAGGATGCTAAGTGTATCGCTATAAAGCATGGAATAAATCAGGAAGATGTGATTGCTACCCTGGCTGCAGCGTTGTTTAGAGAAAGAATAAAAAAAGAATAACTTACTTCTTCTTCATATGTTTCTTCAAGAAGCTCTCAAACATCTCCACTTCTTGCTTGGAATTAAAGAACAACAAATGTTTCTTTCCTTTTCTGGTGACTAAATATCCTCCTAAGAAAGTCTTATCCAACTTATGGTGAGCAATGTCTTTCAAAGGCGCTTTTTCTTTCTTCATTCCATCTCTTTTCTTACGGATTACTTCCAGATGTTTCTTGGTTAACTTGTAATGTTCTTCCACTTGCCGCCAGCGCTGTATTCCATACGAAGTTAAGAAATAAAGAGCTAAAAATAAAGCAGTAAACAATGTTCCTAGCAGCCACGATCCTTGTGATTGCAGGTAGGAAAATAAATACACTGCCAAAGCCAAGAAAGCGATGAGCACTATTTCTAATCTCATTACCAAAAATTCCTT
>CAYJQD010000062.1:0-6647 GCA_964372235.1 uncultured Methanosarcinales archaeon
GGCACCAGAACGCACCATAGAAAGTAGCACCTTTTTCACCGAGACATTGAGCGAACGCATCGTATTTGCCTGGGGCATTTGCCGAATTGTATAACCATATTCCTAACAACGCAACCACAGCAACAATGCCCGCATACCAGTAATACTTCTTCTTGATCACAAATTTCTTCTTCGCCGCACCATGCTTCTCTTCTCGATGATGCTGCAGCCCTTCATGAGAGCTGAATTCTTTTTCGCAATCTGTACATTTCATCTGTTGCCTCCAGCAACATTGAAAATCCCACTTCTGTTATTCAATGTTACGTTTATTATTGCTATTAGGATTTTCATCTTCATCCCTCCACCGTACACGTTTCTCCTATACAAGTAGCTTCTTCCGGAGGCGTTCCTTTCTCCGGACAGGTTAATGAATAGATACAAGCCTCATCGCTGACTGAATCGATCTGTGCTTTTAATTCTTCCTCCACTTCATCGCCGTAACTTAGCAAAATTTTATCCTCATCTCGGATATCATATCCTGCAAATTGATCATTATGCTTTCCGTTGACATACATTTTCCATTCCTTGTTCTCTTCATTGCAATAGGAAGTTCCATCATCCAACACTAAACAAGTATCATTCAGGTTCATATCGAGAGTTTCAAAAAAGAGACCAAGCGTGACTCCCTCTGCATGCTTGTGAATTATATTCCCTTTAAGATCATGAAGATGGACGAAATTGCTTAATGATTTATTTTCCGTAGACATATACTTCTCTTGCGCAAAATCAAACCGTTCACTATCGATGTAAAGAGCAAAATCGGCATGATAATGTACATCACCAACTATGCCTATTTCCGGCGCTCCGCTATCCAATAGCACTTTTCCGGCAATTACAGCGATGGCGATGATAATACCAAGAATAATCAATTTTTTGGTGATCTTAAACAAAACATAAACCAGCAAGACTAATCCGGCCCCCATGATATACCAATCGTATTTCTGCCAAAAAGCTGGCTCTCCATGCGCCAACACGAAAGGGCTTAGTAGCAAAAGCATGCTGAAAAAGAGCAGTTTTCTATTCATAGCTCCTCAAAAATTACTAAATATTTAAGTGTTTGCTGAAAAGGGGGCTTATTTCGACTTCAGAATTTTTTCCAAGGGAGACAAAAAGCGATCATACCGTTCTTTTTCTTTGTAGGTGGACGCTTTTTCTTGCTCTTCTTCGAGAAAATCGTAAACCCTCTCAGCGTATTTTACAGCTTGAAGATAAATCACGCCCGGTATCTTTTCATCTTCAAACTGCTCTTCACGAGAATCTGACCAGCGGAATCCTGCTCTCGTAAAATCTCCGGCATGGATGGAAGCGTAGGCCAATTTTCCAGTAGTACATTCGAAGCAAAATCCGTAGGTTCTAATCTGTTTTTTTGCCTCTCCAGATTTCGCTTTTTTTTCTTCAACTCTGCGGTGATAGAGAGAAAAAATAGTGACTCCTACTCCGCCCCCCAAAATTTCTAAACGATAGAGAGATTTCTTTCCTTCTTTATTAGGGATATGAAGATCCAAGATCTCTGGCATTTTGCTTTTAGAGATACGGAAATATAAAAGTATTACTCTAAACAATAACATATATATATTTCTCTGACTTTTAAAGTCCAAAGAGGTAATAGATGAAACTTATTATTTTAGGCCCTCCGGGAAGCGGCAAGGGAACCGTTTCAGAACGATTAGCTAAAGATTTTCATCTCCTCCACATCTCCGTAGGAGAGTTGCTTCGAAAAGAAGCAAAAAAGAATACTGCTCTGGGTAAAAAGATCAGCAGTTATATCGATAAAGGAAATCTGGTCCCGCATCAGATAGCCGTAGATATCGCTAAAAAAGCAATAGGCAAAAAGAAAGATTTTATCTTTGACGGGTTTCCTAGATCACTAGACCAAGCTAAACTCATTAAAGATCTCAATATCGATCTCTTGATCTACTTAGATGTACCGGAAAGAGAAGTAGTGAAAAGATTATCTGGCAGACGTCTTGATCCAGTTACCGGTAAAACGTATCACCTCCAATTTCTTCCTCCTCCTAAAAGTAGCATCAAACGATTAGTGCAGCGGAAAGATGACACCCCTAAAGTCATCAAGGAACGATTTAAAGTATATCATAAAGATACCCAGCCGGTCATCAAATATTATCAGAAGAAAGGAATTCTTGCTAAGATTAATGGAAGCGGAAATCCAGAAGAAGTGTATAAAAGAGTAAAGAACGCAGTGCAGAGAATAAATAATTTACTCTAACAACAAAATTCCCCACATCAGAACTATTCCAACCACAAACGCAAGTACATGCAAAATTGATTCCTTCCAGCCACATTCCTTATGTAATTCCGGAATAAGATTCGAACCGGCGATGTACAAAAATCCCCCTGCAGCAAAAGGCAGGACAAACAAGACAAAAGTTTCACTCCGTGCACCAAGAATCAAGCCTATCACTGCTCCAATAATGGCCGCGGCTGCGGATAAAAAGTTGTAAAGCAATGCTTTCCATTTCGAAAATCCCGAATATAATAAGACTCCGAAATCAGCGATCTCCTGAGGCACCTCGTGCAAGATTACAGCGATAGTAGTGGCAATTCCCACAGGAATACTTACTAAATAAGCCCCAGCGATGACTAAACCATCTAATAAGTTATGTAAACCATCTCCGAAAAGTGTCAAAGTGCCTACGTGATGAGGTTTATCCATGTGAATGTGCGGCTCGTGATGCAGATGAGAATGTTCATGCGGCATATCACCATTATGATGAGAATGAATCCATTTTTCTAATAAAAAGAAGACCAAAACCCCGCCTAACGCAGAAAAAGATACTGCTAAAGTAAAGCCACGTTCCTCCACTACTTCTGGCAGTAAATGTAAAAATGCCCCACCCATCAGTGTTCCTGCGGAAAGGCCTACTAAAAGTAAAAGAGATTTATGCAATCTCTTCTCTCCCAGCGTAAGAGCAAGTACTCCTACCAGAGAGACTAATGAAACAATCACTACGCTGACAATAGTATAAATTGATGTTATCATGTACGGAAATAAAAACCATCATCTTTATAAATATTATTGATTCTCATTATCAATAATATCCAACAAAAGAATATTTGGTTGACATTTACGAAACAAAGTGAGTAAAGTGAAACGAGAAACTAAACAAAAGCAAACCATCGAACAAGAACTACATTCCTTTAGCTCTTTCTTCAACGCCGAAGAATTGTATCATAAAGTTTCTAAAAAGAATCCGAAGATAGGCATCGCCACCGTGTACCGTTTTCTCAACGACTTGACTAAAAGTGGAGAAATACATTCATTCCAATGCAATAGAAAAACTCTCTACTCCAACAGCAAAAAGAACCATTGTCATTTTTCCTGCGAAAAATGTGGAGAACGAAAACATGTAGAGATTAAGAAATTAGATTTCCTCAATCAACAAGTGGACGGAGAAGTTTGCCACTTTCAGATAGACGTTACAGGAGTTTGTAAGAAATGTTTGTAAGACTTTAATTGCTTTGCCAGCTCACGGATACGACTATAGCGATCCTCAAATCTATCATGGCCAGACCTAATCATCTTACAGAATTGTTTAACTCTTCGAGCGGAAGTAACGGGCTTTTTACCAACACCTAATCTATAAGGGGAAGCTTTATTAAAATCTAAATTTGAAAAAATAAGTTTCTTTGTTGCTGAAATATATAGAAGATCAAAACCATGATCTCGCGCATATTGTTCCGCATCATCGACATAATATAATACTGCATCAATATAACGTTTTAGTTCATTCATTTCCCTTCTACTATCTTCTGGAGAAATGTTTAAGGAATTTTCCAAAGAGAAACCATGATTAGAAAAATAAGAACCAAATAAAGGATACGCTAATCCACCACTCTCATCTACGATAATTCTCTCCTTTGCTCCCCCTGGCAAAAGAGAAGAATACTCACCTATAAGTTCTTGTAATTGTGGAGATGTAAGTTTCATAAATAAAGTTACTAAGCAATTCGCTTTTAAACCTTCTGAAACCAATATCTATGAAACAATCCTCTTGATCACCATGGTAGCATAACTTCCCTTCGGCAAGGTAAAAATTACTTTCACTTTCTTTTTATGGAGATTCAGTTCATCCTTTTCTTTTTCCCCTACTTTCAAATCTTTAACTTCTACAAATACATTGCGTAATTCTCCTTCCAGAGTCAATTCAGGAATCTGCTTGATGATAAAATCAGCATACGAAAGCTGTTCTTCTTGCATCATTTCATCAATGATTTTCTGCACTTCCGCATCAGTCTCTTCGTGCCCGAAACCAACTAAAGGAATTTTCAAATCTTTAAATTTCCCCGGATTGGATATAAAAACTAATGTTCCACCAGAATAAGCAATTTCTTTCAAAACTTCCCCATTTTTCCTGAGATATGTGGCAACGGTCTTATTCCATAAATAACTCTGATAGGCATTCACATACATTCGTAACTGACGCAAAGGAAGAACTTTCAGAGCGCCAACATAATCTGTTGGTTTTTGCTCAAGATATCTTTGTACTTTCAACTCGTCAATAAGAGCTACAGCTTTTCCAAATTCTTTCTTCAGCAAATGCCGGCCAATAGCCACATTATGTTCTGAAAAACGCTGCTCATCAAAGTAATTTTCGACAAATTCAATCTTTTCCACTTTTTCATCTGTAAGATTTCGTATCACTAATTCAAACTTATTTCCCTGCAAATCTCCCAACGATAGAGGTTGCTTCCCATATCCATAAAATTCTATAGAAATACTTTCTAAACCAAGTTTTTCTACTTCTTCTTTTTTAATTCCAGCAATAGAGATTAATTGTTCAGTAACTGCGTGCTTATCCTTGCTGCCGGCAAAACCAATCTCTTTCTCTTTTATCCGTAATCTTTTTGCCAGCTCTTTCACTGCATCCAATGTGTTTAGTCCTTTCTTCTTCATCCAGAAATAAAGATATTTCCCAGCTTTTTCAGGTTTGAAGAGAGGAACTTCTATTACTACAAAATCTTCTGGAACTTGTTTGAGCTTATACATGTTTCCAGTTGTAATTGCGGATTCTATCTTCCCGTAAAGCACCATCATCAAATCCCGCGCTGTACCCCTTTCTACGCACCAGACGCCATAATATTGGTTCTAAGTGAGCCTGATTCAGGTGCTTAAGCTGCACTTTCCCTTCTTCTTCAACTTGGAGCAAAGTTCGATTAAGTAAAGTGATATAAAAATCAACGGCCTGCGAAGAAACTGCCGGGAATGGCAAAAAACGTAAAGGAACAGAATTGCCTCTTTTCGCTAATTTTTCTGCAATCGCGTACGCTGCAGCAATTTCGTGAGCTTGTATGTAATTCATCCGGTTTGATTCTGGATTATCTTCACGAGCGAAGCGTAATTCCCGAAAAGCTTTGCTTTCCACACCTATATCTTGGCTAGCAAAACTGTAAGGAACGAGATAGACAAAAGGCTTCACAAAGTAAGTGGGAATACTAGTAACAATAAACCGATATCTATCATGTTTCGCGGTTCTGGAAGGAGTGCTTACTAAGAATGATCCTCCTTCATTTCCAACTCTTTTAGCATTAAAATATTCACCTTCAACCTTTACTGCCGCTTCAGGATGTTCTTTGCCATATGCTACAATACGGGCTGCTTCCAATAGTTCAACAAAAGGAACTCGCCTCGGCGTTCTATCTGGACCTACTCTAGGCACGAAGGAATATCCGCTCATATATTTATTAAAGCTCAATTGAGGGTTAGATAACACTTCTCGTAATAAAGTAAGAGGAGTTTTCCCAAAAGGACGATCACCTACTTTATACGTTTCACCGTGTTTCAGAAATTTGGCTGGATTAAAATCAGGGCCGTAGGTTTTTTCCGCGATAATAGCATATCTATCTTGAGGAAGTTCTTGCAGTGCTTCAACTATCTTTCCTTCTAATAATAGAGGTTCTTTTCCTTCCTTAATTTGCGCAACAGTCGGTCGTGCAAAAAATGCTTTTTTGCCTTTCATAGTTATTATATACTACAAAACATAGGTTTATTTTAAAATTTTACCTGCAAATAAACAATCCGTGCCTCTTCAGCGTTATCAAAGAAAATAACCCCTTTACTTTCACGGAAAAAACTAAATGCTCCCCCTTGATTTTCTTTCAACTTTTCTTCATTAACCTTCGATGCATCAAATCCCTTCCCCTTCTGCTCGATACCAATAATAAAACCATTCTTACCTAACCATAACTGAAAACGCGAAGGAGCTAAATATTGGGAATAGTTCAAACAATTAGAACCGGCTTCATTCAAAAAAGATGCTACTTCATCATCCTTATTTTTCTCCAGCCAATTATACAGATCAAATTTATTGAACAACAATAATCCATATTCTTCATTCAACAGGTCGACAATAGCCCATTTAGCATTGCCGTATTGTTCAATCACTGCATCGGAAACAAGATGAGTACGAATCGCCTCAGAATTATAAACAGGAAACTCGCAATAATTTGAAAACTTAATCTCGTCCAGCGCTTCTGATAATGTTTTGGTGAAATGAAGAACCATAGAATCAGAAATTTCTCCACCTTAATAAATATTACAAACTTTTTTAAAACACAGTAAGAATCATCCCCCTATGCTCTACCAAGTC
>CAYJQD010000063.1:0-6634 GCA_964372235.1 uncultured Methanosarcinales archaeon
ATATACTAGTTCTACTATTCTATTCTCAAGTTTGTCGTGCATAATCTGACCAATTGTGAACGAGAAAAAGTAACTAATTGAGTTTAGAAATTAGGTACGAACTACCAAAGCTCAACTGACCGAGTACAGACCAAAAGATAACTAAGGGCGACCAACCCTTTTGAGTTTAGTAAAGTAGTACTTATATTTAAATATTTTTTTTCTCCAAAATATATTTTACAGAAGATATTTCTTCTTTTGAGCTTATTTTACACACAACTAAGCCCCGTAGAAATATGAAAGTATTCAGAAAACAGTTTAGAAACGTATCTTTGGTGGAGAAAACAATGATAAATATTCGTTCTCCCTTTTGTAAACAGAGCCTTTCACAATCAACTTGTTGCTAGTTAAAAAAAATCCTACCCTGTTCCACAGATATAACCCATGTTCAAAAAATTCGGCATTCCCTTCAAATCCCAATTTTTTAGATTCCTCTTCTCCTATTTTTATATATCTCGCTTCTAAGATCACTCCTTTTCCTTTATATGAAGGGGAAACTATCCCAATGACATTAGCCCGTAATGAAGAATGCAGGGTTTGGATAGTGACCGGAGTAACATACGTTGCAGAAGGTGAAATTAAAGCCTTAATTCTAGCATTAGAATAGAATTTCGGGTCCTTAACTTCCGTTAGTAGACCTTCTCGTACACAAATAACCTGATCAAGTGACATTTATTTAAAAATTAGGGCATTTCTTTTTAAACCTTCCGAGAGAAAAGTAAGTAATATTCGCTAATCTAAATCCTTCTGCTCTTTCTGAGAAATTTCTTGTACTTTCTCTGCCATGTATTCCTGTCCTTTTTTGATAGCTTCGGCAGTGGAATGGGCTTTTCGAGCCAAAATAGTAGCGATGTCATTCAGATATTTAGCCGGATCGGCGATTTTTGCCCTCCAAGCCCCAAAATAGACCAAAGCTTCCAAAGGATATTTAGGCGGGGTCGGAGGGACATCTTTAGCATACCCCAACGCTATGATTGCTTGAGGCTCTGCATCTTCAGGTACAACCAGTAATTCTTTTACCTTTCCTACGTCAAAAGCACCTATCCACCTAGTCGCTAGACCTAGAGAATGAGCTTCCAACAGCATATTTTGCACTGCAGCGGCACAATTTTGAATCGTATAGAAAGTCCTTCCCCGTTCTCCATAATACCTTTCTGCTTTCTCTGGTTCGCCGCACACTACAATGAGCGCAAAGGCAGCAGCAATTTCAAATTGGTCGTACGAAGCGGCCGCAAGTTGCTGCTTCATTTCCGGTTTAAGGACGACAATAAATTTCCAATTCTGGATATTCCCACTACTGGGAGCATGCCTACCCGCATCTAAGACGCGAGAAATATTTTCCCATGACACAAATTTAGGAAGAAATAATGTGACATTCCGACGAGATTTTATCAGCTCTAATATATCTCCCATAATCTAACACTAAATTTTTGAGATATATATACTTAACGTTTCAGATGACTAAAAGAAAAAGAAAAATTATTCAAAAAATTATTCGCTAAGGTCTACCTCTTGATGCACCGAAGCCATAGTCTCGCTATCTGCATCCAGCAGGAATAAAGAGATCCTGACTTTAGACAAATCCCCATCAGGTATAGTTACAGGACTATACGCAAAACCGCCGGACACTGCAGCTTCGTCAGTTAAACTCTGACCGGCTTTCACTTTTTGAGAAGTATAGCTTACATCAAAATGCTTCTCTCCATCTTCGTAACCTTCTACCACCATAGCGAAATGATGCGGCCTGATAGTTCCTTCCTCATTGTTAGTAATAGTATATTTTATGCCCTTGATCTTTCCCCAGGTTCCTTTCCAATCTTTATACACGCCATCGATGGATAGACTTACTTTTGAATAATCCTCGCCCACTATCTTTTCTGGCTTTTCTTCAACTGCCTCTGCCGATTCTTTTGACTCTTCAGCTTCTGCAAGTTGGGTTTCTTCAGTCTCATTTGGTTCAGCAGGGGCTTCTTCTTTGATCGCCTCTGCTTCTCCCGCTCCCGTTGTATCCCCTGTTGCTAATCCGGAAGGCCCCGAATCATAACTAAATAATTTGTAAAAATCAGGGAGTGACATCGAATCCGATCCTGCAGTTAATCGACCTACAAAGAAAATTCCAAACAGTAAGGCCACTACAAAAAGACCTTTCACTAGTCTCCACGGTTTAAGTTTAATAGTGATTTCTTTTTCTTGGGATTTTTTTTCTTTCTCAAGATGCGGTTGCCTTGGTCTGGGCAAGTCTTTGAAAGGATTAACTCTTTCAGACTGAGACGGAGTTTCCTTAAAAGGATTGATTTTTTCCTGCGTTTGTTCTTCCGGTTCCATATTTTCCCCCTATAACAAAAATAATATTGTTGATGTTATTATGAAAATAAAACCTATCCCAATAAGTCCAAAAGAAATCTGTTCCTTAAGAGATAAGGAAGGAAAATTCTTAAGCTTCATGCCTAAGAACGAAAAGAAAGCAGATATTCTGCGATTAAAGAGTGCTGCTTGTTGTTGAAAATTATGTGAAATTTGATTGAGTGCCGCCATCTTTAGAAAGAAGAAATGAAAGGAATTTAAAAATGTTGTTGTTATTGAACTGAAAGAAAATTAAAAATTTATTGACCTTCAGCAGTTTCTCCACCCAAGGGTTGAGAACCTTCTTTAGTTACTTTCAGATTGACCTGGTGGATATCTTTAGTGATCCTTTCTCCACAGACAGTCTTCTTGTTCAATAATCCCGGCTGTTTCTTTTTATTGCGATCCAACCCAGAAAAGCCCACGCTTTTTCCCGCAGTAACCTTTTTACGTGCAGCTTGGATACCTTTTCTCATGGGAAATCCGCACTTGTCAGAACCGCCAGTGATCAAGAATTCATAACCTGGAAAACCAAATTCATCACCAGAAACGGTATCGCCAATGCATTTACCATGCAATACTTCCGCAGCGGCATCTTTTAATTCCTTTTGATGCGACTTTCCGTCTTTTGTACCTAATACCAGTTTTAGTTCCATCAAAAATCACCTTTTCTGATTTTTGAGGGTTCCAAAAAATATCCTGTGTTTTTTGTTACCATTGTATTCCTCCCGAGGCTAAAGATCCTTTGTGGAATCACGCTTTTATGCTGCCTCAGCTATGTAGAACTTATTTTGGGTTTTTCTTTAAAAATGTTTGGGGTAAATCAGCAACCATAACCTTTCTCACCATATGCACAACCCAATTCAGCCCAATTATTCCCGCTGCAGCTATTCCAATCCAGACCCAATCCATAATCCCTAACGGTACTACTCCTATAACATTAGCTAAGAAAGGAACATACATAATCAAAGCATGTAAGATCAGCGACAATACTACTGCCGAGACTAAATACCCATTAGAAAAAATAGACAGACGATAATGCATCCTAATCATGTGCAGACGTACCAATTCAAAAACAACCAGCGCGGTAAACACTATCGTCTGCGCCTTTCCGGGCATGGAATTCCTATACGACCAAAATAAAAAGAGCGCTATGGACGCAATAATGATACCTAAAGTAACAATGCTAAAAATCATCTCTTTATTGATGATGGAATCTTCGTATTGACGAGGTTTCCGCTTCATGATGTCTTTCTGAAAAGGATCGACGCCAAGAGCAACCGCCGGCAAGCCATCGGTAACCAAGTTGATCCATAATATGTGAATAGGTGTAAGTGGCAATCCCAAGCCAAAGAAAGGGGCTAAGATGACCATCGCTAAAAAAATAACCAGGATTTCCGCAAAATTGCTGGAGAGTAAGTAATTGACAAATTTTCTAATGTTATCATAAATTCCTCTACCTTCTTCTACGGCATTGACAATGGAAGCAAAATTGTCATCCAATAAAATCATATCTGATGCTTCCTTGGCCACATCGGTTCCAGTCAAGCCCATAGAGATGCCAATATCTGCTCTTTTTAGTGCAGGAGCATCATTGATTCCATCCCCGGTGACAGCAACAGTATGGCCTTTTTTCTTCAACGCTTCGACGATGCGCAATTTGTGTTCAGGATCAACGCGAGCGTAGATATTAATATCCTCTACATGAGCGGCAAGATTTTTTATTTGGTTCAATTCTTCGCCGCTAATCGCGTCTCCCTTTATCCCTATTTGCGCGGCGATGGCTTTGGCAGTGCTCAGTTGATCACCAGTAATCATGACTACCCGGATCCCTGCATCAATACATTTTTGGATGGCTTCTTTCACTTCTTTACGCGGCGGGTCGATCATGGCTTGTAATCCTACAAAGACCATATCCTGTTCGGCATCTTCTTTTCCTTTTATATTGGTTTTGTAGGCAAATCCCAATAATCGGAGAGCATTTCCGGCTAGAGTTTCATTTTGCTGTAAGATTTCTTCCTTCTTTTTACGGTCGAGGCGTTGCACACTTCCGTTGGTCAAAATACTATTACAATACTTGAGAAGCACATCAGGAGCTCCTTTAGTGTAAGAAACTTTTCCTGCTTTAGTGTGGTGGATGGTAGTCATCATCTTCCGTTCTGAAGAGAAAGGAATTTCATCAATCCGTGGTTCTTCTTGTTCCAGTTTGGCTCGTAATAACCCCGCTTTTTCTGCAGAAACTAATAAGGCTGCTTCAGTCGGATCACCAATTACGTTTCGCTTCTTGTCAAATTCAGCATCATTGCACAAGGCACCAATCTTGAGAATTGTTTGCAGAGAATCTGATTTTACAATTTTATTGTTAAGCATAAATGAACCATTTGCATCGTATCCTGAACCAGTCAGATCGTATAAAGAACCATTAGCCAAGATCTTAGTGACAGTCATCTCGTTGTGAGTGAGCGTTCCCGTTTTATCCGTGCAAATAACATCAACGCTACCTAAAGTTTCTACGGAAGGAAGTTTTCTGATCAGAGCATTACGCCTAGCCATCTTCTGCACTCCATATGAAAGAGAAATAGTGATTATAGCAGGGAGACCTTCAGGGATAGCAGCTACTCCGAGGGCTACTGCGGTAAGAAACATCAAAGTATAATCTAACCCCTGCAAGATTCCAACGAAGAAAACCACGATAGCAACAATAACGACTGCGATAGAAAGATATTTTCCCATCACTTGAATGTTTTTTTGCAGTGGTGCTACTTTCTCTTCTGCTTCAGTAATGTCTCGGGCAATTTTTCCTACTTCAGTCTTCATTCCGGTTGCTGTAACCACTGCTTTTCCTCTTCCATCACTGACAATGGTAGAAGTATAGATCATATTTCGTCGATCAGCTAATCCTTTCTTCGCATCCATAATTTCGATGTTCTTGGTGACCGGCTGCGATTCACCTGTTAAGATTGCTTCCTGCATCTTTACATCGTGCACTTCAATCAAGCGAGCATCAGCAGGAATTTTATCCCCTACTTTAAAGAGAATGACATCTCCAGGGACAACGTTCTTACTTTCAATAATAGTTTCTTTTCCTTCTCGCAACACCACTGCTTTGGGAGAAGCAATTTTTTGCAATGCCTCCAACGCTTTTTCGGCGCGGTATTCCTGCACGAAACCGAGGAAGGCATTCATTACGATGATTACAGCTATAACTACAGAATCAATCTTCTCTCCGAGAAAATAAGAAATGATAAGCGCAAGGATGAGGATGATTACTAAGGGACTAGAGAACTGCCGCAGCAGAATCTTCAAAGCGCTGTCTTCTTTCGCGGCCTGAATCTCGTTAAAGCCGAAGGAGTGAAGGCGTTGTTCAGCATCATGGTTGGAAAGGCCTTTCTCTGAAGTTTGATAGTTTTTGAACAGTTCAGCGAGCGACTGCGCATGTGCCTTTTCCTGCAAAGAAATAACTGATTTCATCCCAACCTCTTTTACTGACAAGAATGAGAAGGAGTTTAAAAATATTAAGGTTTGGTTTCTAGACTAGACAACTCTTGTTGCAGCGTATTCCACTCTTCTTTCAATTTTACTAACTGCTGTTTCTTGAACTCATTAATCTGATTTCGGCCAGCATCCCATTCCAGAGGCCTTATTCTGCGCTCTAGATGGAATAGTTGTTCTCGTAACTGGGTAACTCTTTCTTCAGACATGAAAAGCTAAAGCACCAAAGCCTATATAAAGATTTAGGACTTGAAATACACTTTTAGTATACTGCAGTGCAGAAATACATATAAAAAATATACTAACGAAACGACCATGCAAGAAAAAACATTGATCAAGTTTTCTCTTATCGTAACGATTCTAGGCTTAAGTTTTCTGTTTGTGTACGCTCAAAGTTTTGATCTCAGATTGGTTCCAGACTTAGAAATGACTAGCCCTTCTGAGAAAGTAGCGATGAAAGGAACAGTCAAAAATCTGAAAGTGACCGACAAAGCCATCTTCTTTGAACTGGAAGGAGAAAAGATCGTGCATACCGATGTTATCCTCTTTGCGGATGAAAGCATTTATCTAAGAGAAGGCGATCATGTAGAATTGACTGGGCAGGTGGAAGAGTATAAAGGTGAGAAAGAAGTGATTGCGGAAAAGATTGTATTGAAGTAGAAAAGATGAATAAAAATTAACAAAATTTAAACAAAATTTCAATGCTGCGCTTTCTCAAATCTCTTCTGCACTACTTCCCAGTCAACTGCCTCAATAAATG
>CAYJQD010000064.1:0-6502 GCA_964372235.1 uncultured Methanosarcinales archaeon
CTTGTATGCTACGAAGAGTCACCGTCATCAAAATGAGGAGGCCTCCACAGAATACCATTAACGCAGATCTGCAATGGTTAGGCAATTCTCTTGGTTTGTTCGGCTTACGGGATAAGGATAGCAGTTGCTTTAGGATATTCATCACTTTGGTGAGAAGACCTAACCTTCCGCTTTCCTCGGATCAAATTGCTGAACATCTTAATCTAAGTCGAGGAACAGTAGTGCATCATCTAATTAAACTGATGGATTCAGGTATAGTAGTGAGAGAGAAAGAAGGATATATCTTACGTGAGCAAAGTCTTCTAAAGCTTATCGAAGATTTACGAAGAGATACAGAAGCTGTATTTTCTGAGTTACGGGAAGTGGCCAAGGAAATAGATGAGAGAATTCACTAAGCATCCAGATTTGATTTAATTATAAACCTCCTCTAAAAAGATAAGTATTTATACCGTCATTGCTTTTCTACAAAGTATACATGGTACTAAAAAAGAGGACTATTTTATTATTAGCTATACTTCTATTATTCCTAAATCTTGCTAGTTTCCTTGTAGTCTTCGTTACCACAGACAGAGCAACTGCTGCTGCTTCTGCGAGCGCTACGGGAACGGCTTCGATCTGCATCGGCAAACCGCCATCTATCGCGGCAATTTCTGGTCAGACTGCGACGAGCGGCACGGCCTTCACCTTACAGGTAAGCGCCACTTTCTTTGGTTCAAATACAAGCATAGCTTACTCCGATAATACTTCTCTTTTCAGTATAAATCAGAGTGGTTACATCAGTTTTACACCTACCGATGCTCAGATAGGAACACATTCTATTCTCGTTACAGTTACAGATTCCTCTAACTGTGGTACTTCCATAAGTTCTACTGCGACATTTTTACTTACGGTCTCTGATGACGAAGACGACGGTGATCAGGGCGGCGATTCAGGTGGTGGAACAGGTGGTGGCGGAGGAGGCGGTGGGGGAGGAGGTGGAGCTCCAAAGAAGAAGAAGACTATGGATCTTACCACTAACTGGCGGGAATCAGAACTTGATTCAACCTTTGATCTGGTTTTTGTCTGGGGCGATGGGACTCACACCATAAGCTTATCTAGAATTAGCGGCGAAACTGTTACTTTGCTGATACGATCAACCCCTTCTTTAATCTATTTAGATCCTGGCGAGAGCGAAGAAATAGATCTTGACGATGATAAAATTAAAGATATATCTATCCAGCTAGAATCGGTTGAAAATGAAGCTGTAAAATTAAAGATAAAAATCATCCGAGAAGGGATCATTCTCAGCGACGATGTTCTTAAATCAGTCATTCGTCAATCGCAAATCTTGGAGAGGAAGATAACGGTAGTGAATGATTGGATGAAGAACCTAGAAGTAGTATTGGCGGGTTCGTTGGATACTTTGGTAACTATGGATCCCTCCTCGTTTCCACTTTTGGTGAAAAGTAAACAGCCTGTCTTGCTTTCGTTTAATCCACAACGGGATGCAGCGTTGGGCATACATACCGGCACGGTAACTGTAACTGCGTCAGATGGATCGGGAAAAAATAATTTTGTCAAAATAATAAATTTTGTCGTAGAAGTGGAGTCAGATTCGGTTTTGCTTGATGGGAGCCTAGACCTCCGAGAAAAGTTAGTGAAAGCTGGAGATGACCTCAGAGTGGCTGTATCGGTATTTAATCTCTTAGATATCCCGGTACAGGATGTGAGATTACTTTATGAGATATTTGATCAATCTAATGCAGTTAGATATACGGAAGAAGAATACGTTACTATCGAAAAACAGGCTTCCTTCACCAAAACTATCTCTGCTCCAAAAGATCTTCAGCCTGGGCAATATGTGATCTCTCTGAAGATAATCTATGCAGATTCTTTTGCGACTGCCACTGAACTGTTTACAGTTGAAGGAAAAGAAAAAGTATCTGCACTAGCTGGATTAGCTGCATTTGCAGGCGGAAGAACGTTTGTTTTAGCTATTCCCATCATGTTCTTATTAATCGTAGGCATCGTGATTGCCTTGTTCCTCACCCACCGTAAGATTAAGAGAGTCAAGGTGCAGAAACCGACAGTCATCAAACAAAAGACTATTGTTAAGCATAGAACGATTGTGAAAAATAGAACCATCCAAAGAACAGTGGTAAAACCGAAGACCATCATAAAAAGAGATATGTCTGAATATAAGCGCAAGCTAGCTACACTCAGGGAAGGATACCAGAGGGGATACATAAAAGAAGATACTTATAGAAAACTAAAAGAGAGACTGGAAGAAATTATCAGAAAAGGATGATGTGGGAACAACATTTCTCTTGGGTATAATCTTAAAAAATTAAGCAAGAGTTCGACGACAAAAAATTTATAAAGGCATAGTATTTAGTTCTGTAAGAAAAAGAAGTGAAGCATAATGGGATTTTTGGATAGGTTCAAGCGAAAGAAAGCAGTGCTTATCCATGAAGAGAAGGATGTCGTTTCCAAGCCTCTGCCTGAGCAGCGCGTGGAAGTACACGTTCAATCTCCGTCGCCCAGCACTTCGATGCAGGTTGTAAGTCAGGGTAAAGCTCTTAAGGCCATACGAAGGAAGAAAAGAGCAAAAAAGAGGAGAGTCATGAAAAGAAGCAGCCGGGCCAAACCAAAGAAGCATACGAAAAATGCTAAAAGATCTCCTTCTCCATCTCCTAAAGTAGGAGAGGGAAGCACTAATAAATGGATGCATAAGGAACGTGCACTTCTTGATGCAGCATTGCGCGATTTAAATCGAGAATTGTCAGGTCTCCGAAGCTCTCGGAGAAAGTTAGAAATGAAGATGGCTGAACTCTCAGATAATTTAGGGTCAACCCAAAATAAAGAGATCTCTTTACGAAGCCAGATTTCCGAGCTTATGAAAAAAGAAGCTACGCTGACCAAAAAGAAAGCTTCCACCAAAGACAAGATAGTTGATATTGACCAGAAGATTGAGAAAGTTAGAGCCATCCAGGCCGATCTGAAGAGCGTTTAATTTTTTTAGTTATTACGTTTGATTCCGGCGTTGGGTTCATACCCGCAGCAAGCAGGGTAGCAATTTTTAGGAATTTCTTTACATTAAATAGGCCAGAAAGCCTCGTCTTTCACTCAGAGAAGAAACTACTTCTCTGGTGTACCCTATGTTTTTAATATTATGAAACATAACAAAGAAAACGAGAAAGAAAAAGTGAATAAAAATAATTTAAAACTTAATTAGATGCCAGACGCCAGATTGCTTTCATCCCTACGATGATCGCGCCAGGAACGACGAAAACAACGATGTTGCTTAAGCTTGGGCGTAAGATATCTCCAACCCCGTAGACCAGATTTAGATTGACGATACCTGCCAGCATCAAGGCAACTGCCGCAGTAAGGAAAGGTGTTGTTTCTTTGGCGGTCAGATTAAACAAACCTACTAATGTACCTAATAAAACGAATGTTGTAACATAGACGCGAGATGCTTCCGTGCCGAGCAGTGAATCGAAAACTCGATGGAAAATGCCAACCACTAACGCTAAAGCAATGCCTACAAAGAAAGCATAATGAGCTAACCGATGTAATTCCATCCCGAAAGCTCCTCCTTTTTTCTGAACCATTCTTCACTATCACCTCTAATAATTACTGAAATATTACTCTTTGAAAATACATTTATGTATATAAATCATTCGGTTAAGCAAATGAGAAAAAGCCGCCGCCCTGGCCAAGAGGTGCGTGAAATGAAGAAACTACTTCATTTCTGCACTTGAAATTAAGCAAACAACTTAATTTCAGTGCCGAAAACGAATAACGATTCGTTTTCATGCACAGAAAATTGATATTATTCAATTTTCTTGTGAGCGAGGTAAAGCGAATCTTTAGCAGTAATTAAAAGACAATTTCTATCCGTAAAACTCATCAATTTTTCGTACTAGAAAACATCAAGAAATTGGCGAGCGAACGGCCAAGGCGGTTTTTTGAAAACAGATGATAATTTTATATAAAATCAAGAGTTTAGGAAATCATGATTGACTTCACCCTGGAGAAATGTAAAACTAAGGCAGCGTATTCTGCAAAATTGAAAAAACAGCAGCAGTTGGATTTACAAAAGATCAAAAGGAAATTTGAAACTGTTTTAGAAACGCCGATCTTGTTAGTTCTACTGGTGGAAGGAATTGAAATTGTGGTGCACGGCTACGGCGAATTGTTGTTCAAAAAAAGCCAAGATGTCGATTTAATGAAAAGAATTGCTGAAGAAATTTATGGAACAGGGCTAAGAAAAGCATCGACAAAATAAGCGCCCCAGGTCGGATTCGAACCGACGATCTGATGGTAACTCTTCCCAAAAAGGAATAACAGCCATCCGCTCTAGCCGCTGAGCCACTGGGGCATAATTTGATTTGTGAGCCAATTGATTTATAAATATTTCTTCATGAAAAAGACTATAATGGATATAAGCAAAGGCATCAAAATTGTCGACACCGCGCTCTGGTTTACAATAGAAAAAGTGCTAGTCATCAATGATCTCCACATAGGGTATGAAGAAGCATTGCATCGTAAAGGCATTTTAGTGCCACGATTCCAATTAGAACAGATTATGAAGAAGCTCCAAGGCATTTTAGAAAAAACAAAACCAACCAAGATCATCATCAATGGTGATTTAAAACATGAATTTGGAACAGTTTTACGCCAGGAATGGCGTGAAGTGCTGGAGTTTCTTGATTTTTTGCTACGAAATGTTTCAGAAGTGATTATTATCAAAGGGAATCATGATCTCATCATCAAGCCGATCGCTGACAAAAAAGGTGTAAAAGTAGTGAATGGATATATGGTCGGCGATACGCTCATTGTCCATGGTGATGAATTAGTGGAAACTACTGTGGAAAGAATCGTAATCGGACACGAGCACCCTGCTATTACGATCCGGGAAGGCAGCAAGTGGGAAAAATACAAGTGTTTCTTGAAAGGCAGCTGGAGCGACAAAAGAAAAGGTAAAGGAAAAAGCAGGAAACGCCTAGAACTGATTGCCGTACCAAGTTTTAATCCGTTACTAGAAGGAACTGATGTTCTCAAAGAACAATTACTTAGTCCTTTCTTAGAAGATATCAAGAATTTTGAAGTATATGTTGTTGGCGATAATGAGGCGTATTTCTTTGGGAAAGTGAAAGAGTTGAAAGAATAAAACTAATTCTACAGTTACTCCTTCACCGGCTTCTCCTTGGTATACTTCTCATGCACCGGAAAATCAGATTCATCGATCTCCCATTCATCTTCTTTCTTTTTCTTCTTCTTTCTCAATTTGTCCAGATATTTTTCGAGAGGATTTTTAGGTTTCATGAGGAGAATAGTTTTCTGAGTTTATTTTGCTCTAGCCTGTTTGTTGTATCCAACTTGCTTTTGCTGGTGATAATCGCAAAATATAATCCCTTCAAGAGCTTTCCGAGAACAGCGGACGCAGATGCCGTTCTTCTTTTTATCATAATATGATGACTTCCGCTCCTTTAATAATCTACCCTTGTTATTATGATAAAATTTCAAGAAGCGATTAGCATATTCTTCTTCACTCTTTCCTTGTAATTTTTGAAGTATCTCTTTGAATACCATCGTTTATCTTTTTTTATTATATCATTAATGTCATCATTTCTGGCAGGTTGGACAATAGCTTGTCCCTCTTCCGCCTAAAGTTATTTTTTCTAAAGGATGTTTCTTTTCGCAATGTTCCTGCTGATATACCGCGAGATAGTTCTGAAAGCCGCCGCTGCCTTCCAGATTACTGTAATTATCAACAGTTGTCCCATGATGCTTGATAGCTTCTTGCAAGAGCCGCCGCATCTCTATGTAGAGCGTTTTGCTTTCCTTGGCTGACAAAGATCCAGCCTGGCGTAACGGCGAAATGCCGGCAAAATACAGAGCTTCCTGGGCGTAGATATTGCCGATTCCGGCGATAACAGATTGGTCCATAAGCATGGTCTTGATGTTAGAACGCGCTTTCTTGGTTAGGATATGTTGAAATTGCTGCAAGGTGAACTGCTTATCCAATGGTTCAGGACCATGTTTGTTCAAGACTTTCTGCAACTGTGATGTATTTACCAGCCGCATATGACCGAATTTCCGGATAGAATTATGAGTTAGAAAAGAATTATCTGAAAAATGAAATTTGGCCACCATGAATCGCTCGTGATTGTTAGAAATACGTTTCTGATCCACGTAATGGAAATGTCCGGTCATACCTAAATGGGTAAGAAGATGCTGCCCATTATCCAGATCCATGACGATGTATTTAGCCCGGCGCCATACTTCTTGTATGCATACTGAAAAAAGTTTTTTGATCTTTCCATCAACTATCTTATCGTATACTTCAGTCCGGCGGATAGTTTTACCAGCTACTTTCTTATGTAGTTGCTGTACGATAGTTTCCACTTCAGGCAATTCTGGCATGATTATCGGTTGATTAGCTCCTATATAAATCTTGCATCATATCCCATTCTACCAAAAAGTTTATTAAAGCTTATTGTTTGAATTTGCGTAA
>CAYJQD010000065.1:0-6170 GCA_964372235.1 uncultured Methanosarcinales archaeon
TATTTTTTATGACTAAAGGCCAGGTAGTTTCCGGTGATTTTTCTAAGATCATAGCTAGGATCAAGGCAGATTCTTCGCTGGAAATTGGAGAATTAGTAGTTATCGACAATCTTCAGGAAAAATTCATCCTTCAAGCCTATGATCTCGTGTACGGCAGCCAGATCTCACAACAGAACCTAGAGATGGTCGCAGGCATGAATCTGGAGGAAGGTAGCTTCAATATTATGGATGAGAAGCTGCGGAACTATCAATTAGCTTTACTAAAGCCTATTCTTACATTATCCAATGGCAGCAAGATGTGTAAAAAGTTGCCTTCTTTTTTTTCGACAGTACGAGAGATCAAACGAGAAGATCTTTCTTTTATCACCAAACCATTGCATCCTTTGTTTCTGGGGAAATTGCGCAGCGGTAGTAAAGAATTTGATTTTGATATACTTCTGCCTGGAAAAGAAGTCTTGAGCCATCACGTCTTAATTCCTGCTTCTACAGGAAAAGGAAAAAGCAATTTGATGTCGTGTATCTTATGGGATGTCTTGGAAAAAGATTATGCAGGCATGCTCGTGTTAGATCCGCATGACGAATATTATGGCCGGACTGGTTTAGGCTTGAAAGATCATCCAGCCGGGGCGCGAGTAAGTTATTATACACCGGTAAAGCCGCCGGTAGGAGCTAGGACGTTGAAGATCAACATCAACAAGCTGAAGCCGGACCATTTTTCTGGCGCCATAGGATTGTCAGATCCGCAACGACAATGTTTGCACGTCTATTACAAAAAATTTGGTCAAAACTGGATTGTAAGTTTGCTAAAAGAAGAACGGGTTGAAAATGTGCGCTTTCATGAGGATACCATAGCGGTGGTAAAGAGGAAGTTGATTTCTCTCTTAGGATTAGATTTTGAACATGGACAGCTTTCTTGTCAAGGGATATTTGATACCGTCGCCGGTGAAAACACTTTGGCGGAAATATGCCAGGATCTAGAACAGGGTAAGATGGTTATTATAGACACCAGTTATTTTTCTGGAGCAGTTGAGATATTAATCGGAAGTTTGGTCACTAACGAAATCTTTGATCGGTATCGTTATTACAAGCGTATCGGGCAATTAGATGACAAACCCGTCGTTTCTGTGGTGTTGGAAGAAGCATTACGGGTGTTAGGGAAAAACGTGTTAGAGCAGGGCAGCAATGTTTTTGACACTATTGCTCGTGAGGGGCGGAAATTTAAAGTTGGCTTGATTGCCATTACGCAATTGCCGTCGGAAATTCCTAAACCAATATTGGCTAATATGAATACAAAAATTATTCTGGGTATCGAGATGGGTTCAGAGCGGCAGGCAGTGATTGAATCTTCACCGCAGGATCTGTCGCAAGATAATAGGAATATTGCATCTCTCGATAAAGGTGAAGCATTGGTTTCGTCGATATTTACCCGATTTGCAGTGCCGGTGAAAGTTCCTTTGTTTTCTGAATTTGCCAAGAGAAGTAAGAAGGCAGAAGTAGAACAAAGTTATGTGGGTTTTGAATGATTAGAAATAGAGTAAGGCATAACGGTCTGATTTTGGATGAAGAACTCGATGGTACAGAGCTTTTAATGGAGTATTCTCTTCAAATTTCTGGCTAAGCCAAACTAGAGCATGATCTTTTTGTGGTGCTATATCAGTCCATTCTTCTTTTACATAGCCTTGTAATCCTCTGGTTGAAGCAGGGGGTGCTATAACTAAAAAAGCGCTTTTTTTTTCTTCCGCATCTTCTACATCCTTATGTTCCGGCAGCATTAATTTTTTACCTCTTTTTGACTTAAGCCCCTTCAATTTTAAATACCTATTCAAAAATAACTCTCTTGATCTATTTATAGTAATTTCATAGCGGCGGTGGAGCACTTCTGTGCATATTCTTGCAATATATGAAGCTTGTTTTTTGATTTCTTTTACTAGTGATTCAACTCTTGGATCTTTTTTATAGAGTTCTTCCATTATATCATCAGCTGGTGAAAGACACAAGTTATCTAAAAAAAAGTGTTTTCCCAAATCCGGTAAATATTCTTCTGACTTACTTTCTCTGATTTTATCATAATAGGAGTTTAGAAGCATTTGCTTATGTTCATCTAACTTTCCATAAAAATCATTTACTACTTGCTGTTCTAAGCCGCTTATCTGTACTACTGTAGCAGCGCGTAGCCCACGATCTAATTCTGTTTCAAAATGTTTTGGTTTTTGTCGGTACAAATCTGCAGATATGGTAGGAATTTCCATTTTATTTCAATTTTAGATGCTCTTTAAAAATTTCACTACAATAGTTATATAAACAATCTTTTCCTCCCTTTCTTCATGAAACACAGCAAGATTATGACTATACTTCTTCTAGCAACTTTCCTATTAGCTCAATTCATCGGCATCGCAATATTATATCAATATATTGATCCAGCAAAAAGCGCAGAAACCGGAAAAGTAGAGTTCAAAGATCTCCCTATCGGTGAACGTCCGCCGGTGGATGAGAAAACGTCCTTCTTTCCGATCATCATGGCCGTGTTAATAGGAACTGCTTTCTTGTTCTTGCTGATGAAGTATAATCTAACGTGGATCTGGAAATTTTGGTTCTTATTAGCAGCATTTTTTGCGTTGACCATTGCCTGGGATGCCTTTTTACCGACTGCTGCTGCTTTTGTATTAGGATTTGTATTTAGCGTTTGGAAAGTATTCCGTCCAAACGTATTTGTCCATAACATTACGGAATTGTTTATCTATGGTGGTTTGGCAGCAATTTTCGTTCCTTTGTTCAATTTATTTTCAGTAATTGTTTTGTTATTATTAATTTCTGGCTATGATGCTTATGCGGTCTGGAAATCTAAACATATGGTTACCTTAGCGAAATCGCAAGCGAAAGCAAGGATATTTGCTGGATTAATGTTGCCCTATAAATTAGGAAAGATGAAGATAGGCAAGCCTAGCAAAGCTACAGTAAAAGTGAAGAAGGTAAGGACAGCTATTCTGGGCGGCGGTGATATTGGGTTTCCCCTGATCTTTGCCGGTGTAGTCTTGAAAGAGATAGGATTGTGGCAGAGTTTTATTATCCCTTTTGGCGCATTAGTAGGATTAGCAGTGTTATTGTTTAACGGCAAAGAGAACAAATTTTATCCAGCTATGCCTTTTATTTCGGCAGGATGTTTTGTTGCGCTAGGAATAGTGTGGGGAATTAGATTGTTAGTGTAGAAAGAATAAAATTTTAAATACTCTTTTCGTGGATCAATTATATGAAAGCATGTGTTTTTTGCGATAAAGATAGATCTGCTGAAAGTATATTCTACGAAACTGGAAACTTCTACGCTATGCCAACTATAGGGCAGATCTCAGAAGGAGGGCATTCTTTGCTTATCCCAAAATATCATGCTCCCTGCTTAGGGGAAATGGGCTTGTCTCTTCTTCGTGAATGTAGTGATGTTAAAGAAGAATTGCAAGGAGCAATCGAACGAGAGTATGGGAAAAGCATCGCGTTCGAACACGGAATCATCGGGCAATCAGTGCCTCATGCTCATCTACAGATACTTCCTTCTAATACGGATATTTTTTCTACGCTTCAACATAAATATCCTTTCTACAAGAAGATAGATTCTTTGGAAGAATTGTTTGACATTTATCAGCGCCGCCGGGTTTATCTCTTTTATGAAAATCAGCAGAGGGAAAAATTTGTTTTCTATATGGATGCAATACCTCAATATCTGCGTCTGGTGGCAGCGCAAGAAATGGGACGTACGCCGAGAGGAGATTGGAAAGTCTGGCGAGATGATCCTGATTGCGCTAAGATCGATGATCAGTTGATGGAAGAAACGACTAGAAAATTAAGAAATTTGTTGAAGAAATAAGGATTATTTTACTCTTTTCTTTCCAAAGCTTTCCTGATCGGCTGTTTCACGTGTAAAGGTAGCAATTCTATCGCGGCTAGCACTTTATCATCTAATTTTTCGGCAGCGGACGGGTCTTTAAATCTTGATTCTTCTCCTCTTTGAGTTACCACGGTACACTCCCTGTTTCCGGCAAAAAGATACACTTTTTCTTTTTTGACTTCTCCTTTGCGGTAAGCGAGAGCATATTCAACCTCAAGGACAATCTTCCCATCTTCTTCCTGAACTCGATATAACTCATTAGAATTAAGCTTATATGCTTTCATCTTAATCAAAACCTTTTACTGGAGAATGATACACAGTTCCGCCGGGAGCAATTGATAATCCATCGTGTGCAGCAATGGTCTGTATTCCGGTAGCACGTTGAATCTCTCGTGCTTGAAGAATAGGATCTGCTTTCAGCATCTGTAATCCGAAATGAGTGAGAATAGCCATCTTTGGTTTAACATGTGAAATGATCTGCACCGCAGCGTTGATGTCTAGATTCATGCCGGTGCCGCTTTCAGCAGGATATGGCACGTTGAGAATCAATAAGTCAGTGCCCATCAATTCTTCTAACAATTTCGGAGTTAATTGGGTGTCACCGGTGTACGCTACAGTCAATTTTGGGCAAAAGAATTTGAATCCTACTGCGCTGGAATCGGTGTGTTCTGCAGAGAGAGCATGAATCTCTACTAATTCTACTCCTACTTTGTGATTTTTCTCGACAGGGATTATTTTTTCCACTAAACTTTGATGATATTTGGTTAAGAAAGGATGATGTTTATCCGAGCCTTGCAACACAGACTTACTTGCCATGACAATGCCGCGATGTTCAATCCCACCATGAGTCATGGCATCTACCACGGCATTAAGGTCGTTGCAATGATTAACATGATTGTGTGAGACTAACACTGCAGTAGTATTATGTACGTTTACCCCATATTCTTTTGCTTTATTCAACGCTCCAGGACCGGGATCAATATGGAATTGCAGGTCTCCAACCTGAAGGACGATGCCTCCGGAAGAGCGCAATTGCTTGCTTACGACTGCGGAACTTCCTGCTGTGCCTAAGAAAATGAGTCTCGTCATAATCCACCCTTTCTGCTTTTGCAGAGTTTTCGCTTAATAAAGATTATGCTAGTACAGAGGAGAGATGGTGAGCATATACCTTCTATGGAAAAGTAATTTATATGATTTATAAGTCTGCATTTTTTATGAAAAGTAAACCATTAGCAGCGTTCTGTGCTTCTGTTTCATTATATGGTTGTTTTAGTCCTGTTGATTTCGATGCTCCAAAAAATAAAGAATTAATTGTAAACGGCTATGAAGCTTCAGTTGAAAATTTTACTTCCGTAGGAGCTTTTGTGTATCATGGTGGTACGAAGTCTATCTGTACGGTTTCTTTCATAAAAAAAGATCTGGCGCTTACTGCTGCGCATTGCATCGATCCTGAATCCTATAATACTAATGGCTTAGGAGGTTCAGACCCTGATTATGTTCTTTATGGCCGCGACAAAGTGTTCGAAGAATACTGTGAAGATCAAGATCTTTGTAGTAAACATCTCTTCCACGTAGTTGCTGGAATACGCCATCCAAAATATGATGGTTCTTTAGAAAATGATAATAATTATGATCTAGCTTTGTTGCTTTTGGAAAGGGAAATACCCGATCTAGAGCCCATTGACTTTTTACCAAAAAATCAGTTTGAAACGGCATTGGAAGTAGGTGATGTTGTTACTATCGCAGGCTATGGCGGACATTACAATGATCTGTTTGAAGAGATGAGTTATGGAAAATTGTATGCAGCCGAGGTTCCAATTACAAGATATCATAACCATGCAGAAATAGTAGTAGGAGAAAAAGATCCTACCAAAGGAAATGCCTGTCATGGTGATTCGGGAGGACCTATTTATGTGTATTCACATGGAAAGGTGCAGCTCAGCGGAGTAGCCTCACGTATAGCAGAACAAGTAGACGGATTGTGGAGATGTGGTTACGGGATCATCTATGGTCTTCCTACCTTAGAACAAGAGTGGATAGAATCTGAGCATGAACGGCTGCGAGAAAAATATCCTTTAGTAGTGCCAGCAGAAGAAAACACTTTATATCCTTCGGGCGGTGCAAATTGTCAGTTTTCAAATCAACAATCGGGAAAAAGTTTGCTTGGTTTACTTCTGGGATTATATGCCATCAGAAGGAGGAAGAAATAATTTATGCCTACTCGTTCTCCGGTGGTTTCTTTTTATGAAGGTGTCGAAGTCGTAGCAGCGCGGATTTTGAGTTATACTGGACC
>CAYJQD010000066.1:0-1814 GCA_964372235.1 uncultured Methanosarcinales archaeon
TACCATATGCCATGCCCTTCAAAGTCATGGATTTCTTATTTATTATTCCTTCAAATGTAAAATATTACATTATGGGAAATGATGCTGATTTTGTAAACGAGTTTCTTAATTCTACAGAAGGAATTGAACGGGTGTTTATTTCAGGATTACAGCAGATTGAACCAGAAGAAAATTTGCAAGTGCGTCTTATTGATACCAGCGGAACAGTTATTCCCGGATCAAATGTTCCAGCACAACTGCAGTCTTTTGAGGATCTGGAAGTGAGTGCCGTGGCATTTACTGGCGCCAATCAAGTTGATTTTTATCAGAAGCAAGGTTCGAATTGGAAAAAATTGAATCAGCAGCCGATACGAGTTATTTCTCTGCCCGGTGAACGGGATGCTGCGAAATATGCAGCGATCTTTGCGGCGGACGACCAACTCTATTGGTGTAACATGAATAAAGCGCTGACCAGATTAGATTTGTTGACCAAAGTATATGGTGGGGAAGAAGTTGCGTATGGCGAACTTGGCGGAAAATTACAGGAATTGATAAGCTATTATGAAGATGATATCTCTAGCGATTGCCGAGGACATCTAGAGCAGTATAATGAGAATGCCCTGGATGCATTGACTAAATTATCCCACGCTACAACCGCATGCCGCTTACAACAGCAATCCTGTGTAGATGTAATAGACGCAGCAGATATGCTCAAGAAAATCAACGATAAACTTCGGGTTTCATGCAGTGTCTCGTTGTATTAAATACGCATTGAATTACATAAGATGGAAGGATACGATATGAAAAAAAGAATGAGTCGAAAAGGACAGATGCAGATGACTGAAACTATTGCTATCCTGTTCATCTTTTTTATCCTACTCTTGTTTGGGGTGATGTTTTATTTCCGCTATCAGAAAGTTGCTTTTCAGGAAAAACAAGAAGAACTGTTAGCTGCTCGAGCTATGGAAAGTACTTTGAAAGCGTTGTTCATGCCGGAATTGATCTGTAGCCGTGGTGAAGCAGAACCAGAAGATAATTGTTTTGATGTGTTAAAACTGAATGCGACACGGAAGATAATGGAGGAATATCTTGAGGACTATTATTTTGAGATCTTTTCCTACGCTACCATAACAGTGCAAGAAACCTATCCAGAAAATAAAACCTGGATCTTGTATGATAAACCAAAACCAGAATTTACCAGGAAAGAACCGACTTTTTTTGTGGTTACTCTGCGAGATGAGTTAGCTGGATTAGACCAGCCTAAATACGGATTTGGATATATCTCGGTTACGGTGTATTCATGATGAGAATGAGAAGATTAGAGAAAGATGTACAAGGACAGATGGAAGCAGTCGGTTTAGTGGTGATCGTTATTTTGATCGCTTTAGGGATGTTGTTTATGGCTACCTTTGCATTGAAATCAGAACCGCAAAAAAAGATATTTACCCGTAAAGGTCTGGCATATAGCACCATGAGCGCTTTGATGAAGACTACCATCAGCGAAGAGGCAGCATGTTACTCTTTGAGTCAAGGATCACCTAAAATAGGCGCGGACGTGATTGAAGACTGCGCAAAATATAGGGACGTAGATACATCTATATACCAATGTATAGGGCCGGTGTCCGGGAAAGCGCTGCATAGCTGCGCTTTCCTCGCCGAGATGATTACATATACTCTTGGTACTACTTTAGGGAATTGGAATAAGAATTACGAGTTTCATTCTCAGTTGATTCCGTTTCAAGGTGAAGAACCGATAGATATCATTGAACCTGTTATAGTTGGTGGATGTCCTAAATGGAAAGAAAGAGATAGTTCTGGATTGTTTCCTATTAATA
>CAYJQD010000066.1:1824-6000 GCA_964372235.1 uncultured Methanosarcinales archaeon
TGATTGAAGAGGACTTTAGAATCTTCGCAACATTTATATACATAATTTCTTTCTTAAATTGAAGGAAATAGCAGGTGCTATAATTATCAAAAACGAGGTGTGTGAGATGATGTTTTCAAGAAAAGGGCAAGGGTTGCCGATAAACGTTATTATTGTTGCTGCTTTAGCGTTGATTGTTCTCGTAGTTTTAGTTGTGATATTTACTCAACAAACAGGTCAATTTGGTCAAAAAGTTGGTGAAGAAACCAAGACCGAATTGTTCAAGATGAGGATCTTCTACGGTCAGTGTCGGCCAGGCGAATCTTTCGAAAATGCTTTCATGAATCAATTCGATGGTGCAGCTTCCGAAGAAGAACGGGATGCAGCAAGATCAAGCTTCAGAGATGAAATTGATCGATGTAAAGAATTCAGCGACAGCAAGGAATCATGTGAATCTGGATCTGGCTGTTTGTGGCAGAGTTAAGTGAGCTGAATACCAGCAACGACAACCATGACAAAGAAAGGCAGTGCAGATATGTGGTGGATTATTGCAGGTGCATTACTAGTCTTAGTTGTTATCGTCGTTTTACTTACTTTTTTTGGCCGCGGAACGCAGAAAGCAGAGGCGGGTTTATCTGCGTGCCAGACGACGGGTGGAACCTGTGTTGAAAAAGGTACTTGCGGTACAACAAAAGAAGGCGGAACACTTTCCACTTTGTTTGAATGTCCAATCAAAGATGGACAGGAACAAGAATGCTGCTTCGGCATGAAAAAGCCTCTCACCGACAATAGTTAATCATGGAATGGCACAAGAAAGCGATGCAGAATGAAACGATGGCGATGATTGTCATCATCATTCTGGCACTGCTGCTGTTTGGAATAATCATATACGGACTGCAAAAGAAATTTGCGCCGTTATCACCGTAAATAGGTGGAAATAGTGGTATGGTATCAACAAGAGGAGCATCGGAACTGGAATACATTGTGTGGATCATCATTCTGTTAGTATTTTTGTTCGCGGCAGGAATGCTTTATTTTGTGCTTAAGGGTGAAGGAGCGGGGTTGTTGGATAAATTCTTCAACCTGTTCTGACCATGGGGGTTGCAAATAAAATTTTTCTGTACATCGTACCTTTAGTTATCCTTATCATCATTTTACTTATTCTTTTTGGTGGAAAAGGATTGTTCGGAGAAACCAAAGAAGCGATTTTAGGAGCAAAGGAGTTGCTTCCTGATGTTTCAGTAGGTTTGGAAGAGCAGAAGGCAGAAGTTACAATTCCTGATGAGCATAGGGAACAAATTTTAAATCTACAAAAAGCAATTACTTTGATGCTATCGGGGAAAGCAAGAGGAATGCCCAGAGAAAACTGTTTTGCTGATTATGATGGAATTTCTGCTTTAAAGGAAGAAGGAACATCTCTTACCTTTGAATTGCGCGGTGATAAAACAGTTATGACTGTTTTTGCAGGCTCCGGGGGGAAACAAAAGATTAATGGTTTGTCTGCAGAATTTCCAAAGATGAAACCATGTGCGATTGCCGGTAAAGGGGATGTAAGTGAACGATTTTTCAAGCATTTTATTGAAGGAGAACAACTTCTTTATCCATACTATACCCCAATCAATTCTTTGCGAATTTTTGGCGGCGGTTTTGATTATAATGGCATTGCTATGCCAGAATTAGAGTTACAAAGCAATCTTGAAGATGGTGGATGGTTATTTACACCGGATGGAGAGCATATATGTTTCTTTCCAACCAATTTTGGTGTGTTTGGCAATACTGGAAAATCAGGTATCGGCAATGAATGGTTTACTGATGATGAAGAAAATTCAATTCCAAATAGAATAAGACAAGGAAAACTAAACTTATGCAGCTAATCAAATCAAAAAGAGGATTAGGAATGGAATTTATCATCACTGCATCACTTTTACTTATTTCATTTTTCCTTATTGTAGGGCTTTTAGGACGATTTTCTTCTCGAACTAATGACTTAGAAGCAGAATTATTGTGCCAGACTTCTGTTGCACAGAGAGCAAAGACGGCACTGAATATAGGTAAAATTTCAGCAGGATCAGAAGGCTCTAGCCTATTTCAATCCCAGACAAAGACTATTCCGGCCTTATGTAGGACTATAGACAAGAAAGTTTCTGGATCGAGAGAACAGATTCTACGCCAAGTTGCGGATAGCATGGCCAGATGCTGGTGGATGTTTGGAGAGGGAAGATATGATGATATTTTAGATGACGTCGATGTGGATTTATTTCCAAGCGTATTAGGGTTAGAAGATTATGGTCAAAATCAATGTTTTAATTGTTACACTATTCTAGTAGATCAAGATGAAATTTCTGGTGGTGCAATTACTGGAGAGGAAATTAATGATTATTTAACCAAGAATGTATATGCAAAGGTTAACAAAACGTATTTAAATTATATTCAAGGATATAAAGGTCCCGGAAGAATAGTGTTAACTGTTCCAGATCTTCAGCCCCGACAAGCATACACTATTTCCATGGTGCCAAAAAAAGAAAAAGGCAGCAAGTTTTGGTCGGATGTATTGCTTTCTTCTTCAGGTGTTGGTCATGTTTACTTATTATACGATGAATATCAAACCAGAATTGGAGAAGCATATAATGAAGTAGATGTAAGCTCTATTTTCCTTGGACCTTTGGAAAAAGCGCAAGATTTATGCGGTGAAGGAGATATTGCAGGACAATAAGGTGATGATAATGCGATTACATAAAAAAGGATTAAGTCCAATAGGATTATTAGGAGAGATACTTATTGTTCTAGCGGTAATCATTATTCTTTTAGTGATCGTGTTAGTCCCTCGATTACAGACACAAGGAGATATTGTTGGGATTCAAATAGGAGGAATTCAAGGTGATGCTGATAAAGACAGTATCCGTAATTTTTTCGACAAATGTCCTTGCACCTTTGGAGATTCTTTGTATGAAGGTTGTCCGGCTACATTTACCGATGCGCAGAAAGAAGAGGATGTGAAAAAGTATAACAGTGAACCGGTCTGTGGGATTGTAATTGATCAAACAACAGGACAGCAACAAGCGACACAATCAAGTTCTCAAGCTGGACAAAAAACTGCTGAAAAACCGGCAGAACAAAAAAAGGAACAGAAATCAGAACCGGCAGCTTTCAGAAGCTATCGTTCTATTGAAATATTCGGCGGAGATGATTGGGGTGCTGATCCGCAAAATGAAGTGATTAAGCAAGCTTGCACTGGGTGGGTAGGGCAGAATTGCCCATCTGAAGATAATGATTGTGATGGAAAATTTAATCTTAAGCCTATCACCGATGGATGCTGGGTCATGACCAGTGAGGATGATGATACTGATCCTAATGATTGTGGGCAGGCTAAAGTTGAGCTGAGCACTATCGTTTCAGTTGGGAGCCATAAATCACTTGGCGTAGATCTTACTAACAATTATCAATCTCTCACCGACGAAGATGAGCCAAAAAATTTGTTCTCTTGGAGTTGGAAATCAAAAACAGATTATGGTTCATTAATTTGCGGAGAAGGTTTCTGGTACGGATGTAAGGAACAGAATGAAGGGAGAACGCTTGACGTGGCGGGAAAAACCTACACGTGTAAAGGAAGCGAATGGGTTAAACAGTAAGCATGTGGCAGATGAAAAACAAGAAAGGGATTATGGTGCAATTTCTGATTTCCCTACTTCTATGCTTAATGATATTTATTCCAGCTTGTTATCTAGTTTCAGGTATTTTCCGTACCAGCCAGCAAGCAGAAGACAATTATTCTCAATTTGTCTCTGAGTTAAACAAGTTTGCCGAACATGGACAAGTAGGGGAACGGAAAAGTGTTCTGCTAATTATGGATGATGAAACGGCTATTGTATATTTTGAAAAAGAAACACAGGAGACAGTCATTAAGGTTGATGCCAGAGTATTAGAAAGCCTTTTTGATTTTTCCAAGCGACTTCTAAAACCAGGCCAGTGCGATGATACGAAGAATTGTCTGTGTCTCTTTCGAGAATCAAAATTTGATGTTCCTGCCTTTGGAGAGAATGTAGTGGTTACCCCAAAAAGAGTAGTATGTGCGAATCTCGACTATCAGTTAACTGTTGAAAGTTGCAATATAGGCAAACCAGTAGGAGTTAATTCATATGCTTGTGAAGGAAACAATTTTATGATCGAACGATCCCTGGGTAAACAAGCAGATAGTTA
>CAYJQD010000067.1:0-1763 GCA_964372235.1 uncultured Methanosarcinales archaeon
ACATTACGCCGGACATGCCTGCGATATGGGCACAATACTGCAGATTGCCAAAAAACATAATTTATGGGTTATCGAAGATGCTGCTCACGCCATCGGCACAGAATATGGAGGCAGGAAGATCGGCAATCACGGAAATGCGGCAGTCTTCAGCTTCTATGTGACGAAAACTATCACTACCGCAGAAGGCGGCATGATCGTTACCAATGATGAGGAGTTCGGCAAGAAGCTGAAAAGCTACGCCTACTTTGGCATGGATAAAGATGCCTTCAATCGGTATAGTGAAAAGGGCAGCTGGTTTTATCAGATCGTAGAGCCTGGCTACAAGTACAACATGAACAACATCCAAGGAGCGATGGGAGTAGAGCAGCTCAAAAAATTGGAACAATTCATCGCTAAAAGGAGGGAATTAGCTCAGCATTACACCAAGCTGCTTAAAGATCTTCCCGTGATCACCCCGACGGAAAAATCCTACACCAGACATGCTTTCCATCTGTATCCTTTACTGTTAAACACAGACAAGATTTCCCGGGATCAATTCATCAACAAATTGAAAGAATATAACATCGGCACCAGCGTGCATTTCATTCCTCTGCATATGCATCCCTATTATCAGCAGAAATACAACTTTAAGAAAGGAGATTTTCCTGTCGCAGAACAATTATTTGAGAACGAAGTTTCCTTGCCCTTGTATCCTGGGATGACCTTGCAAGATGTGGAGTATGTAGTGAATGCGATCAAGGAAATTTTGGAGTAAGAAAATTTTATTTTCCATAAAACTTTTAAAACAGTCTCTTCCAAGATAAAATATGAAAATTCTTGAATTAACCAGCCCTATTGATGGCGCAATTTTGCATCAGCTTCAGGGAGAGAAAACATCGGAAGGATTGCGTATTCGCGTAGAAGGAAAAGCACATACTGATAATCAAGTCTACGTAAATGGAGTAGAGGCTAAAAAAACAGGAAATACTTTTTCTGCTGACCTTGTTGTAAAAGGCAAAGAAGCAGAAATTTTTGCGAGCTGTGATGAACATCAAGATGCTGCTAAAATAATTATAGATCCCAATCCAGAACCAAGGTATTCTCTCTCTTTTGATGATAATGTTTTCTTTTTATGGGATATTGCTGCAAATAATCATCGATCCATATTTGATAATTTTTATTTAGAAGGCCTTAGGAATTTGCATGAAAGATACGGCGCAAAATTCACCTTAAATTTGTTTTATGAAGTAAATGAGAGATATAAAGGCACTTTTGGTCCATTTTCTTTAAGTCAATTTCCTACCAAATACAAAGGAGAATGGGAAGATAACGCTGATTGGATGAAGTTAGCTTTTCATTCTTTTAGCGAATTTCCTAATCGCCCTTACCTTGAAGCACCAGAAAATATAGCTAAAGATTTTGATTTAATTGCGGGAGAAATTGATAGATTCGCTGGGAAGGCCTATATTCCAACCAGTATTACTCATTGGGCCATGGTGTTACCAGAATCATACAAGACTCTGAGAGAGCGAGGAGTGAAAACACTTTGTGGCTACTTTGTAAAAAATAATGGAAATCCTTTATGGAATGGAGCATATGATGTTAACTATTGTCTTGATAATCAGCGGTCAATATATTTGGCTGAACATAAGGCCTTGAAAGATTCTCAAAGCAGCTTAACTTTTTGCTCTCTGGACTTATTGTTCAATGCTACTCCTCTCAATCAGATACAACCTAATCTGGAAAAAATTATAGCCAACCCTAAGAAAAGAGGGAATCTAACT
>CAYJQD010000067.1:1773-5679 GCA_964372235.1 uncultured Methanosarcinales archaeon
AGTACGCATGAACAATATTTTTGGCCTCAATACAGTGCTCCTTCCTCTTGGTTTGATGGTGACGCCAGCGGAGTTACAATTTATGAACACATCCCCGATCATTTTGAAAGAGTGGAAATTGGAATAAGAGTAGCCACCGAGAATGGATATAAATCTGCTTTTTTACATGAATCATTCCCATGAATCTTTAGGGAACATCTAGAAGACTTTCCCTTCACAAACTATATAAACCAAAATTAGACTTTTTTCTCTATGCACATAAAGGTGGGAAATAGGGTCATAAGCAAAGATTCTCCGTGTTTTATCATTGCTGAATGCGGTATCAATTTTAATGGCAGCTTAGAGCTAGCTAAAAAACTTATAGACACTGCCGTAGAAGCCGGATGCGATGCCGCTAAATTCCAGGCCTTCACCGCAGAAAATATGTACCCTAAAAATGCTGGTGAACTAGATCGCGAAGATAATTATAACGATAAAAAATATTCCTTCTCCATCTACGATGCAGTTAAATCATTTGAGCTGCCAAAATCCTGGGTTCCCATACTACAACAGTACTGCAATGAAAAAGGCATTGTTTTCTTTTCCAGCATCTGCGATGAAGAACAGGCAGATTATTACGATGAGATTGGTGTTCCTATCTTCAAGACTACTTCGTATGCCATTACTCACCTCCCATTGATTGAACATCTTGCCAGGAAAAGAAAACCGATCATCATGTCTACTGGAGGAGCAAGCATCGAAGAGATCAGAGAAGCCTATAACCTTGTCCGCAAATATACCAAGGACATCATCTTACTGCATTGCTTCATCAAATACCCTGCGCCGTTGCAGGAGATAAACATGAATGTAGTCGAGACTCTTCAAGAAGAATTCCCGGAAGCGATCATCGGCTATTCCGATCATACCGCTGAACCGGTTGACGCGCCAGTAGCCGCTATTTTCAAAGGAGCAAAAGTGATTGAAAAGCATATCACTCTTGACAAAAAGATGGAAGGCCCGGATCATTTCTTCGCAGTCGATCCGCTGCAGTTAAAAGAGATGGTCTCAGCCATCCGTGATGCAGAAGAAAAAATAGGACGAAGAGAAGCAATAAAGATCAACCAAGAAGTATTAGGAAGTCACCATAAAAAATTAAGCCCAGAAGAAGAATATCTCCGACAGTTTGCATATCAAACTATCATTACCTCTTCCCCCATCAAAAAAGGAGACCTCATCGGCCGAAACAACGTCAAAGTGCTTCGCCCAGGAAAACTGGGACAGAAATTGAAACCGAAAGAATATCCACAAATGATCTCTGGTTCTTTCCGGGCAACGAAAGATATCCCTGTTGGAGCACTTATAGGATGGGAAGATGTAGAACAAGACCCGTCTAGACCAAATATAGAGATAACTCGCATCACCGACCTAGAGAAATCAATGCCTATCCTCTGGGAACACGATCAAAAAATGCAGGAGCTCAATTTTCCCAATAGTTATCCTCATCAGGAGATGTTTGAAAAGCGAATCAGACAGGAGCATGAACTCGGTGCTGCGTACTTCTTTATTCAAGAACAAGGAAAAATTATTGGATCTCTTATTTTGATGATCAAGGAAAATCCGTATCGACGTAAAAAATATGGAGACATCCGTAATATTTACCTCGAGCCAGAATGCCGTGGCAAGGGCTATGGAAAAACGATGCTAGAATTTGCTGATCAATATTTTAAACAGCATGGCTGCAGCTATGCCTTTGCGGGAATCGCTGCGCATAATCCTGCTTCTAACGCCTTATTTGAAAAAGCAGGTTACAACAAGACCAGATACATTCTAGAGAAAATGTATTGATAAGAGATTTGCATGAAATTAAAAATAGCTTTTCGCGCTGATGGAAGCAATGTAATCGGCATGGGGCATATTTACAATTCTCTAGCAGTTATCGAAGCCCTGCAGGATTATCCAGTGGAGATCTATTTTATAACTAAAGGATTTCCTGAATCCGTAGCTAAGGGGCGTGATGCCGGTTGTCAGGTAGAAGAATTGGATACAAACCTTACCGAAGAAGAAAGCTTCAAAGAAACTATCAAGATCCTTAAAGATAAAGAAATTTTTTTCTTAGTGACAGATTTGTTAGAGATTCATGATGATTATTCACAAGAGTTTAAAAAAAATGGGATTAAATGCATCAGTTTAGATATCTTGGGCAAGATAAAGCTGAAAAGTGATATTATCATCAACCGCACTACTATCAGCAAACGTTTTCAGCATTATGATCAAAATGAACAAACAAAATATTATCTAGGACCAAAATACATCCCTTTAAGAAAAGAATTTTTAGGACTAGAAAGAATATCCCGCCAGGTAAACCAAAAAGTTCAGAACGTACTGCTTTGCTTCGGCGGAGGAGATGAATATAATTTGTCAGCAAGAGTAGCCTGGATCCTGGGTAGATTTCCAGGAGTTAAAACTACTATCGTTTTAGGAGCAGCGTTTAAATTAGAAGAAGAACTGCAGGAGATTGTGGCGGAACTTCCCACTCCTCCTACTATCTTGAAGGACACTAAAGACATGAAAAATCTTTTTCTACAACATGATCTAGCTGTCTGCGCAGGAGGATCAATCCTCTACGAATTGGCTATCACCGGCACGCCGGCAGTGATCATCCCTATGAATGATCATCAGGTAGAAAATGCCGAAGAATTCGAAAAATTTGGGAGCGTCGTCTCGGTTGGACTACATACTGAAGTTGAAGATTCAGAGATCCATAACGCTATAAAAAATGTACTCGACCCGCAGCTGCGCAAGAACCTCAGCCTAGCAGGAAAAAGCATTACTGATGGTCGAGGGGCAGAAAGAATTGCAGAAATAATATATACTTTTGCTAAGGAGAATAATTTGATCCATCATGACTAAAGCTATCCTTATCGGCATCGATGCCGCTACCTGGAAGATCGCTCAGCCTTTGATTGAACGGGGAGAACTTCCCACTTTAGCCGCACTGACCAAAGGAGGAGCTTCCGCTCCATTAAAAAGTTTGCCCGGATATAAATCTCCTGCTTTGTGGACGAGTATCGCTACCGGCAAGATGCCGGAAAAGAATGGGGTACTTTACTTTTCCAATCTATTTCTAGATATTCCAAAATTAAAAGTGAAGAAAGATATAACTAAAAATATCGCCGTTAACTGGCCTTATAGAGTAGGCAAATTATTTTCTAAGAATAAAAAATCTCCTTCCACATTCACTATCTTTAGCAGAAAAGCCTATGTTTATTCAATGTTGAAATATGGGAAATTCCTAGAAAAATTCGAATGGGGCGGAAATTATCTTATCACCAGCGCTTCGCGTTCTGAAAAAGCAATCTGGGATATACTCAATGAAGAAGGAACGAAAGTAAGTGTCATAGGCTGGTTGGTAACCTGGCCAGCAGAGAAGCTGAATGGAGCGATGGTCTCCCAGAGAGCTATCGAAGAACTAAGCAAATATCAGCACCAGAGTAGATTCAAAGTCGAAAATGGGAAAGGCCATGCAGCATACCCACAAAAACTCATGGAAGAATTGCAACCATTCAAAAAAACACCAGATTCGATCACTGATAGAGAGATAGATGCTTTCTTCCATGGCTTAGAAGAAAAAGAAAAAGAGTTTATCAGAAGTCTTGAGTTTGATCGGAAGAACAAGTTCAAGTTCTTTTCCCAGCTCTATCTTATTGATCTTTTTTCAACCAAGGCAGGATTATATAGCAAGGAAAAACACACCCCAAATTTTTTGACCGTCTATCTCCCTGGACTGGACGGCGTGCAGCACTTATTCTGGCAATATCTTCACCCTGAAGAATTTCCTTTTCTTAAGATAGATCCAAAAGAAATCAAAAAATGTGAAAAAGTGATCCAAAATTACTACAAGTTCCTTGATTCACAAGTGGCTTCCTT
>CAYJQD010000068.1:0-5632 GCA_964372235.1 uncultured Methanosarcinales archaeon
CGAAGGTTTAGCTTCTTCTGTCTGAGGTATATGCACCTCTAGCTTTGGAATAGGTAATTGTTCTAAGGTGTGTGCTTTTTCATCCCGACAACTAGTAATGAGAGCACTAAGAAAGAGCAGCTCTTTTTTATTCATATAATTAAGTAAATTTTTATTCTTTATTAAGATATCCTTGTTCTTGACAAGTCAAGTTTTAAATAGTTAAAATTTATACGACAATTTAAATAAAAGAGTTGTTTAGTTTATCTTATAAGAGGATGCTTTGGAATACATAAAGGATAAGAAGAGAAGATTTCAGCAAATAATTTCATTGCCTATTATCTGGAGCGGTTTGATACCTTTAGTAGTCGTCGACGTATGGTTGGAGCTATATCATAGAACTTGTTTTCCTTTATACGGTCTACCTTATGTAAAAAGATCTAATTATATCCGAATCGATAGGCATAAACTCAAATATCTTTCTTGGTCGCAGAAATTAGGATGTGCCTATTGTGGTTATGTTAATGGTTGGGCCCATTATGCCTCGGTGATTGTCGGAGAAACAGAAAAATACTGGTGCGGTATCATGCACAAGAAATATCCTGGCTTTAAAGCGCCAGAACATCATAAAGATTTTGCGAAGTATGGCGATGAAAAAGCATTTCGCGAAAAGTACGAAGTTAAAAATGAATAATTATCCGCGTCTAAGTTAGAATTCTAATATTAATTACATAAGATTTATATATCACGTGAAATTTTTATCATATATGAAACATTCCTTAAAAACTTACAAATTCTTTTTCGGCGCATTAGCGAACCCAAATAGGCTGCAGATCATCAACGTGTTAAGACAAGGCAAAAAGAATGTTGGAGAAATATGTGAAGCTACGGGATTCGAGCAGACCATGGTTTCGCATAATCTTAAGGTGCTGGGATACCACGGGATGGTCTTTATGGAAAAAGATGGTAAATTCAGGTATTATGCCGTGAATAAAAAGACCATAAAACCGCTGCTGGAATTTATCGATGCTCACATGGAAGAATATTGTTGTAAATTATTGGAGGAACAGCATGGGAAAGGGAAGTAAAGTTAATTCCTTCTTCCTTGGAAGAGTTATTGCAGCTGCTTTATTTACTGCCGTCCTTGCCGGAACGTGGGATGCCTGGTGGCACGGCGCCTTAGGTAGAGAATCATTTTGGTCATCTCCTCACATTTTACTTTATCTATCTATCCTTGTTGCAGTTTTTTTTGGAGTATATGGATATGTGCAAACAAAAGAAGAAAAATGGCGAACATTAGCATTAGTACTCTTACTTGTTCCGATTTCTGCGCCTTTTGATGAACTTTGGCATCGTTTCTTTGGTGTAGAAGACTTATCCAGCCCTTTGATCGTTTGGAGTCCGCCCCATTTAGTTATCGTGTTTTCTATTATTGTGAGTTCTATATTCTTATTGCCAGTCCTTCGCCGAGATGATAAGGAAATGCAAATACTTTTTGGAAGTATGGTCTTTGCGACTATTTTGAATTTAGTTTTTTTTATCCTTAGTCCTTTAGAACCGGAAGGTCCATGGCACTTGTTAGGATTTTATGGTGTTGGTTTTCATGCTGCAGCTCACGTCGGGATCCTGCTTCTTGCGAAACGTTGGATGCCGAGCAAAGGGGCCGCAATTTTAACTACTGTTTTTGCTCTCTCTATTATAGCCATAGGTTTTAATGAGCAGTTAGCTGAAGGAGTAAAAGTACTTCCTCATGATCATGCACCACCATTTCTCATAGTCTTTTCCATGTTAATAACCGCGGTTGTGCTTGACGTTTTTTCTTCTAAAAGAACCTTGTTAACTGGCGCACTCGCAGGGCTTTTGATGGGAGGAATATTTTATGGTTTTGCCTGGATGTTTTTTAAGCCGGAATTTGTATACAATGTGAAGGAAGGGATAATTGCTGTTGTTTCAAGTATTGTTGGGGCAGGTTTTATTGGATTAATAATTTCGAACATAAAATGGGGGAATTTACATGAAAAGAGAAGCTAAATTGCAGACGACTACCTTGAAGATTTCCGGCATGCATTGCGCTAGCTGTAGTACCATACTTACTCGGGCTCTCCAGAAAGTAGAGGGAGTGCAATCTGCAGTTGTTAACTATTCTACTGAGAAAGGTACGGTTACCTATAATCAAACCATAACAAATGAACAAAATCTTATCCAAGCAGTGCAAAAAAAAGGATATGGAGCACAGATACTTACTGATGAAAGTTATGCTCGGGAAGAAAAGTTGCGAAAGCAAGAAATTCAAAAATTACGATATAAAGTGATCCTCAGTGCAGCATTAGCTTTACCTGCTTTACTGATTAGCATGATCTTCATGAACTTTCCCTATCGTGAATATCTGCTATGGCTGTTAGCAACGCCAGTTCAGTTCTATATCGGCTGGCCATTCTATCAAGGCACCTGGGCAGCCTTGAAAAATAAATCTGCTAATATGGATTCTTTGATTGCGATTGGCACCAGTGCAGCATATTTTTATTCAATTTATGTTGTTTTATTCAACGGGGGAGAGCATCAGTACTTTGAAATTTCTGCTATTTTAATCACCTTGGTTCTTCTCGGAAAATATTTGGAAGCAGTGGCCAAAGGAAAAACCAGCCAAGCTATTGCTAAATTAGTAAAGATGAGCGCTAAGACTGCTTCGGTTGTCCGTAAAGGAAAAGAAGTGAAGATTCCTATCGAACAAGTAGTAGTTGGTGATGTTATAATTGTCAAACCAGGAGAAAAAATTCCGGTTGATGGTGTAGTTATGGAAGGATATTCTTCCGTAGACGAAAGCTTGGTGACAGGTGAAAGCATCCCCGTCGAAAAAAAGAAAGGGGATACAGTGATCGGATCTACTATCAACAAGCAAGGCACATTTAGATTTAAAGCGACCAAAGTTGGCTCCCAGACTACGCTTGCTCGTATCGTAAAACTGATTGAAGACGCGCAGGGAAAAAAAGCGCCCATCCAGCGTTTTGCCGACCAGGTTTCTGTTTATTTCGTACCAATTGTTATCGGCATTGCTATCTTAACCTTCTTGACCTGGTTTTTGCTATTGGGAGCAGAATTAGAATTCGCATTAATTACTGCGGTAGCAGTGTTAGTCATTGCCTGTCCCTGTGCGCTAGGCTTAGCTACCCCTACTTCTATCATGGTGGGAACAGGAAAAGGTGCAACGCATGGAATTTTGATCAAGGGCGGCGATATTCTTGAAGCTGCCCATAAAGTAAAGTATATCGTCTTCGATAAAACCGGCACTATCACAAAGGGAAAACCAGCCGTTACTGATCTCATTGTCGCTAAGACGACAACAGAAAAAAACATTCTTGAAATCGCCGGCAGTCTTGAACATTACTCTGAACATCCTTTGGCGGAAGCAATCGTACAAAAAGCAAAAGAAAAGAAGATTGCGCTCAAAAAAGTAACTCAATTCCAAGCTCTAGCAGGAAAAGGAGTAAAGGGAAAAATTGGCGCTAAAGAATATTATATAGGAAATACTACATTTATGAAAGAAAAAAGAATTTCTCTTACTTCTTTCTTCACCACAATAGAATCCTTAGAGAATGAAGGAAAAACTGTGATGGTCCTTTCAGATAAAAAATCAGTTATGGGGTTAATTGCCGTTGCCGACGAAGTAAAAGAAGACTCTGCAGAAGCTGTTTCTATCCTCAAAAATATGGGCTTAGTTCCGTACATGATAACGGGAGATAATAAAAGGACTGCACAGGCCATTGCGAAAAAAGTAGGCATCGATAAATTCTTTGCTGAAGTATTGCCAGAAGACAAGGTAAAGTATGTAAAAGATCTGCAGAGGAAAGGTAAAGTGGCTATGGTTGGTGATGGAATAAATGATGCACCAGCTTTAGCACAGGCAGATATAGGTATCGCTATGGGTTCAGGAACAGATGTAGCTATGGAGACAGGAAATATCGTGTTGATGAAAAACAGTTTGCTGGATGTCCCTAGGGCAATTAAATTAAGCAAGATGACTATGTCAAAAGTAAAACAGAACATGTTTTGGGCCTTAATTTATAATATCTTAGGAATTCCTATCGCTGCAGGAGTCTTATATCCTTTTACCGGATGGCTCTTAAGTCCGGTTATCGCTGGCGGGGCAATGGCGCTAAGTTCAGTAAGCGTGGTAACCAATTCCTTGTTATTACGAAGAAAATCTTTAAAACTAAAGAAAACAATGAAATAAAAAGGTTCAAAATGAGATTAAAATGAAAAAAATTAACCTTAAAGTTCAGGGCATGACCTGTTCGAGTTGTGAAGTTTTGATAGAACGAAATCTCAAAAAAATTCCAGGTGTAGAAAAAGTTAAAGTAAGTCGAGCGAAGGAGCAGGCAGACGTAGAATGTTTGGATACTGTTCAGCTGCAGGAACTGCAAGAGGCAGTGAAAGAAAAAGGATATACTTTATCTCTTGAAGATAATAATGTCCCTGAAAATAAAAAAATTTCCTTTTTTCTTAAAGATAAAGAGCGATACTCGGAAATTGGTGCAGTGCTGGTAGTGCTATTTGCAGCGTATTTTATCCTTACTCAGTTTGATCTCTTGCCTAAGAATTTTGCTGTTACTGATAATATGAGTTATGGTTTTATTTTTGTGATCGGCTTAGTTGCCGCAACCTCTACCTGTCTGGCAGTTGCCGGAGGATTGTTGTTGGCAGTCTCGAGTAAATTTCATGAAAAAAATCCAGAGTTGCAGGGTTGGCAAAAATTCCAGCCACACATTTATTTTAACGTAGGAAGGATCGCTTCTTATACTTTGTTAGGCGGATTGGTAGGCGCTCTCGGTTCAGTCTTAACTATTTCTCCAAGTGTAACTGGCGTTATTACTATTATTGCTAGTCTTTTGATGATAGTGATGGGATTACAATTATTAGGTGTTTTCCCTTGGCTGAATAAAGTTCAAATTAAAATGCCTAAGTTCATTGCGCACAAGGTATATGATACCAGTAATAAAAAAGTCAGCAAAGCTTCCTCACTTTTGTTCGGCACCGCAACCTTCTTTTTACCCTGCGGTTTTACCCAAGCCTTGCAATTATATGTTTTAGGAAAGGGAAGCTTCACCGTCGGTGCATTGACCATGTTAGCTTTTTCTCTAGGAACTTTGCCTGCACTTGCTTCGGTCGGCGTATTTTCCAGTTTTGCGAAAGGAAATCTAAAAAAATATTTTATGACTTTTTCTGCACTATTAGTAATAGTTCTAGGTATTTTTAATTTGACACCGGGATTTAATTTAGTAGGAGCAGGAGTAGCTCTGCCAGAGAATAATGGAGTAGGGACAAATAATGATATAGTTATTGTTGATGGAAAGCAGATTATTAACTTAAAAGTTGATGGGCTCGATTACTACCCTACTAAATTTACTCTCAAAAAAGGTATTCCGGTAGAATGGAATATCGATGGGAAGAATGCAGTGGGATGTGCACAAGTGATAAGCGTCCCTAAACTGGGTATATTGGAACAATTGCCCTCAGATAGTGTGAAAACAATCACCTTTACGCCTGAACAAGCTGGAAAAGTAACCTTCACCTGTGGCATGGGTATGGCTGGTCCAGGAACTTTTGAAATAGTAGCATGAATAGCAATGGAGAATTAAAGATTGAAAACAATCCT
>CAYJQD010000069.1:0-5561 GCA_964372235.1 uncultured Methanosarcinales archaeon
TTTCCTTAGGAGAAAGAGCATCAAAAAAGCTTGGAGTAAACCAATTATCTCCGTCTAGATAAGTCATATAGGTTTGCTTTTTCTTGTCTTTATAACATTTATGGAATTCTTTTTCCTTTATCCGCAATCTTTATAAAATAAAGGACAACTGAAGGTTAGTATGTCATTTTTAGATCCAGTGTTGAATCCGGTATTAGGACCTTTACTTACAAAAAGTCCTCTTCTACTTATCCTTCTGGTTTCTTTAGTAATTTCTGTTATAATTACCGTCGCGTATAAGTTTCTGACCAATCAAGAAGAGATGAAGCGCTTGAAGGAACAACAGAAAGATTTCCAAAAGCGCATGAAGGAATTACGTCAGCATCCGGAAGAGATGATGAAGGTGCAGAAGGAAGCCATGAAATCCAACATGGATTACATGAAGCATTCCCTAAAAGCAACCTTGATTACCATGCTACCGATTATCTTAATCTTTTCTTGGATGGCTGGACATTTGTCGTTTGAACCAATTTATCCCGGGGAAACCTATAGCGTGACTGCTACGTTCGCTAAAGGGGTTACCGGCAATGCGCAATTGATTCCTGATGAAGGGACCGAATTGTCTTCAGAAGCTATGCAAGAAATCGTAGGTAGGGAAGTGACCTGGAGAATGAAGAGTACAGAAGGCCAGCATGTGCTTACGGTAAAGACTGGCGAAACTTCACAGCAGAAGACGGTATTGATTACCCAGGAATTAGCCTATGAAGAGCAAACTACTTTATTCAAAGGTTCAGATATCGAAAAAATCACGATTAATTATACTAAATTAAAGCCATTAGGGAATCTATCTATCTTTGGCTGGTATCCAGGATGGTTGGCAATTTACTTTATCTCCTCTATTGTATTTAGCTTGAGCTTGAGGAAGCTGTTGAAGGTTTATTGAGAAATCTACAAAAGCAAGGGCTTTTGAGGTTTCCAAAAGTTTTTTGGAAACTTTTATAAAGTACTTTCGTTCCAAAATAATTTGTCCCACAGGGATGTGTCTTGAGGCAACTCAGATTGAAGTTAAAATTCTTCTTTCTCTGTTGACTCTATAAAATAGCGAGGATAAACAAAATGCCACGAGGAATGTTTAAATCAGGACGATTGAGAAAAGTATTTGTACGAACGCCCGGCTCTCGAGTATCAGTACAATATCGACAACGAAAGCCGTCAAAGGCAGTCTGCGGTAGTTGTAAGATTCAGTTGTCTGGTGTAGCACGAGAGGTTCCATCTAAAATGAGAAATATGCCGAAGTCTGCGAAAAGACCAGAACGGCCATACGGCGGAATGCTTTGTTCAGCATGCACGCGTAAGCTATTGAAACAACAAGCGCGGGGTGCATCACAATGAGTATCTTCGAAGTAGGACGATTATGTGTCAAGATTGCGGGCAGAGATGCAGGAAGAACCTGTGTCGTGGTCGAGGCAGTAGGCAATGGATATGTTATTGTCGATGGCGATGTCAGGCGTAAGAAAGTGAATATCAAGCATCTTGAGCCTTTGGATAAGACTGTCAGTATCAAATCTAAAGCAAGTTCTGCAGATGTCAAGAAAGCATTTGAGAAAGAAGGCTTATCTGTTTGGGAAACCAAACCAAAGAAGTTTGCTGAACGGCCGAAGCGAATGAAGGCGAAGAAAGAAGCTCCGGTTGTTGAGAAGAAGCAGAAGAAGACGAAGAAGATCAAGAAAGCTGAAGCAGCTGTAGAAACGCCCGTTGAGGCGTAATTTTTTCTTTATTGTGTTAGGTGTTTGGAATAGAAAATGACACAAAATGAAAAAAGATTTTTAGATGGTTTAACTGATACTTTAGAAAGTTTGGCTGAAGATTTAGGTTTGACTGATTTAGTAGATAAGTTAAAAGTAAAAAATGCTGAAGCAGACAACACTGAAGAGACGATTTCTCGAAAAGAATACTATGCTTTACGCCAAGCGTATGTTCGGTTGGAGCAAGAGGTAGAAAAGTATAAAGTTCGTCTACGACGGGAACATGAACAAGCAGTAGCACGCGCAGAAAGTAAAGCGCTTGAATCTGCTTTTAAGGCATTGGACGCCTTAGAAGGTGCGTTACAATCTTTGGAGGCCATAAAATTTGATGATAAGATAAAAGAACAAATAGAACGAGGAATAGTATTACAACGCGATACTACTTTGACGTATCTTTCGAGAGACTATCAGGTAAGTCTTGTTCCTTCCGTAGGATTCCAGGCTAACCCAGAGCATCATCATGTGGTAAGCGAAATCGGTTCTGAGAAGCCTAAAGGGATAATAGTGTATGTTATCGAAGCAGGTTATATGCGGAATGGTACTTTAATCCGTGAAGCAAAAGTAGTTGTAGCAAAAGGTGAATAATGTCAACAGAAATTTATGATGGCGATGATGGAGAAAATTGTGGTTATCCTAGAGTGACAGGTCCATTAGTTTCGATATCTACTCCTACTAAAAAGGATCATCACAAACCAGACCTGGCACGAATTCTTATCGAAGGGACAAATGCAGTATACGGTCCTAAGAAGGCATATCGTGTTCAGAAAGAATTTGACCATTTACGACAGCAGCCTCCTTATAGAAGAAATGCTGAAGATTTGACAGCAGTGGTGGAAAGAATTTGTAGTGAGCCAGATAGTCGGGATCAACCTGCCATAGTTTGCAATTCTCTTGATGATGCCGTGGAGTTAAATCAGACTTATCTTAATCCTAAGCCGAGTATGTTGAGGGTTGCTGCGAAAGGGACAGCAAATTTAGCGAGAAAAGCACATCTTCATCAATGGTATTATCCTTTAGTTGGATTCTTACCAGCGAAGTACCAAGCAAAAATTGCGGAGAAATATGGAGACAGAGCTCTTCATTACACAATTTCAAATGCTGTAGCAGAGGGAATCGCGACATCAGGTATTTTAAGTTATTTGTGTTACCAAGATACTAATAAAATAGAAACTACATTAGCATGGGGAATGATAGGATTGCTAGGCGGAATAATTAATACCGTTTTGCGGGCTTTTATTTCTGTTGAATCAAAAGAAAACAAGGCGGCAGGCAGCATAGCTCATTTACCTGTCCAGGCAATAATGTATTCAATTGCTGCAGTCAGGGCAATCAAAAATGGAGTTGTTGATGCCTATTCTTCAGCGTTGGAAGAAGAACAACAAAAGTTACTGGAAGCACCAAAAAGAATAGAACAGCCTAAAAGAATTGAAGAACCAGAAATTACCTTAACTCCAGGTGGAGAGAAATTTGTAGAAGCTGAGGAAGTTGAAGAAGAAATTGGAATTAGAAATAATTTCACTCGTCTCTAACCCTTCCATGCCAGCTTACACAATTCTCCCAGATTCATTTCAAAACAAACCACGGGCATCAGCAATTGCCAATTGATTATCACTTGAGGATGCAATTCTCCGATAACACCTATTTTCTTACCATTAATTGTAATATCTCCACTTCTTCCAGGAATGAAGGGAAGATGCTCACTTTCTTTCACCGCACATTCTAATCCTAATGCTTTCATGAGCGTATCAAGCACTTGTCTGATCTCAGTGAAATCAGTTTTATCATGGCACAACATAACTGTCAAATGTTCTACTTCCATCACGCCAGTTTCTGTATCTCCTGGTACAAAGATTCTTCCTAACTCAAAGATATTCTGTGGGTATTCATAATGCTGATTTTCTGAGAGATTTTTCATCAAGCTGGGCATGATAGCATTACGCAGATGATTATGGTCGCCGATGGCATTTTTGAGAGGAATAGGATTTTCTGCAGGTAAGTTCATCTTAGTAGTCAAATCTTCTTTCGTAGTGAGATGGAAATTTTTAACTTCCAATAGTTGCATTCCTACTAACAATTCTCTAACTTTTCTACTAAATTTTTCAAAAGCATCTTCTTCACCAATAGTCGCGACGTTCGGGATATCTTCTTGGAAATTCTCATAGCCGTAAGCAATAGCGATGTCCTCTACTAAATCAACTTGATGTAGAATATCGGCGCGGTACGCAGGAATTAGGACTTGTCCTTGTTCAAAGCCGTAGCCCATTTTTTCGAGCAGTTTGACAGCTTCTTTTTCGGTCAGATTTAATCCCAAGCGTTTGTTGACATACGATAAGTCTAACTTCATTTTGCTGGAAGTTAAATTAGGTGTAACTTTGATTCCATCAGGATATTCTAATTTCATGGAATAAATCTCTCCACCCATATCAGCTAGCGCAGTTACAATCATATTTAAGCAAGTACTTAATACGTCGAAGTCAAAACCAGAACATTCTATGAATACGTCTTTGGTCTCGTCGGTAACTCGCCCGGTTTTGTCCGAATTGATGACTGGGGGCATACTGAGAATTTCTCCTTTAGCATCAACAAAGATAGGATATTTTGGCGATCCTTGCAGTAAATGAGCATATTCTTTTCCGGTTTTGTGTTCTTCCAGAATTTCTGGAGCCGTCATTTCTCGGAGTGCTTCTAATGGTTTGAATTTGATTTTCTGCGGCGAATCTGCTTTGTAGGTAATGGGAAAGCTGATTTTTTCCATAGGGTAAATGCCGATAGCTGCTTTCTTTCTGTTCCGTCCATAGGTTACGTGTAATTTCTCCTGGATCTGGATCACTTGCCGCAATGCTTCTTCATCAAACTGTAATCCTTTGACGATAGCGCAGGTCGTGTAAGGGCGGATTCCTTTTACAGAAGGATCGATTATTACTTTCTGATTGTTTTCTTTAACTGTATATTTCCGTAATCCTGTTTTCACGCCGATGAATGAGCTGAAGGCTCTGGCAAAACCTTGTTCTGATAACATATCAGGTCGGTTTGGGAACACTTCCACATGGATCTCGTTACCTTTGATATCTTCCAGATCAGTTCCCAACATGCTGATGCGATCTTTGAGCTCTTCGAGATGCAATTGTTTTCCCACTAATTGTTCAAATACTGTTTTGTTTAAGGTTATTGATGGCATTTTATTTCAACCACAGCTTCATCTCTCTGATCTGTTTCAGATCGTTTTTGTTGATGTCGCGAATGTCTGTGATGTTCCAATATTCCGAGATGATTCTTCCCATGCCCTGTCCCCAAGCTAAGACGGGACAATCAAATCCTAATAAGGGCTTAACTACTTCAGGCCGGAAGATACCTGCACCACCTAACTCAACCCACTGTTTTCGTACTGGATGGAACACATCAACTTCCAACGATGGTTCAGTGTACGGGAAATGTGCTGGACGCATCCGTACTTTGCTGAATCCCATTTTTTTGTAAAATTGTGTAAGGTATCCTTTCAAATGTTTGAGATTTGCATTTGGATCAATAACAATTCCTTCGACCTGATAGAATTCAAACAAATGCTTCCAATCCAATGCTTCGTTTCTAAATACTTTTCCTACTGCGAAAAATTTTGCCGGTAATTGTTCTTTCTTAAGGTTGGCAATAGTTTGAGCAGATAAGACGGTTGTATGAGTCCGCAGCAATATTTGTTCAGCTTCTTCCTTGGAGATATGATAACGCCATCCCTTGCTGCCTGTATCTTCACCGTTTTCGTGCACTTCCTTCATTTTCTTC
>CAYJQD010000070.1:0-5520 GCA_964372235.1 uncultured Methanosarcinales archaeon
GTACGCACCAAGCTTCGGCGAGGTGTTCAGCATGCACTTACTAACGTCCATAAATTTGTGTGTTTTGGTTTAATCTACATATGGTTTTCATTATTTTACTTCATTAATTTGGAGTAAATTTTCACAATTAGGGCGAATTAATTTTCGCTCTTTTTTTACTTTTAATTCTTGATTGTTTAAAGTAGAAGTAGCGAGAGCGCTGTTATTGCCGGAATAGAATTTGATAACTGGTCTACTTTCTGAACCCAGCCACTCTCAAGATTTTTTCTGTGAACACCCCCACTAGAGAATAGAATTCTTTATTAGTAACTAATTTTCAGGCAACTTATGGCACGAAACTATAAGAATATTGACGTCTATCATTTAGCGTACGCATTTACACAAGATATTTACAAATTTACAGTAGGCTTTCCAAAAGATGAAGAGCAGAATATTACTTCGCAACTTCGCCGCGCTGCAGTTTCCATTCCACTAAACATTGCTGAAGGAAGCGCCAAATCCAGCCCGCGTGAATTTGCATACTTCTTGAACGTAGCCTATGCTTCCGGAAAAGAAATCGAAGTTTTATTGCATTTATGCTATGATTTTGGCTATCTGAGTTATGATGGATTCGTGTATTTATCCCATCGCTTAGATGAAGTGAACGCTAAACTGTTTTTGTTTTTGCGAAATATTGAAGCGCGAACTAGTAATCGGCATCAATTCTTTAAGAAGTTTGAAGAGAAAGTTGATGCTTAGGACAATAAATCTATAAAAGGTTTTACGCTAGAAATGGCGTGATTCTTGCATTTTGGAAATGCTACTTTTAGGAATTTTTGAAAATTTAACAACCATATTTTCTAAGCTCTGATTTTTTGGAAGGTATACGAAGGTACGATTTCTAACTCCTCCCCAATTTTCTTTATAATGAACATAATAAGCACTAGCATTCTCTTCACTTTTTCTAATTCTTCCACCGCTAGAGTATTTTTTTCCATTTACTGATAGCTCAATTCCTAACGGAAAATAGATCTCCTTATCATGGATAGTTCTCGCATCTTCTTGCGCTGTAATAATAAGTTCTGGCGCAGGATTCAAAATATAAATGATTCCATTAAGACACTTGAATTGATCACTTAATGCTGATAGGTCCCTAACTTTTCCTTCACAGATAGGAACTCCAATGGGATACAGGATATTCCAGTTGTTCCCAAGATCGTTTATGTAGCTTATTGTATTATGGTAATCAAATTGAAGTGGACTTTCATACTCTTGCTTATGCCAAGGAAGTATGCCGGGTAGTTCGTCAATATCTTCTAAAAAAAGATGGCCTTCTAGTTGTCCATGAAAACCATTCAAATTAAATTTTTTATTCAATAAATCATTCAAACGATATTCCTCTCCTACTTCTATAGTTATTGCTGATGTTAGCGGAACTTTAATTTCTAATTTTGGCTCCATAGACATTAACAAGTTATTTTATTTTATAAATATTTTCAAGAATTACTTAAATTATTTCTTCTTTCCTACTTTCTCTTCTACTTTCTTATCAGAACTTTCTTTCTTCTCAGCAGGCTTGCCAACTTCCTTGACCACCGGATTCTTAACATCTACTTTGCCTTCATGGATCTTCATCATAGTCTGACATTTTGGATATTTATCACAGCCTAAGAATTCGCCGTAGAAACTTTTTCGCAAGATCATCTTGCCTTCTTTACAGTGCGGGCAAGTCATGCCTTCTTCCGGATATTTTTTCTTATGCGGTTTGTTGCTGTCTTCGTGTTGCATCAAGCTTACGGTTCTTCTCGTTCGTCCCATGCCGACTTCGACAATGGGCATCTTGGTCTTCTCGTCCATGTTGCCGGTAAATTTGATCGGTCCTGATTTTGGAATGTTGAAGATAGTCTTACATTCAGGGTACATGTCGCAGCCCACAAAACGGCCGAACTTTCCGCGGCGGACCATTAATTTTCCTTTCTTACAGTTAGGACATTCGCCCATGAAATTAGCAGCATCTTCTGTCTCTCGGATAGACTGGATAATCTCTTTTCCAATGATTTTTTCTTTTTTCTTGAAATCAGTCAGAAGATGGGTCAAGAATTTTTTGGCTTTCTCTAATACTGCTTCAGGTTTCTGCTTGCCTTCACGGATCTTTTCCATATCTTCTTCAAAGTCGGCCGTAAGTTTTTCATCTACGATTGTGTGGGCGTATTTTACTAAAATCTTGTCTGTTTCCATACCTAACTGAGTTACGGTAATCTTGACCCCTTCCACATATCCTCTTCTGAAGAGCGTGTCCAGAATTTCTGCTCGCGTAGCTTTGGTTCCTAAATTTCGTTTTTCTAATTCCTTGATGATCGACGATTGGTTATAGCGTGCTGGTGGTTGCGTTTCCTCATCGTGCTTTTCGATTTTAGTAATGTGCGCTTTCTCATTTTTTTTCATATCTGGAAGAGTGATATCATCTACTTTTAGGTACGGTTTGTAGAACTTGTGCCAATTTTCTTCCAAGGTTCTAGTTCCTTTGGTGATAAAAGGTTCTCCGTTGACGTCAAAGGTTACAGTCATGGTTTCTCTGACTGCTGGTTTAGCGAACGTCGCCATAAACCGTTTGACAATTAAATCATATACTTTCTGATCCCGCGGTTTAAGATTATGTGGAACGTGTCCAGTAGGATAAATTGCCGGATGCGCAGGATCAGTTTTACTTCCATTATTGGGTTTGAGATCTTTTTCTTTGAGCAGTTCCTGAGCCAAATGCTGGTAGTGCGTTTGCTTGGCCAGATCAGTAAGAATTTTTTTGAATCCTAATTTTGGATCTAACTGCTGTGAAGATGTTCTTGGATAGGATGTGACTCCTGCTAGATATAAACTCTGGGCGATGGCCAATGTTTCTTTCGGAGTGATCTTGAACAGTGCGTATGCTTCTGACTGAAGGTCAGTTAAATTGAAAGGAGTTGGCGGAGATTGATTGCGAACTGCTTTAGTAACGTCCTGAATGAGTGCTTCTTTTTCATTTTTGATTTTGGCCAGAATTTTTTTTACTTTGGCTTCATCAAATATTTTATCTTCTTTGTGCCAGGCTTCTAAAGCTGACGATTTGTATTTTCCCTGGAAAGAGAGCCGCCAGAATGGTTCAGGTTTGAAGGCTTGGATTTCTTTTTCTTTTTCTACTAGCATGTGTAGTGCAGGTCCCTGAACGCGTCCAATGGACATTACTTTAAATGATCCTGCAGCTTTGACAGAACTGGTAAGTGCACGAGAAAGATTAATTCCGTAGAACCAATCTAATTTATGTCTGGTTTCACCGGCGTTAGCTTGTCCCCAATCCAGATGCTTGCTTTTTTCCTCATACGCTTCAACCAGATCTCCTTTAGTGAGGGTAGAGAACTTCATGCGGTTGCCATCTTTCTTTTTACAGGCGAAGCGTATGACGTTCAGCCCGATAACTTCTCCTTCAATGTCGTAGTCGCAGGCGATAGTAAAATCGTCTGCTTTGGCAGCGAGCATGGAGATTGTGTCAATGTAATCTTTAACATAAGTACTTTCTTTAGAAGTGAGATAGGTAGGAGTCCAGGTTACTTCGAAAACAGGGTAAGACCAACCTTCATGATTCTTTTCGCTGAGCCCATATAAGTGTCCGACCGCAGAGGTAACGATGATATTCTTATTATTATGTTTAAGTTCGTAGTACGTACATTGTTTATTCTTCTTTTTAGTAGGCTTTCCATCGGCTAGAGCGAATGCTACCTTTTCTGCGGAACTAGGTTTCTCAGTAATGATTAATTCAGTCATTATAATATAGATTTTAAAAAAGTTTAAAAAAGCTCCGCTTTTTAATGTGCCTTGCAGCACACTTTAAAATTGTTTAGATTTCTCTATCATTATTCCATTATCTTAGCCATCATTTCCAGAGTTTCGTAATCTGAATCGTTTAGAAAATTCCATTTATCGCTTATACTCATTTCTTTCCCGTAAGTCTTGGTATTTTCTAATTTTTTGAGCAATTGTTCTGCCCGGTAATGGGGGAGATCTGTAGCGTAATTAGTATGATACCCACATTTCCCTTCAATAAAGATAGCCATCACTTCTTTCATAGTTGGAGAGGATTCTCTGTATTGGTCTGGCGTGAGAGTGTGATGTAGATAATGACCGTACTCGTGAGCAATAGTGCTTTGGAGATTATCATTGGGATTGAGGGAAACAAAAATTCCTCGATGTTCATCATAATGAGCGGTAGCTTTGATTTCTACATCAGTTTCTTTCTCTTTTGGATACCTATGTCTAATCTTCTCGTAAGCATCAGTGGTGGCATAGGCAAATGGCACTGTAGCAAGATGCAAGTAACTTTCTAAAAGATAAGGATATTCTTTTTTTAGATCTTCATTCCCTTCCAAAATCTTCCTGAAGATACGGTGAACTTTATGTTGGCTTCTGAGGTAATGAAAGGCTAATTCTTTGAAGTAGAATTTTCCAGGTATTGTTTCTATTTTCTTCTGTCTTTGCAATTCAGGAACACGTCTAAATGTATATTACCCATAAGAGATGCTTTGCGGTAAGATTTGACAGATAGTTTTCCTGACTACTTTATCATCTTCGATAAGAAGTAAATCTAACCCTCTAGGCCTCATCAAAATCTCTTACCCAAATCTTTATATAAAATTACTCTATTTACAGTCTATAGTTTGAGGGAGAGCTAGGCTGGCGCGCTAGTCCTGCGTTGTGACCGTGAATGGACTTCACACGGAGCCGAAGCCCAAGGAAGGATCAGTTTGGTTTTGTTGGTCCTTATAGTCTTTGACGACGATTTGTCCCTCGGGATGGAATTGCTGGGAAGCAGGTCAGGTCCGGAAGGAAGCAGCCTTAACCTGTAATCTTCATGTTCGGGGGAGCGCAAATCTGAGAAGCTGTAAGGGTAAACCATCAAGGCTTAGCTGGTTCGACTGCGGGCATGCCCCTAAACTTCATGATTTTACCATGGTTGAGAAAAATCCTGTACCGGTAGTGCCTTCTAATAACGCTTACTATCTTGCTCAGCGCTTTAGTAAAGATGTTTTGCCTTTATTATTGAGAGAAGAACTTTCTTTTACCCAACAGTCGTATCAAGATACCCCTGTTTTTACTACTTTATTCCCCTTTACATCTGTAACTCCTTTTCCTCTTGATTTAGTTCCTAGAAAAGAAGAGAAAAAAATTATTGAAATAGTTCCATCTTTTTGGCTGGAAGGATATGATTCTTGGCTTTCTTTATTTGATAAAATCGTAGAGAGGGCGTATACGGAAACGATACGAAGCAAGGCTACCCATTTTAGTTTAGATATGTTTACTGCACATTTGTGGTTATCAGACTTTCCTGAACATTATTTGGGATTAGGTTTAAGTGCCAGATTGAGGAAATATGTGAGAAGGGATACCTGGATGTAGATATTTTTATATATTTCCTTATTCTTAGCTTAAAGAGTGATAGAATGAAAAACATCTATTTTTTGTTAATCGTTATTTTAGATCGGAAAAGCATCGTGTAGGAAAGAGTGTGTTATA
>CAYJQD010000071.1:0-5495 GCA_964372235.1 uncultured Methanosarcinales archaeon
TTTCGCAATATTTCCCGAAGAGGAAGAAGAAAAAATACCGGACACTTTGCCTGGAGGGTTTCGAGTTGACAGTCAACATTATGAAAATCCTGCTTCTCCGTTTAGGAAAATTAAACGAAAATCCCCTTCTGAACTACTGTATGAACTGAGTTACGAACAGTTGGGTGTCCTTTATGAAAACGTAGAAAGATTTTATTTCGAACCTCATCAGAGGGAAGAGAAAGAACATCAATTTCCGCATAATCTGAGCATTGATGACGTTATAATTTTGAGCAGGATGGAAAAAGAAAAGAAATTAGATCTAGTTGAACTAAAAAATAAACATTCATCTGCCGAGGATAGAAAGTTAGGGAAACGTTTGGAAGACATAAGGTTGTCTCCCTTATTGATACAGATAGAAAGATCTGTTTATGCCCTTTCTCCGCAAGCTTTGGACGGTATGTACGTAGCGGTAGTACACAAAAGATATTTGCCGAAAGGTTTCCAGGATTAGGAAAAATTATCGGAATTTGTAAAATTGCACCGCTACTAATTTACCTGCGCCATTAAATGTCCGTACGTAATCTACAGCATCTTTAGGCAAATACATGTGAATAAGTTTCTTGATGGCTTCTTCATCGTTGCGATAATTCCCAACATTTACAATGGCAGGCATCCCTACAGGAATTCGTTCATCTAATGCTTCACCTTCATCAGCAGGACGATAATATTGGACACCCACATGATTATTCACTTCTTCTGAGCGAGCAAAATAGAGTGCTTTCTCCGGACCTTGCGCTTCGATGACTTCTTTTTGATACGTTTCCCTACTCTTACCTCCTTCATGTTTGCTTTCAGGAAAATAGACTATCCTAAGATCGCTTACCCAAAGAAGCGGGACTGTGATTATTTCTCTATCGGCTATCTTAATGATTCTGCTATGTCCATTACATCCGTTAAATCGTAATTCTTCCACTTTCATTTTTTATTTTTTAATCCTCCAAAAAATTTTTTAGATTTGCGTAATTTTATTATTCATTTAAAAGATTTTTGTTTTTCTCGAGAATAGTAACACTTTTTGACAAAAAATATTTTTTAGAAAATTAAATCACTTTGCATCTTCAACTTTTTTCAACATTTGCTTAAGGACGTCAAAACCACTCTGCCAGAATTTTTCTGAAGTGATGTCTGCACCGACAGCTTTGGTGATTTCCAACGGCGATTGACTGCCACCTTTAGCCAACATTTCTACAATCTTGTTGGCGTACGCTGGTCCTTGTTCTTTGTAGGTTTCATACAGCGCAAGCGTCAGCAAGTTTCCAAAAGCATACGCATAGCAGTAGAACGGAGTGTGGAAGATGTGTGGGATGTAACACCATTCGTAGGCAAAAATTTCGTCAATCTCAACTTTTGGCCCGAGCTGTTTGCGCAGATCCTGCAAGTATACTTTGCTGATTTCGTCGATAGTTTTCCCTTCTTCCAGCATCTTGTGCGCTTTGAGTTCGAACCGGACAAAGCCAGCCTGCCTGATGATGGAAGCATATAACTCTTCTAACTTGATGAAGAGCAGATCTTTAGCGCGGTCAGGATATTTTTTCAAGAGACGTTCAGACAGCACCATCTCTGAAAAGATGGATGCAGTTTCTGCTAAGGGAAGGGGAGCATGGAAGGTGAACTCGGTTTGATTCCGCGCCAGATTATGATGGATGCCATGTCCAAGTTCGTGCGCAAGGGTGGAAACATCACGCAAGGTTCCGGTATAATTTATTAAAACGTATGGATTTAATTTTGAAGTGACGCTGCAGCAGAATGCACCGGTATCTTTATTTTTCTGCACTTTAGAATGGATGTGATCAGCAGTGATGATGTTCAACGCTTCCCGATGGAAAGCTGGAGAAAATTCTTGGAATGTTCCTAATACTGTAGCGACTGCCTCATGATAGGGGATTTCTTTTTCCTTTTTCTTCTGCAGAGGTGCATACAAATCAAAGCGGCGTATCTTTTTCAAACCGAGTTTTTTTCGTTTCAATTCAAAGAAGCGGTGAAATAATACTTCATTGCGTTCGCAGACCTTGAGCAGCGCTTCAACAGCTTGGTCAGGGATATCATTACTAAGATTACGCACATTAATAGGATTCTTATAACCGCGCAGATGCACATTTTCTTCCCGCCAGTCGTTGACAATGTTGCGGTAAACTTCACCGATGAGATCTTTGTGAGATTTATATTTACCTAATAAAGTCTTGTACGCTGCTTCCCGCTTCTTGGGAGAAGGATTACGTACAAACGTAAGTAGTTGTTCTTGTCCGATTTTCTTCCCGTCAAATTCAAATTGGAACTGGGAACAAAGAATGGTATAAATACTGTTCAAGGCCGATACTCCGGTTACATCCTTAATGTTGATGATCTTTTCCTCTTTTTCATCAAGGATATACGGCTTAGATTTATACATCTTCTCCAAAAAATAATGATACTTGCCGCTGGAATGGATAAGTCTAGATGCTTCCTTTTCCGGAAGCTGTTTGAACCATAATCCAAAGAACAGTAAGCGGTTGTTAATTTTGGTCAGGAAGGTTTCAACTCGCGCCAGCAAAGCGCTGGCTTCCTGATTGCTGGAATCTTCTGTAAATCTGAGTTGAGCATATACACCGAGCTTGCTGTTGAGAATCTGCAGTCGTTCTAACTCAGTAAGAAGGGAAAGAAAATCTTTCGAAGAGATAGCGTCTTTCAGTTTTGGTCGCCATTGTTCTATATGTTTAGCTTTGGTTTCAATCTCCTGAAAGGTCTTCTGTAGATCAACTGGCTTTATTTCTGATAGATCCCACGATGAAAGCTGATATTTTTTCATACACAGAAATGATCCTCGCCTTCATCAAAACTAGTATTACACTGGGCACAATATTCTCCCCGTCCAAAAGCAGAGCCAAAACTATCACACGACCGATCATTACATTTTTTCTGCCCTTTCTTGTAGGCTTCTACGGTAATCATCTGGCCGCAGCTGCCCTGGCAGATATAACGAATTTCAGACATGTCTTCACCTTTTTTTGATATTTGAAGAAGTTGTTATTTATAAAATTATTTGAATTCCAATTTACTTCTCAAACATAACTATTACATAATCATTATAAATAATAAAGATAAACCATTCTTATGGTCAAACCAAAGTACACATTTTTCAAACAGACAGAAAAGATCACGGAAACAATTAGATCTAGTCATGATCCGATCAAAGAATGGCGGCCTGATCTTAAGGGGTATTTTTTGATCCGGGTGAATGAAAAGAAAAAAAGAATAGAAGCAGGATTTTGTACTTACAAGCATATCATTACCAAGATGATCTATGGCAGTAATGCGATCGAGATTTACAATACCATCATCAGAAAAAAATTAATTTCCAGATTAGAGCATGCCGGTTATCTAGGAAAAGAGCTGTACAAAGCAGAATTAGCGCTGAAGTACGGTAAGAAGTACAGGCAAGAGTTTCCATTAGAATTTTCTGATAAAGTTAAAGTAAAGTTGAAAGATAGTTAGAGAGATAATTTGCATCATTATTATTTCTTTGCGCCAATGGTGGCGGTGCGACGGTTTTTGTGCCAAAAACCTACAAACCACCCCGGATGGGACAACCCCCGGTTTGCCGCACGCATGGCGCAAGGCGTGACTGGGGATGTGCCTTACGGGGTGGCACGTAGGACACAAGTGTCCGTCTCGCTGCCAAAAGTGGTATTGAATTTTTACTAATTTTTTCTCCTCTTTCTCTCGAAAAGTTTATATTTCATGAAAGAATGATTAATCCATGCTAAAAAAGAGTTGGATGAAGCTATTAGGCAAAAAGCCGCAGGCAAAAAGTAAAGTGGATGTGCTTTCGGACCTTGAAGCGATAAGTGAATCTCTGAGCGAGGTACAGGCAGATACAAAGGAATTGTCAGCTCAACTGAAAAGATTAAAAGAATTAGAGCAGGAATATCATGTTGCTACTTCCGGAATAGTGCATGTCAACCTGGAAACACAGGCCAAATTGTTGGACAAGCTCTTAGAACGCTACGGTTTTTTTCAAAGTGATGTGGATGTGAATGGACTGCGTGTGAGAATGATTGCAACAGAATTCTTGAAACGAGCCAAAGCAGCCGGTATGACTGATCTAGCCAGACAGAAAGAAAAAGATAGGCGCTGGAAGATGCTGTGGTAAGAAATAATTGTTATAGATTAAAAAATAATCAGCTGCTAAAAACTCTATACTTCTCTTTGCCTTCGATCTCAGAAATGATTCTTTTGATCACCAACTGCTTGGGATTTGGCAATAATTTAACCCTTTCTTTGATATCGTCAAAGCTGGCGAACGGTTTCTCTTTCCGAGCATTCAGTACTTCCCACATATGTTTCTTCCCTACACCGGGCAATAATTCTAACTGATGCATTCTCATGCTGAGAGGCTGAGCCTTGTTGAAGAACTCTACAAAGCGAGCTTCTTGTGCGGTAACTATTTCCTCAACCGCATCCAACAGTGTGTTTCCAGCAGTAGCAGTCAATTTTTCTGCAGGAATCTTCCCTTTAATATGATGGATTTCTTCCCGCTTTCCCTCGCCAATGTAGACCTTCTGCATCGGCTGCAAGATGATACCTTTCTTAGGAATTAATTCTAGAAGTGTAAGATGATCTAATCCCAGAGCTTGGACTATAGGAGTCTTGACCGAGGCTTGCTCGAATGGATACCCATGTTCTAGATGATCCAATACTATTGCATTTTCCTCTCGTACAGGCTTTGGTTCGGATATTGTGTTCATTTTTTTGCTTATTACTCACTTTAGTAGTAGGAATATCCTCGCTTTAATAAAAATTGCGTTTATTTAGGCGCTACTTCCGTAACGGCTGCTACAATGCTTTCCTGATCCTTCTTTGATAAGCTTAAAGGATAGGATTGCAGAATTACCTTTAATTCCTCTAGGTTTTGAGGAAGAAAATCTATAATTTTACAAAAATGTTCTTCTTTAAGTCGAGTAAGATTAAGACCCGTTAATTTAGAATATAACTCATCCTTCTTTTCTTTAGATAAAGTGACAAATACTTCCTGCTGTTCTTTAGCCTTATTAGAGAGGAAATTTAAGCTCCCATCACGCTTTTCTGCAGAGTGCAAAATAGCTTTCACTTCAGCAAGCGCAAGCGGAGTCTCTGAGACAAATTGTGGTGATGGCATGGTTTATTCCTCGAGATTATTCTGTTTTTTTAAGATGAATAGGATGGACAAAAAGCTTTTTCTCTTTATCTCGGTCGTAGATCTTGACTTCATAGCAAAATCCGCGTTTTCCAGTAACCGTCCCGGTCAACCCGTGAAAGCGGGGGAAAAACTGTCCTGTCTGGACGCTGGAATTGATCTTAAGATTAACCTTATCTCCTTCCTTAAATTCTTGGAAGTAGCGGCTCAGAGATAACTTTCCTCGTTCGCGATAATGAAGGGTGAATTTGTATCTTGTTTTCCTCTGTTTTGTTCCTATTCTGGTTACCATGCAGGCTTT
>CAYJQD010000072.1:0-5467 GCA_964372235.1 uncultured Methanosarcinales archaeon
GTCTGGTTCGCTTTGAAATTAAATCCTTATATGGCTTTTTCCGCAGTCTTAGGGTCTACCGCCTTCTTCATCACCCATGGCTTCAAAGAGAATGCGGAGAAAGCAGAGCACGAAATGCTGCATAAAAAAGAAAAGATGAGCGATATGAGCAAGATCCTCTATTTGGAAGTAATCGATGGAACATTTTCTGTCGATGCAGTCTTGGGAGCTTTTGCCTTTACTCTTTCCATCCCACTTATTTTACTTGGAAACGGATTAGGCGCAATAGTGGTGCGAAAAATGACTACTAGCAATGTTGAAAATATTAAGAAATATAAATATCTGAAAAATGGAGCGATGTATTCTGTCTTATTTTTAGGGAGCATTATGTTAGCTGAAAGTTTTGGATTGCATATTCCACCCTGGGTTTCACCCATCATTACTTTAGGGGTATTAGCATATTTCTTCTATCGGTCAGTCAAAGAAATCGATACAGAACCGGTAAAAGTGGTCTAGAATCTGGAGTTACACAATCTTTTTATTATAAAAGCATTCCAGTTACTTATCATGTATAATTACCTTGGAATTGCTAACCGAAAAAGAGTTTCTGATGATTTGATAAACAAGGCAAGGGATGTTTTGTCCCTAGCGCAAGGAAGTCTTCAGGGAGAAATCCTTATCACCGAAGATTTAGATGATTTAGAAGGAAAGATCCAAGAGTATAAAGAGAACGTGAATAATAAGAATAAAAAAGTGGATCTGGTGCTTATCTTTAGCGGCGATGGAGGGGTAATGCATAGCCGAACCAGGATAGAACATATCTTAGGTTACAGGCCGTTGTATGCAGCTGTTCCGAAAGGAACACAGATGAATATCCAGCGCGCAGCAGGGATCCAAGATCCATTTTCTTATCTGAAATTCATTTCTGAGAAAGCCTGCTGGGGCAAATTAGAACAGGCAACTGTGTCTTTTCCTTCGCTCGATCTTAATGGCTACAAAGGGTTTAATGTCGGTTTTGGGTTAGTGCCTCGATTGTTGTGGATGTATTATGGGAAAAGCGCTGAACAGTTTGCGAAGCTTGAAGTTGCGCTAAAGACAGTTGAACCAACAGAATATTTAGAAACATATCAAAAAATCATGAAACAATATCCAGAAGAGACGGTAAAAGAAAAAGGGTTGGTCGGGGTATGCCGAGCAGCTTGGAAGACGCTTCGAGGCCTCCGCAATCCGCATACCTATGAAGGATATCTTCTTTCTTCTCCTATTAAAGGTGATATAGTCGTAGACGGAAAAAAGAAGCACTTCCGACAAAAGCCATTAGAACTGTATATCTCCTGCTATGAAGAAGCAAATCTAGGCTTAGGACCGCTAAATCCAAAACCGTCTCCAGAAGCAAGAGCAGAGCCAGGAAAATTTCAGGTTGTCGCTCCGTACGGCACCCCACTGCAGATCGCGCTAGAATTTCCAAAAGTTCTCAACGGGAAGCATTTATCAAACGCAGAGTACTTTTTTGCTTCCACTATCCAGATACAAAGCCGTATTGCAGAAATTGATGGGGAAATCATGATGCATAATGGTTTTACACTCGCTTATGACGGGGAAGTAAAGATTATCTCGCCCCTTGCAGATTCATAAGCAATTCTCTGGCTCTTTCTTTATCATAAACATAAATTGTTTGTACATATTTTTCGCCTAGCTTAATACTTTCTGGACACTCCGGATTACAGGGGAAATGAGAAAGTATGACGAGATCCTGATCACGTTTAGAAAGATTAGTATGAGGGTTCTTGGACGGCTTTTCTAAATTGACATTCCGAGAATTGAAATTCTTACAAAAGAAATCTACGCAGCACTTAGGGTATCCTAATACCAACCCTAGATCTTTATGATTCTGGACTAATTCGTAATAACTGGCTAGCCAGGCTTTCTGTTCCTCTTTAGATACGTAGACGAAATACATTCCAGGACGAGGATCATCTTCAGGAATGCGGATCCCTTTATTAGAATAGACACCTTCATCCGCAAAAAGAACTTTGTAAGTAGATTTTACCAAATAAAGATTATTTTTTTGACAGAATTGTTCCACTCTGGGTAATTCAGAATCAAAGAATCCTTGACGCACTACCTCCTTAGCATTCTGGAGGAGCAACACTATTTCTTGCGCTTTGGTTTTAGAGCCAAAGAGGATTGATAATTGCCTAAACATACTCCTTAGATGGTTTGAGCATATATAATTATTACTACAATTTTTTATAGGAGCACCCTTTTTAGAGAAGTGATGGATAAGGAAGAAAAGCATTTTTTGACTGTATTGACAGAATTTAACCAAGAATTGGCTGGTTTAGGATTATCCCAAGATTTAATACGACAAGATGATAAACAGGGAGTGATAGTTAAGTTTGAAAGAAAAAATCAAGAAATAACCATCAATTATAATCTTCCTGAATTCGATCAAAATACGAAAGAATATCTTCTAGATCAAAGGGAGAAGCATAAAAAATTTTTGAAAGCCTTGCAAGATCATCGTCTAGAAAGAAAAACAAATTTACATCGACTTAGAGACCTGGGACATACTTCCCTGCCTGCTTCAGGATCAGGGATCGAACAAGATGTATACACTCTCTCTATCGATCTCGCCTTCGACCGGCTATACAAAGAAGCAGCAAAGATTGGAAAATATTTTTTTGAAGCCCGCAAAGATGAAGGTGTAAGCATCGAGCTTAAATCGATACTAGAAAATCTGATAGGTTCAACACATAGCATCTACACTAACGCTAGGGAATTAGAATTTACTGATAGAGAATGGTTGGAATATCTTGAACAAAAAACTGGGATGAGAAGGATAGTTCCTGAGCGATAATCTGTCCATAGATTTCTTCCGCTTCTTTACCTTGTGCTAATAAACGATGCACGAAGGAAAAAGAAATATTGTGCAACCCATTTTCTGCTGGCCGCTCGATGACGATAGCTTCGCCTAAATTAGCAATATTGTTTTTTTGGATTACTTTCATCCACAGTAAAGAGAAGGCATACGCTTTGGCTTCTTCATCATGAGGATTAACTAACGATTTAGTCAAGACATGTCCTAATTCGTGGCCAATGGTAAGCATGACTCTTCCTAAAGTATCATTAAGGATAAAGATCTCTGAAAGCAATCCTTGCTGGCCGCGGTTGATAGAAAGACCGATGGTATTTGGTGAAGGAGCAATCTTCCTAAATTCTTCATGGTTGAGAATGCTCATCTTAATAGTATTTGGAAAAGGCTGGTTGAAAATCTTTTCGAACGCTTCTTCAACAAATTCTTTAACCTCTTCCGCCTGGCCGACAAAGATTCCTTCCTTCCCCGGCTTAAGAAAATTCTGGGGAACAAAATGATATTCTGGTTGAACAGTTAGGAATTGGTATCGTTCTTGATGTGTAGAGTAAGGTGAGGAACATGATTTTTCTCTTCCCATTGCAGAATATGAAGATACTGCATCACGAGAAGGGATAAACATGCCATCGTTGTATAATGGGGAGGAAGTTGCAGCGATAGAGTAAAAAGTAGGAATGATAGAGGCATAACTAGGCGCACTTCTCGTGATATATTCTAATCCTCCGTAATGTGAGGTCTGATACATAATAGACAGCTAAAGGCTTCTTGCAATTTAAATCTTTAGCAAAAAACTGAGACAAAAAAGTCAATTTTGAAGGTGGCGATGAGAACTTGAACCTAAGAACTGAACCGGTTGCAATAAGAGCTCTTCAGGAATATGATTTTGGTTAGTAGTTAATCTTGCAAAATGTTTAGGATCAGAAAAGAATGAATAGACATCTACGGCCGCTTGATGAAGGTACCAGGTTTTTTCAGAAGGTACAGGATCTAGGATTACTTTTGGATTTTGTTCAGCTAGCTGATCAAAGGGAACTACTGCTTTCCATATAGGGCTCCTAGCTTGCATGCTAAATGTTTTCATAGCTACGTTGTATCCATCATTATCTCGGGGAGCAGTTGCCTCTATAAATTCTTTAGAAACCACTCCTAACTTTATACTTAGATATTCGGCTGGTTCCTTGGGAATTTCCAGATTTCTTCTAATTTCCTTAATACAATCCTCGTATCCTTTTGCAAGTTTATTTCTCAGCTCTTCAGGCAAGGTGAGCAACATATATTCTAACTGAGTCATTCCCTCTAATTTTATTGGTGAATGCGTATTACTTCCTATTTTTCGACGAGCAATTTCTGTTACTATTGTGTCCAATTCAATCATTTTATTTTTTAAAAAGTCAATAACATGATCTTCAGAAAGAGTAAGCTTATTGATTAAGAGCAATACTCTTCCCTCAACATTAGGACTGAATGGCATAGAATATACAGAATGATCTAGAATTGTCTCAAACCCAATCACTCCAAAAGGAGGGTCGTAATGAGCTACAGCATGATAAAAATTTCTTACTAGGCCTTGAGGCCATAAATGCTGGGGAGTATCTTTTCTTTCCGACATTATCACCGCCTCAGCCTGTTTCATATCTCTTCCTTGCAAGAGTAGATCAGCCAGGTAAGAAAGCCAATCTAAAGTTCGTAAGGCATGTTGGTCATTCATTTCCTTAGGATTAGACTGGTTTCGATAATTAATATAATATTTATGAGCTTCAATCAATCTTTTCATGCCATCTTGATTATCATCTTTTTGCAAGCGGAGAAATTCAGCAGCATACTGGCTTCTTTCTAGTCTTAAAGAAGGATTAGAATAGATAGCTTCTGCCAAAGATTGAACCATAAGAAAATTGAAGTGTAGAATTATATAATACTTCTCTATAGTAACTATTTACCTACTCCACATACACTTTACTTTCCTTTGTAGTCATCACACCATCAGCAATGGTACAAGTCATGGGAGTATCAAAAGTCCAAGTAAATGATTCACCTGATTTTAAAAAGCCGCTGCGGACATCCCGGCATTCGCGCACTCCGATAATCATAGCTTTGTCGATAGTTCCATATCGGGTATTTTTCCAAACAACGGTATCTCCGGCTTTGATATACAATTTATCAGGATTGAATCCATCAGCAGTCATCCTCACGGTGTGAGTAGTGCTCTTAGGTTCTTCTGGTTCAGTTATTGCACCACCGGTAAGAGCATCTTCTTTTTCAACTGGTTTTTCTTCGATAGGCTTAGCAGGATCAGGAGCGACTTCAGGAGTCTTACTTCCATCGACTCCATCTACTGCTTCGGTAACTTTTTCACAGCCAACTAGTAATAAAAAAATGAGTGCAAAACTAAAAACAAGGATTATTTTTCTCATTCACAGGCTAAGAAAGTAATATTATAAAAAACTTTGCTTAATCTTTACATTTAAAAACAGGTTTTATTTTTTATTTACTACTTTCAAATACTCAAGACCATAACCTTTATATATAAGTGCCTATTTTAGAGTAGTAAACATCTATCACCTCTTTTTCCCCAGCCAGCCTTTCGGGGCTGGCCAGGGGTTTATATTCATTTTT
>CAYJQD010000073.1:0-5093 GCA_964372235.1 uncultured Methanosarcinales archaeon
TCAGAGGCTATGGGCTTAGGGATGCATCGCAGTCCTTTGTTCCAGAGAAATTGCAGGGTTGAGAATTCAATCTGCAGTCTATTCCTTTTTTGTCCGGCAGGTTCAAAGTAGAATTTAGCAGCATAGCACCGATTTTCATCACTCTCAACTTTGTAAACTTTACTATTGCGCCCGCCTTTTAATTCCCGGATAGAAAGAATTTCTGTACCAATCACCGCAGATACTATCAAGGCATGTTGTTCAATGTCAGTTTGGCTCATTATGCTTCGCGGATACTATTTTTTTTATGACGTTTTTTTATTCCGTTTTAATTGTTGATGCTGCAGGGTTTTTGATGATCTTCGGAAAGGGAAGGGGAATGATAAATTGTCCTCCTTGGTCCAAGTAGGCTTGGTTTTTTTTCATGATGGGATCTGCGTACTGCCAGGCAAGGATCACAACATAGTCTGGTTTTTTTTCATGAAGTGCCAGCGAACTAAACACCGGAATATGAAAACCTGGACTAAATGAATTTTGTTTCTGCGGGTTGTCATCAATTATGTAATCAAGATAGCTGCCGAGACCTAAATGGTATATCAGGGTGGTAACGGTATGGGAAGCGCCGTAGCCAGCGATGGTTTTGCCCTCAGCGGTGATGTTTTCCAGCATCCTAAGCAAGTTCCTTTTTTTCTCTTGAACATCTTCAGCAAAATTCTGGTATTTCTCCACTGTATCATACCCTTGTTTTTCTTCCATTTCAATTAACTGACGGACTCTTTCTGAAACCCTGGACGATCCTCCTCTTATTTGTGCTGTTCCACGTAATGAACCTCCTTTGGTAGGAACATATTCGACGTCAATGAGCTCCATACCATGAAGCTGGAAAAAGTTTTGTAAAGGTTTTACAGAATGGTAACTCAAATGTTCATGGTAAACTGTGTCAAACAAGAATCGTTCCACTATGTGCACTACGTAAGACACTTCAAACACAAAAATTCCTTCTGAAGTCAATAATGCGCGTACGCCCTCGGTAATATCAGCTAAGTTGTCGGCGTGGGCAAAAACATTATTTGCAGTAATGATAGCTGCCGGCCCTTCTTCTATTCTTATTTTTTCTGCCAGCTGCTTAGTGAAATAGCCTGGTATGGTTTTTACTCCCGATTGTGTCGCTTTCCTGGCTATTTCACGTGCAGGATCAACACCAAGAACTTTCATGCCTTTTGCTTTGAAAAACTTCAGTAAGGAACCATCGTTACTGCCAATGTCAATCACCATCGAACCTTCAGCAGGCTTAACTTTTTCAAGTAAGGCCTCGGTAAGATTTCTGAAGTGCTCAACCAGCCCTAATGAACTTGAAGTCACATAGGTGTAATCACCATACAGAATTTCTGGATCCAGTACGTCTACTAACTGCAGGTGCCCGCAATCTTTACATAAGGATAAATCAAGAGGATAGCATTCCTGGAACAAGTTCAGTCTATCTTGAGGCAGGTAGCGATCTGCTATTGGCGTTGGCTCAAGTTTGATTGCCAATTCGATGTTGCTGCTTTCGCAAAGCCGGCAGGTTGAACGATGATTAACGATAGCATTTTTGGCGCTTTTGCCGGCATCTTTATCACTGGATTCTTTTTCCGCAGAAGGCTCTGCCTTCGAGGCACTAGAAGCTTTGCTTCTTTGTGCTTCGGTCTCCTTTTTGTTCTCGATTGCCTTTTTGTTCTCGATCGTTAACCTCCTGGCCAGGGCTTCATGTCCTTGTAAGGATATGCCCCCATCCATAACAATATTCTGCCCGGTAATAAAAGAGGCATCAGGACTGCACAAAAAAGCAATGACCTTAGCTACGTCTTCAGCATTGCCCATCCTGCCCAGAGGAGTTATATTTTCATAAAGTCCGGTAATCTCTTTATGGTTATCATAATATTCCTTTGATTCTTCTTTTTGGATGGCGCATGGCGAGACACAATTTACTCTTATCCCCTGAGTGCCAAGCTTAACCGCATAATATTTTACTAACTGATTCATGGCCGCTTTTGCAGCATGGTAGCTTACCGATTGCTCTGCGGCGACAAAATAACTTGCCAAAGAGCTTACGACAACAATAGAGCAATCTTTTCCCTGATTAAATTTATCTGCAAGATGTCCAATGATCTCTGTAGTTGCAGTTACGCTGACATCAATCTCATTCTTCCAGGCATCGCCGTCCCCTCTATATCTTTGAAAGAAAATCAAACTATCTACTTTTCCGTTCTTGGCAATGAGCTCATCGAGGACTTTGGGGATATTTTTCTGGTCTAATAGATCAAGTTTCCAGAAGCTGACGTTTTCTTTCTTATCCGAAGGATGAAGGCCGCTTCGTCCTACCACTGAAACGGTATAACCTGCTTGGGACATTTTTTGTACAAAAGCTCTTCCCATCCCTTTTGTTCCGCCAATAACGAGGAGGTGCTTATTCATTTTTCCTGCCGCCAAATTGTTCTACCGCCTGGAGAAGGTTCTGCAGATATTGTTGGGCTTGGAATGGATCATCTTCTTCAGGAGACCATGGCGCAAATATGGTTTCTGATCTTTCAAAAGGGCCTTTGGTAGTTTCATGGAATACCAGGTGCGGCGAGGTAATAAGAACGGTATGATAATAAGAGCCGTTTAAACGATAATAAAATTCCCGGCCGGAACGATATTCCCCCATTTCTATCACTTCCTTAATTTTCCCCTGGTCTTCAAATATAACCACTTTGGCTGATCCTTCGATAATATGGAATGATTCTGATTTATGGATATGTTTATGCGGCCTGATGTAGGTTTCTTTCCCCAGCACGATGAGCATTTCGTGGGTGGAATCATTTTTGTCTGGATGAGCGCAAATCCTGCTTCTCTTCCGCTGGTTGTATGCTGCTTTATTCTTGAACAAGTCCATTTCCCGTTTTCCTACTTTAACTACATCACTGTTGGGGTAATATACTTCTTTATTATATTCACTAAAATTATTATTAACATTGCTTTCTGCTTTTTTCTCTTGGATTTCTTTTAATTGAGTAAAAAGAGAATCTTTGCTGGCGGGAGAAAGTGAGAAAAATTCCCCTCTTCTTTCCAAGAAATTCCCATTCTTAGCCTTGATCTTTTCTTCTACCTCAGGATTCAAGCAAAATAAACAAAGCTTAATGTTCTCTTCTAATAATGCTGAAGAACCTCGTATGGGCAGTTTTGAGCCGGGCATGAATAAATGATTCTTTTTCTCGTTGTCGTCGATAACAAAACTAATGTAGTCTTTAATTCCCATCACATTTATGAGCAAACCAGCAGTATGGCCTGCGCCAAAAATGGCTACCCGGCCTTTCTCCTGCGTATAACCGGAAAGATAAGATTGCAATGCTTCTTTCTTCCGGGGAAAAAACTCAAAAAAATGCAAGGCCCTATTGTTCTCTTTTTCGAGTTTTTCCGGCGGTGCTTCTTTTTCTGAAACACAGTTTTGCGGTTTAACAATAATGACTAAGCAATCCTCCATGGTATAAGGATATGCCTGAAAAAAAACTACTGAAAATCCAGCCAAGCCAAAACTATTTTTGAATGTTTCAGGAGTGAAATAGACGATATGCTCTTCCCAGATGCTGGAATAATCCAGATTTTCAAAATTTCGGCTATAGTCAGGGGCTTCAAACAAGACATATCCTTCCGGTTTTAAAAGTTCTTTAATGCCGGCCATAAACTGGTGAAAATTGTAAACGTGCTCCAAAATATGCCTGACGATAAGCAGATCAAATTTTCCTTTTTTTTCAGTCACTTTTTTGGCCTGTTCTTCATTTAATGCTTCCTGTACAGCTTCCGTCCCTGCGTTGCCGGTTTTAATCCCTAAATCTTCCGCGGGGTTTAACCTCATCACATCATGATATCCTTTTTTCCTTATTCTTTCCAGAAGAGAATCATCTTTGTAGCTCAGCGCGCCTATTTTTGCCTCTCGGTTAGTTCCCAGCAATCCTGACAAAGTGTCAGCAACAGTATCAAGATGAGCTTCAGGTTCAATATAGGTAATCCAATCATACCGCGGCGTAAGTTTTTCTGCCGGCGGATGATCAAGGAGCTGCACCAATCCGCACTTTTTGCAGAGGCCCAGAGATAAAGGATGGACATATTCTTCTTCGGCAGCGCTTTTAAGAAATCTGGTGCACACCGGTTGTAGACCGAAATCAAGGCCCCTTTCAACTTCTTTGCTCTGACAGATGCGGCAGCGCACCATTGGTAATAGCATTTTATGAAAATCAATTGTTTTTTGAAGGCCGTCCTGGAGAGAAGTAAAGGAAAAGTTGGGCAGGATATCTGTCAACTTATCATTGCAAAATCCCTGGTCTACTTTTTTCTTGGTCCTTTCTTTAAACCAAATTTCTGGCTTTCTATTTGTTAATGAAGATAGGGCGTCAATAATCTCCATAAATTGATAGTTTTTTCCCGCTGCTACATTAAATACCCCAGGCGTAGCAGTGTCAAATGTCAGCCGATACACCAGCTTTACGACATCTTCAATAAAGATGAATTCTCTTTTTTCGGTGCCGTCTCCCCATACAGTTATTGGTTTATTATTGAGCGCGGCGGCAACAAACGCCGAAGGGCCGTAGCAAGGCTGGTCACCTGGTCCGTATATCAACGCAGGACGTATTACCACTAATGAACTGTCTTTGCGACCAGTTACTGATTTACGCAGCAGCTCTTCAGAAGTATACTTTGCTAACCCATAATGGGTAGTTGGGTTAAGCGGCGTTTCTTCAGAAATATTCTCATTGTGCGTTTCCGATCCATACACTTCCGCAGAACTAAAAAAAATGAATCGCCTCACTGGATTTGTTTCCAGAAGTTTACAGATATTTACAGCCATGGCCACATTCTTGAAAAAAATATCCAAATTGTCTCCCTGCTGCTTTTTTATGCCCGAACACATGACTACGGCAGTGTTCAGATCGAAGATTTCTTTTAGTGAGGAACATTTTTCTTCCCTGGTAAGATCCAGGTCCGGAAGATCCCTGCCGATTATTGAGATGTTGGGATTTTCTTTTTTAAAATAGTTCTCCAAATGCTTTCCTACAAAACCGTTATGGCCAAGAATAACTACTCTTTTTATACCGTCC
>CAYJQD010000074.1:0-4928 GCA_964372235.1 uncultured Methanosarcinales archaeon
TGTACGCACCGCTGCCCACATCTTCCACTGCGAAGGAAAAAGTAGTTGGTTCTTCCACTAATACTAATGCTTCTGTGCCCACACCGGTGCCAAACTTAAAATTAAGCAGGGCAAATTCTGCAGGACCTTGCGATGCCTTTTCTTTTGAACTCTTGAAATTATCCGCTTCCACTTGTAACCGTAATGCTGGATCTATTTCTTTACTGATAAAGGCCCGCTTCAAGAAAGAAAAGGTCTGCATGCCTGATAATACAACATTGTATTCTAACATATACCTGCCCTTCAGATCGCCTCTTGGCTGGCAGCCGATCAAGAATTGCTGCTGTCGTTCGCTAATTTGTACTTCGGTTACTTCCTGTCCACCGATCGAAACGATTCCGCTTACATTTTCTTTTCCTTTCGTAAAACCACAAGACACTTTCGCAGTAAATACTTGCTCCCGGGGATTTTCTACTTTCAACGGAAGGGGATAGATTGTTCTCGGATCCGTTGCTTTCTTAGGAAAGAATTGATCCTCTTTCAATTCGACTTTCGTAACTTGTTTTATTGCCTCACTGACTGCTCCAGCTACGCCTGCTTTATTCCCTGACTTTAGTATTTCTTGCTGTTGTTTAATACAATCCTGCTGTTCAATGGTGCTAGTAAAAGTATTTTTACAATACCGAGCAATCCGTTTATCATCAATACAACTATCATATTTGTAACTGCCGCCTAATACGCCAAAAGAACAAGTGAAGTAATCATGCCAGACGTTTTTGGTTTCTTCTAACGATTTTCCTATCTTAGCTACCTGTGTCTTGGCGATGTGGAAATATTCTGCGTGTGTCTCATCCTGTTTTGCCACCGGGCCAGTAACCAGAATTGGGAAGAGTAGAAATAAAACAAAACCTGTAATGAGTACTAATACGATTACTCCTCCTTTACCGAGATGCTCGCCTGCACCCATAGTATCAAATACACCCATGAGGAACAAAACTATAGCTAAAATAATCCAGGCAAAGACATGATAGGCGATTATCCAATTTTTTAATTCCGATTCAGGGAATAATCCTAACACAAATTGGGTAAATGTATCGAGAGCAAAGGTCAAGAATACTAAACCTTCCTTAACCTTCGCTTCCGGAGTATAATGGATAGCGATGAAGAAAAAGAAGCCTAAAAGAAGACTCAAAAATAAAGAACCTCCCGGATGATAAGCGATATACGTTTTCAGAATTAATCCTATAATGCTAAGAATGATTAACCCTATATATATCCCAGTTGCTGCCGGAATCCTGGGAAGTGAAGGTGCGTTAAAGGAAGGGAGCGAAAATTTACTGGATGGAGAACTTGCTTGCCTTGGCTGTGGCCGGACTGAAAAAAAATTTTCCACCGTTTTATTTTTGATTTCTGGTTTTTCCTGTTCTCGTTTTGCTCCTGTTTTAGCAAAAAGTCCCGCCAGAGCTTCTTCGCGTTCTTCTCTTTTTTTTTCTTCCGCTTCCGGCTTACTGCCTACTTCCTTCAACCCTTGCTTATTGGCAATAATCACCTTCTTGAGCAATCTAGATAAGTCTACCATAATTTCCTCTTTTTCTGAATATAACTAATACTCCAGCATATAAAAAGGTTACTACAGAATTAATCCAACAAATCTACTCGTAATTCTCGTACTTCTAGCGTCTTCCGCGGTTTAATCTTAATCGAGTTGGCCCCTTGCACGATATCGTCGCTCAAATCAACTACATGGGATACTTCTTTAGTATCAAAGTAACGCTTCCTGCCATTGATCTCTAAATCGCCAAACTTCCGCGCTACCACATCGACGAAGCTCAAAGTCAATCGCACTCTCTTATCTCCATCCACTACGGCCCTATATTCCTCATACTTCAGGTCAAAGTAATACGTTGGGAATTCAAGATCGGCTAACTCAGATTTGACCATGATATGAGTTAACAGATAATCTCCCTCTTCAGTTCTAAAGACTATTTCGTTTTCTCCTTGGTTCAAAGTCTCTGGAGCGAATTCGATAGTTATAACATCCAGATCACAATCAGGCACGCTGGAATAAACCTTCTTCCCATTGATACTCACTTCAAGAGGTCCAACTTCGTGGAAATTACAGCTGGGCTGGAATTTCAACACTGCTTTCTTCAAGTTATCTTTTTCCGTTTCAGAAACTAAGAATACATTCCGGGAAGACTGCGCTTCTACACTGGTGACATCGGCAACAATTTTAATACTATCTAAGGACACTTCGTTAGTCCGCCAGAAAGCTAATCCCGGAGAAGATACAGCAAAGGCGACGATGTTTTCCTCCTTCAAGAGATTTTGAGGGATGGTAAGCGGAACAAGATTTCCTACTGCAACATCATCATTGAAGATTTTTTCTCCATTAAATAATACGATCAATTTTCCAGTGGCTTCTTTTACATTGAGGCTAAGCAGCATATTCTCTGTATGTTCTAAATCGGGAACAATTACTGTCAGCACATCAGTCTGCTCTGAAAAGACACCTTTTTTGGCATAGGCAACGTTCTTTTCCGCCAATACTTTTGCTTCCGTCCGAGCATAAATATTGACTACAGGGATAGGATGCTCTACCTCTTTTTCTGCCAGATAATCTATTCGGCCAGGCGAAACTGCCAATAACTTCTTTTCTACTATTCCTGGAACCGTCGTAGAACCGTTAGTGATATCTTCATCTAATAATTTTGCCCGTTCCTGCGGAGGGATGAGAATGACAAAACCTACCATCAAAGCTGCTATGATAGCTATGAGAACTGCTGCACCTGCTGCTGATTGGCCTCTTTTTGTCCTAAACATCTGTAAGAATCAAATGTTTGTTATATTTAAAGTTTCTGATAATCTATAATCATGATATTCAGAAACCTTGAAATCATTAGATTTCATTGTATTGTGGGAATGGGGCGTAAGCTTATTTCACTTCATCAGCCATCTTTTCTAATTCTTCATGGCTGTACACACCTAACCATTCGCTAAGGCCAAGATCTCTCCATTCTCCCCCAGAATTTCGATAGAAATGTTTTTGCGTTATGATTGGCTTATGAGGCAAAACTGGCGTAAGACAGAGCAAGGTTGAGTAAACATGCGCCACTTCCTGCATTCCTTGGGCATATTTTTCTAGTTTTTCTACATCCTTAGAATCAGTAGGGACAAAATCGCTTAAGGCAGTGATAAAAATTTGTTTACCAATATCGTATCGTAAATTTCCAACTCGTTCTCTAAGCTCCCATCTGCTTCCATACTGCGCATGATATTGGACACGCACCGGAACCCAGCCGATGAAAGGGTTATGCTCCGGATTATCATGACGCTTATGCAACTCGGACGTAAGGCATACATCGACTCCTTCCACATAAAACGTCAATTCTTCTAAACCCATCATCTCACCAAATCATCCATTTCTGCTAGATACTCTTTAAAATTGTTATAAACCTTATAATCTACATATTTGTCAGTTGAAGAGTTATATCGTATTTCTCTTACTTTAATGTGCCCTTGTTCAAGCAAAGCTGAATAAATTCGAGCCGCACCAAGGACATGTTCATGGTTATAACTAGTTGCTTCCGGAAAGAAATCGGTTAAAGCAGTAATAAAAATCTGTTTATGCAGGTCATAAGTTAAATGTCCTTTTTTATTTTTCCTATGATATAATACAGTAACAGGAACCGAAGCAAACGAAAATATAAAATCATCAGAATCTACAACCAATTCCGGCTTAAGTTTAATCTTAACACCTCCTTCAGCATCAAAAACAAGATTTTCCAAAGTCATAACCGAGATTCCCAACACATAAATATATAAAATTTCGTGTTCCCAGGCATATAATGCAACTCATAACCTCAGATTTCAAGAAAGGATTGGTCAAACTAAAAGTAACTGACAAAGATGACCTCTGGTATCTAAGCCACTTAATAGACCAAGGCGACATCGTTAGAGGCAAAACTACTCGAAAAATCAAAATCGGCGATAGCGAGAATGCCAAAGCAGTCAAGAAAACCTATACTCTTTCCATCCAGGCGGAAACGATCGAATTAACGGAAAATTCTGTTCGGGTCAACGGCAAAGTAACCGAAGAGATCGAAGATGTGCCTAAAGGCAGCTACCAATCCATTACCTTGGAAGAAGCTTCCGAATCCACCCTAGAAAAACCGCAATGGTTGAGCTACCAGAAACAAAAACTAGAAGAAGCCTGTGAAAAAAAATATGATTATCTACTCTGCCTTTTCGACCGGGAAGAAGTATTGTTCGCCTTAACCAAAAAGTTTGGCTACGAAATTCTCACTACTCTAAAAGGCGAAGTCCAAAAAAAGGCCAAAGCAGTGGAAGTGAAGAAAGATTTCCAAGAAGAAATCATCAAAAACCTAGAACAATATAATGAACGCTACCAGCCCAGCGCCATCATTCTTGCTTCACCAGCTTTCTACAAAGAAGATCTCTATAAGAAAATCCCTCCATCAGAACTCAAAAAGAAAATTGTTCTGGCCATCTGCTCCGACATTAGCGAACGTTCGTTAGATGAAGTGATGCGCCGTCCAGAACTGGCAGAAACGTTGAAACACAGCCGCGCCCGACAGGAACAGATCTTAGTAGAAGAATTATTGAAAGAAATCAATAAGAACGACAAAGCGGCCTATGGTTGGAAGGAAGTGCAAGAAGCAGCAAATGCTGGTTCAGTGCTAAAACTTTTACTTACAGATAACTTTATCCACAAAAAAAGATTAACTGGAGACTTTACTGAAGTAGATCAAGTCATGAAAATAGTGGATTCACTGCAAGGTGAGATACATATTATTTCTTCTGAAAGCGATGCGGGAAAGAAGTTGAATGGTCTTGGTGGCATTGCAGCAATTCTTCGATACAAACAATGGAATTAATTTTCTCGTCGCAAAACAAAATCAAAACTCTAAGCCTATATTTTGTACAAC
>CAYJQD010000075.1:0-4869 GCA_964372235.1 uncultured Methanosarcinales archaeon
AAGAAGGAAAAAAGGTCGATGAGTTCAGGACTCGTTCGGTGGATATCGAGGCGGAGATGATCCAGCGGATTTCTGATTACCTTGATGCAAAAGATAAGGGGCCAGGAAAATATACGTTTGAGATGACCGTCCATTTCTGGAGCTTAGTAAGGATGGACGAAAAGAAATTTACGTTCCATACTGATTTAGTTACTGAAGCAGATGCCCAAAAGCTTAACCTTGCGCCCCCCACATTAACCGGAGCAGCAGTAGGAGTTGGTGGATTCTCCAGCATCGCTCCCTGGATACTGGTAGGAATACTGCTGGGAATTATTGGATTCTATCTGGCTTGGAGATACATGAATAGGGAAAGATATGGATAAATTAGACTAAAAATTCGTCTTGGCCGTTCGCCTCGTCTTTTTCTCGTTGCATATCGAAAGAAAAAGCAACTTAAAACTTTAGGCTTCACCCTCGCTTAGCTCGGCTCATGAAATGTGGAACTACCACATTTCAGAGCTGAAATTAAGTAGTTTCTTATTTCATGCTCACTTCCTGGCCTAGACGACAAATTTTTAGGATATCAAAATAAAGTACTCGTAAAAATTTTCTTAAAGAATCCAGATTGTGGCTTCTCTTCGTCAAGTTCTTTAATAAGTTCTTTTTGTTTCTTACTGAGTTTAGTAGGTATTATTACATGCACGATTACCAGCTGATCTCCTTTTTCAGAACCATGCAAGGAAGGCATGCCCTTCCCCCGCATACGCAAAACTGTTTCTGTCTGTGTTCCTGCAGGGATGGTCAATTTTGCTTTTCCGTCGATAGTCGGAACTTCGATTTCATCCCCTAATACTGCTTGCGAGAATGAAACTGGAACAGTCAAATGCAAGTCTTTTCCTTTGCGCTGGAAAATTTTGTGTGGATTGATCAAAACTTGCAGATAAAGATCTCCTGCTGGACCATTGTACTCGCCTATTTCTCCTTCGTTTGGCACGCGTAAGCGCATCCCGTCCTCAATACCAGCTGGGATAGATACTTCCAGTTCTTTTTTTCTCCTTACCAATCCTTCTCCCCCACAATTTTCACAGGAATCCTGAGGGAGTTCTCCTTTTCCATGACAGTAAGGGCATGGTCCGGTTTGCTGGAACAAGCCAAAGGGAGTCCGTTGAGTTCTTTTAATATAACCTGAACTTTGACAATGATGACAAGATTCGAATTCGTGTGCCCCCTTCCCTTTGCATTCTGGACATCGTTCTAATTTATTTAAGGAAATGGTCTTAGAAGCTCCAGAATATGCTTCTTCAAGAGTTATTTCTGCTTCATACAGAAGATCTGCTCCTCGTCTAGCTCTTGCCCTTCCTTTTCCTCCGCCGAAAAGATGATCGAAAATATCATCGAAGTCTCCGAACATGCCGGATCGGAACTGTGACATGATGTCCGAATAATCAAATCCTTGTTGGAATCCAGCTCCTCCGCCAGAGAATGCTGCATCGCCAAACTGATCATACTGCTGTCTTTTTTTATCATCGCCTAACACAGAGACTGCTTCATTGATCTCTTTGAATTTTTCTTCGTATTCACTTTTTTTATCGTCAGGAGCGCGATCAGGATGATACTGTAGCGCCAATTTCTTGAATGCTTTCTTTATTTCTTCCTTAGTGGCATTTTTTGACACGCCAAGGATTTGGTAATAATCTTTAGTCATGCTGCACCGTGGTAGAATTTTCTAATATTATCGCAAGTTGTTCCGGACTAAAGGCAAGATGTGAAAATATTTTTTGTTCCTGCGCTTTCATTAACAGCTCATATTTAAACCAAGAATCATCATCCCGCGGATATCTTTTTTTCAAATAGGCCAAACGTTCTGATAAGAGAACAACTTTCTCTCTCAAAACTCTCCAATCTGCGTAGTGGACAACTAATTCTTCCCAACTAGGATCGAGGTTGCGCGGACTGCTTACATCACGTAGAGCTAACGCCAGTTCTGGATATTTGTCCTTAAATAATTTATAAGCCATCTCTCCTTCATAGTGATTTTGATATTTATTCTGCATCTCTTTCCAGAATTGTACCTGTTCTTCGGTTACGACAGCATCTTTATGAAACTCATTTGCACCAAAGTCTTTAATTACGATCATCTTACAAAGATCATGGAAATATGCCAGGCAGCTGACAAATTCAACATTGATGCGGACATTTTTAGCACGCAATTGCTGGGCTAAGAACACTGCCACTTCCCTAACTTTACAACAGTGTCTGAATATATTGTCAGGTACTTTATATTCAGCAAAATAGCTTAGGCATTGCTGTTGGGTAGGAAGATTTAAGTTCATAGGAAAGTAAAAAAAGAGGAATAATTAAAAATCTATGCCTTTCCTTTTTTCTTCTCCTTAGTTTTTTCTTTAAATTCTGCATCAACGATTTTTTCTTCTTCGTCACCAGAATCTCCCGCTTCCTCGGCTGGATTAGCCTGTTGCTTAGCGGCCATTTCCTGATAAATCTTAGAGCCAATTTCTTGCACTGTTTTGTTCAATTCTTCAATCTTAGCATTAATCTCTGAAACGTTGCCGTCTTTCTTGGCAGTTTCCAGTTCGGAGATTTTGGTTTCGATTTTCTTTTTTGTCTCAGCATCAATTTTATCTTTGAAATCTTCCAATACTTTCTTAGTCTGGAAAATGACTGCTTCAGCATTGTTATCAGCTTCGATCTTTGCTTTTCTTTTTGTGTCTTCCGCTTCATGCTTCTTAGCTTCTTCCTTCATCTTCTCAACTTCATCTTTGCTGAGATTTCCCGTACCGGTGATCTTGATCTTGTGTTCTTTTCCGGTGCCTTTATCTTTTGCACTAACGTGTAAGATACCGTTAGCGTCAATGTCAAAGGTAACTTCAACCTGAGGGACTCCACGAGGCGCAGGTGGTATGCCCACTAAATCAAATTGACCCAATAGTTTGTTATCCGAAAACATTGGTCTTTCTCCCTGCGCAACTCGGATAGTTACTGCCGTTTGATTATCTGCTGCAGTGGAAAAGATCTGTGATTTCTTAGTAGGGATGGTGGTATTTCTCTCGATCAGCTGAGTGAATACGCCGCCTAAGGTTTCAATTCCCAAAGAGAGCGGAGTTACGTCCAGGAGTAAGACATCTTTGATGTCTCCTGCCAGCACTCCTGCCTGAATGGCGGCTCCAACTGCCACTGCTTCGTCAGGGTTTACTGACTTATCTCCTTCTTTTCCCGTAAGTTTCTTGACTAATTCCTGTACGGCAGGGATTCTGGTTGAACCACCGACAAAAATAACTTTGTCAATTTTTGACGGAGTAAGTTCTGCATCGCGCAGCGCACTCTTTACTGGACCCTCTAACTTCTTCAAAATTTCAGAAATTAATTCTTCAAATTTAGCTCGAGTCAATTCTTCCTTGATGTGTTTAGGACCATTTTGATCGGCAGTAATGAAAGGAATGCTGATCTCTACTTTTGTTTTTGTAGAAAGTTCGATCTTTGCCTTTTCTGCCGCTTCTTTCAATCTCTGCATGGCGGTGGCATCATTACGCAAATCGATGCCGGTAGAGCTTTTGAAATTTTTAGCCAGATGGTCGATAACTACCTGGTCAACATCATCCCCACCAAGGAAATTATCCCCCGAGGTAGCTTTAACTTCAAAGACACCGTCTCCTAATTCAAGGATAGAGACGTCAAAAGTTCCTCCTCCAAAATCAAAGACTAAAATAGTGTGGTCCTTACCCTGTTTATCCAAACCATAAGCCAGAGAAGCAGCAGTAGGTTCGTTGATGATACGTAAAACGTTTAATCCAGCGATCTCGCCGGCATTCTTGGTAGCCTGTCTTTGTGCGTCATTGAAATAAGCAGGGACGGTGATGACTGCGTTGCGCACGGGTTGCCCAAGATATGCTTCCGCATCCCGTTTGAGTTTTTGCAGGATCATCGCGGAGATCTGTTCAGGAGTGTAATCTTTTCCATCGATCTCTACTTTTTCATCAGTGCCCATCTTTCTGTTGAGAGATGTGATGGTGTGTGAAGGGTCGATAATTGCCTGGTTTCGCGCCACTTGCCCGACGATGATTTCTTCGTCCTTGATGTGTACTACGCTCGGCGTAGTTCTAGTTCCTTCTGCGTTAGGAATGATAGTCGGTTTTCCGCCTTCTAACACGGCTACTGCAGAGAAGGTTGTACCTAAATCAATTCCGATAGTTGGACCTGAGTATTTTGCATTAGTTTTATCTGTCATTTTTCAATTTCCTCCGTTTGCATTACTATTTTTTTGATTATTTTCTTGGCTATTATTGAATTGATTAACTGGACCGGCGCTCACTTTCACTTTTGCACTTCGCAACAATTTATCGTGCATCGTAAAGCCTTTTTGGAATTCTCCTATAATCTTACCTGCCGGAGCTTCCGACGGCACTTTCATCAGCGCTTCATGATAAAAAGGATCAAACTCTTTGTTTACGGTTTCTAATGGAACAATATTGTTCTGTTGCAATATTTGCAGTATTTGAGAATGGATCAATTTAATGCCTTGAATGAAATCGCTTTTTTCTTGTTCTTGAGGAACAGCTTTTAATGCTAATTCAAAATTATCTAATATTGGTAATATCTGGAGAACTACATCTTTTGCCGCCATTTTTTTGATTTCTTCGATGTAAGCTTGATTTTGTTTGCGGTAATTTTCAAAATTAGCCTGAGTACGCTTAAGAAGGTCAGTTAATTCTTCTGCATTCAATTCTTGGGTTTTCTGTTCCAGGATTTCTCTGGGAGATTTTTCCTGTTCACGTTTTTTGTCAGATCTTTCTTCTTTCATCTTCGCTTAAAACCTTTAATATTTGTTGACTTTAAGTCAACCATGTTCGCCTAAAATTGAAATAATATATAAAT
>CAYJQD010000076.1:0-4827 GCA_964372235.1 uncultured Methanosarcinales archaeon
TTTCATGAGATAAAGAATATTCCTGTTATTTAAAATAGTTTGCCTTTTTGGAAATTTTTAAATTATTCCCGCTGCATGCCACTTTCCACTAATTTCTGTAAGCATTCTTCAGGAGCATAAAAACGTTGATGGATCGCTGCATTAGTGAATGGGTCACGCATTTCTTCCGGAGCAGTAAACCAGACTTCCTTACAATTTTGCTTGGCGTGGATCAATTCATTGCTTACTCCCATAGAATATACTTTTTTTGGAAAATAGACAAATATTCTTTTGGTAGATTTGCCTACGAACCATTCCAAATCCTGAGTAACAGTGTGCTGGTCTTCGATGCTGGAAGGATCGTCCGGAAGTTCTATCGAACGAGGGCTGATGATCGCTAGATCTCTGAAGCGGCGTAACTCGGCTATGAAGTGGTCTATCTTCTGCTTGCTTTCTTCATCTTTCTTAATATGAGAGATTGGAAAACTTACATAGGCTACTTCGACATTTCGCTGAGTTGCTATCTTATATAACGAATCAGGACAGTCGTTGCTAGGAAGGACGTACATGGGTTTTTTGTGGAAGGCTGCCCATTCCTGGGCGGTCTTGACTTCAAAGATCTGCCAATCCAAGATATTGTCTACGGTTAAGTTTTTCTTCTGAACTTCGTATTTCCATTGCTCTTTATCTTTGGCGAGCCGTGATAAAATCGGCCTTCCTAGGTCCATCATGGTGATATACGCATCAGGGTTGATCCAGCTTACCATCTCTTGAGTGATAGCATCAGTGATGGCGCCTCTCCAGCGGAAGTGGATATGGCCATCGATGATACAGTGTTTGTAATCCTGTGCTTGCCGGGCGATCCCTTTATACGCTCCACCGCTGAGGTAATGGACAGTCCTTTCTCCCAAATCAAGAACTCCGGTGGGGGTAATGGGAAATCCGCATTCTTTAGCAAACCTAGCTACTTCCTGGCCGACATTGAACACTTTGATTTCTTCTCCTCGAGAATGAGCATATTCTACCACTTTGTTGATATGTTCGGTGGCTCCAGCTCCGGAAATGCCTGAGCAGTATACTTTCATAGCATTATGAGAAGCGTTGATCTTGATAAAGATTTAGAGAGTGGAGTAGATATCTTGTCCGTTGATTACAATTTACTTAGCACGGCATCGATCTTCTGCTTCAGCATCGGTTTAGGCATGAAGCCAACAATCCTACCTGCTTCTTCGCCGTTGTGAAAGATGATTAGACAAGGTATTCCTGTGACCATATTGTTGCTGGCGATATCTGGATATTCTTCAGTCGAAATTTTGGCGAACTTTAACTTTCCAGCATATTCTTTACTGGTCTCTTCAAAGACTGGGGCAAGCATCCGGCAAGGACCGCACCAGGAAGCCCAGAAATCCACGATTACTGGCAACTTTGATTCGAGTACATCGGTTTGGAAACTTTCTTCAGTGAGTTCTTGGACCATTTTATTGTTTGTTAGCTTTGTATGATTCAAAAGCAGTCTTATAAAAATCGTATGCTGTGGTGTAAACTTCTTGCCCTAAATCTGTACCATTACGTATTTCTTCTACCATCGTTTCAGGAGTATATTCTTTACCGCTTCCATCAGGAAAGCCAACCTCAAATCCGCCTTCTTTCTGCCATTCCTCAAGCAAAAAATCTAAAAATTCATTATCAGGTTTCCATTCAGTCATTTTAATTTCTCCATTTCTTTTTCAGCCTTATAGCTTTCAAATAAAATACTAATGCCTTCGTTATCGATAGCATCTTGATACATTTCAGTATACGTATTCTTCCAATATTCTTCTTGGCCGACGCGCATTTTTTCTATGCCTTCCCGTAAGGTATATTCTTTCCCATCGGGGACTTCATCAAAGGCAGTTTCATCCGGATTTGCTCCATCCAGGATACATAATTCGATAAGGAAATCAAGGAATTGAGAATCTGGATTCCAGCTAGACATTATTTTTTTTAAACTTGAACTACTATTTAAAATTATGTTTGAAAGACTAAATATTTTTAAAGATAAATTCTCTGGAGTAGTTATGCCCTGGCTGGATTGGTTTAGGATAAGGAAGATAGAAGAAGCAGTTTCTTACAAAGATAATCTAGTGTACTTAGTTGATCAAGCGTTGGATCAGGCAGAACAACTGATTGATTCTGATCCCCTATCAGCTTTTCAAAGATTGAAACATGCCAATCAGTTATATAATCACTTCGAAGATAATTACGGATTTAATTTTGATCGGCATACAAGATTGAACGATCTTTGTTTTACCTATATAAGGAGATGCCTTACTAATTCTAGAAATTTTTCCTGACCGCCTGAGAAACCTTTATAAAATCAATAAATATCATTAAGAAGGAGTGATGATGTCGACCAAGGTATCCAAATTACTGGTAATTCTCTTAGTACTTCTATTTTCTCCTGTATCTATCGCTCTTGAAGACAGTGAACAGACAGATTGTTTGTATTATTTCTACGGAAAAGAATGTAAGGACTGCGAAGAAGCCAGTGCTTCCTTATTAGCGTTACAGACTAAGCATCCTACCTTGCGTCTTGAGAAGTATGAGGTTTATAGAGATTTTAAGAATTTTCAGATGATGGAAGCATATTTTGAAGCGTATGGGATCGAGGAAGATTCACGCTCCATCCCGGTGTTGTTCTCAAAAGGAAGTTATTTGGTTGGTTCTAAAGCCATCACTTCATTGGTGGAAGAAAGGATAAAAACCAATGATGACCCCGCTTGTCCAGAATTATCGGCAGGACAAGCAGCTGTTGGTATCTTAGGTCAGGGACAACCGCCTAATGTGCTAAAAACCTTAACTTTTTCGTTGGTCACTGGGCATGCTCTACAGAACATGTTTGTGCCGGGAATGTTGGCTTTGTTGTTGATCCTGCTCGCGATTCTCTCTAAAACCAGCAATAAAGAAGAAATAATCAAACTTAGCGCTCTCTATATCATGGGAATTTTTATGGCCTATCTTTTATTTGGTATAGGATTATTGTCATTCTTTTATGATTCGCAGCTGCATTATTTTTTCTACAAAATAATTGGATTTGCAGCATTATTATTTGGTTTAGCTGGAGTACAATCATTCTTTACAGCGTGGGAAATTGTGATGCCTGCGTGGATCAGAATTCAGATAAAAGAAATTTTAGGTTATCTCCTTTCTCCACTTGGCGTCTTTGTGCTTGGTTTAATAGGAGGTATGTTTACCCTGGCTGGGGTTGGACAGTCTTTTTATTTGCTGCGAGATCTATTTATTGGAAGTTTCATGAGAGGTATAGTGTTGCCGTTGATAATCTATTACATCGCCGTGGCTATGTTGATCTTTGTGGGCTTAGCAGCGGTATTCCATCTTATGCGATCCATGATGGAGCATGCGGTGGAAATGCAGGAAGCATCTTCTGATATGAAGCGTGAACGCTGGAGAAGACATTACCAACGGGTATTGAATTTTTGTGTTCGGGGGACATTATTTGTGTTAGGGATAGTTTTAGTGTTTGTGTAGGTACATTTTTAAAAGAAGAATCTCTTCCGAATACTATGATGCCCACGATAGCAATACCGGATGTAAGACTACTAAATAAGTATGATTATATAGGTAAGGCTAAGCACACTGAAGAAGAAAGAATTCTGGATATGTATAAGACCGAATCGGGCGCGATATTGTTACAGGATTATATGGTTGATGGTTTTCTGGTGAGAAGCAAACAAGTGCTTTTACCTCCTCATTCTCATTCAGAATTGGCGTTTACCATCTGGGAGCATTTCAAATCTACACCTGATGAACCTAAGCTGTATACGATGCATGGCATCGGTACGGATATTTATAGATTGGAACGCTTGGTGCTTTATACTCCTCGCTACGAAAGCGGGTTGCAACGTATGCGAGAGCAGGGAGTATCTTGTTTAGCTCGGCCGGAAGCAATGTTCTTTAGTGAAGTAGAACGAGATGGGTATAAGGGTCCGAGATTTAAACGGATAAAATAGTTAAACTACTTCTTCTTCTTTACTTCATGCCCTCAGTGACAGAAATAAAAAAAATATTTTCCCTCCTTGAAAAAGATCATCCTCTCACCATGCTGGAAGAGTTAGGAGATTATACGCCGTTCCAGATGCTGGTTATGACTATGCTCAGTTCTCGCACTCGGGATTCAACTACTATTCCTATTGTAAAAAAGATGTTCGCGAAATATCCAAATCCAGAAGATTTTTTGAAGATGGATCTAAAAGAGTTGGAAGAATGGCTGTATGGAATTGGATTTTACAAGGTGAAAGCAAAGCATGTAAAGGAGTTGAGCAAAGTCATTCTGGAGAAATATGAGGGTAAAGTTCCCGCTACGTTTGAAGAATTGACTTCGCTTCCAGGCGTAGGCAGAAAGACGGCAAATTGTGTGTTAGCATATACCTTCAAGAAACCGGCGATTGCCGTCGATATCCACGTCCATAGAATTTCCAATAGGCTGGGCTGGGTAAAAACAAAAACTCCTGAAGAAACAGAAGAAGCGTTGAAAGAAGTAGTTCCAAAAAATTTGTGGATCGAAGTAAATCGTCTGTTTGTCGGACATGGGCAGACCATCTGTGTGCCTATCAATCCTAAGTGCAATATCTGTCCGATTAGAAAGTATTGTGATTTCGGAAAACATACTCGCCGCTTGCGGTGAATGGGTTGCAATTATCACAGCAGGATATGTTTTCCGGACGAAAAACCAAAGCGCCCCCATTTGCAGTCTACAGTTGAATTGAACAAGATACCTGCCCCCTTGGGGCGATTGGGTTTTTCATTTTGGTAGAAGTAGGAAAGATGTTTAGTGCAGAAGATTTATAT
>CAYJQD010000077.1:0-4782 GCA_964372235.1 uncultured Methanosarcinales archaeon
TTAAGAATTGATAAAGAACAGATAGAACGGGCCTTCTTGAACTTAATTATCAACGCTATTGAAATATTGCCCCGCGGCGGTAACTTAACTATTACTACTGAACTAAATGGAAATTTTTTCATGACAAAGACGTATTTGCTGTATTTATCTTATAAGGCTATGTTATTAATTATGTGTGTGACAGCTAAAGCCTTATGAGAAGTAAATTTTAAAGAGATATAAAACTATCTGGTGGTAGGAAAAAAATGGACCTGCCGGGACTTTCACGCCGCTGCACTATCAAGCTCCGCTCGTGGGATTTCGAAGAATATCCCACTTGACGCATGAAAATCAACAACGATTGATTTTCAGCGCAGAAATGAGGGCTTTAACCTCATTTCTTGCGACGTTCGCCTAGTGTAGCAGGCAATTTGAACCGGGACTCCACCCATGCCATGGGTATGCGCTTTTCCGCTTCAGTTGAAGTACCGGATTACGCTACAGGCCCTTGAAAGAGCTAAAGTAATGCTTCTTTTAAAAATTTAATCATCACATAACAATATATTTTTATAGTATACTATTTTTTTCATTGGTATGAAAAGAGTTTTAGTTGTTAGTGCAGTATCTGCATTATCGTGCATTTCTCCAAAGAGTCCAGAAATTCCAAATTGTGTAGGAGTATATCTTCAAGAAAAAGTTGGTTTTGAAACCGTTGTAAATCCGGAAAATAACGATCCTCTCTGTTACAAAATATTCTCAAAGGAAAATCGTTTCGTTGAATACCTTGCCCACTGCAAGCCAGTGCCAGGTAATTTTGAATGTTATCGTGACTTTGCGGGATCAAATAAAGGAGAAATGCAGGTAGACTATATTTCAGGTTCCCCTGAAAATCTCATTTATTCTTCCTATTACAGATATGCGTACGGCACTATCTGGACTCGGTTGCCAAGTGTGCCCGAAGATGCACCAGAAAAATTTGAGCTCTGTGCCAAGCAGCTTGATCGTGCGCCACAACAGCCGAAAGTCTGCAAAGAGTTACAGGAATACAAGAAAAAATAAATATTTCTTCCTAAAAAATTACAAAACATTAATAAAATCAAAATTATTACTTTCTAAGCATGGAAGAGGTGATCAGGAAGGAAATTCTCTACGACTTAAGTGAAGCCATCAATATCCTTCAACGAAGAGATAAGAATGATGTAGATCAACTTCGTGTTTTAAGCGACCACGGCATTGAAGATGTAGCCGTGCATAAGAATCTCGACCTGATTTCTGTTACGGTGTTGATTTACTCTCTTTACAAAATAGTGAATTCTATTCCGGAAAAAGATTACCAAGCCCTCCTTAAAGAGCTTCAAAATGCTAAAAGTAGTTTGGAAAAAAATCAATTAGGGACATATAACAATAGTATCAAAATTCTGTTCCAATTAGTAAGAAAGTGCAACGCTAAAGTGAAAGTGCATCTTCAGGACGTGATGGAGGCAGCAAAAATCAAGAAAAGCGCGGCGTTGTTCGAAAAAGGATTGTCAATCGGTCAGGCTGCAGGATTGATGGGCTTGTCCAACTGGGATCTGCAAGCCTACGCCGGTAAAACTACCGCGCTGGATCAGCATGAAGAAAATGTTCCGGCAGCAAAAAGAGTTGCGACGGCACTGAAGTTGTTCGGGGTATCATAATGGCAAAAGCCCTCTTTTTTGACACTTTCCGAAGGAAAGTCCGAAAAAAAGGAGGTAATAACTAATGAAAGCTCTTTTTTTCGACACAGGACCTATTATCACCTTAGTTATGTCCAGGATGATCTGGATCCTTCCTGAGCTGAAAAAAAAGTATGGAGGGAAATTTTACATAACTCCTTCCGTAAAGCGAGAGTTGATAACTCGCCCGATGGACATCAAAAGGTTCCAATTCGAGGCCTTGCAAGCGTTGAAATTGATCAAAGATGGAGTGTTGGAAGTATATGAGGATGTTCCACAGAAAGAAGTAACACGCCTGCACGCTATCGCTAACAGCTCATTCAAGATCGCTGATCAAAATATGGAAGTAGTACAATCTGGAGAGATCGAATCAGTAGTATGTGCATTGAAAGCAGGAGCAGAAGCTATGATTATGGATGAACGAACCATGAGGCTCTTCATTGAAAATAATAAAGAGATGAAAGCGTTGTTAGAACGGCGGTTCAATAAAGCAGTGTCAGTCGATGCAGAGAAAATGAAACAGTTCAGCAAAGAATTAGGAAACATACAAATTATTCGTTCTGTCGAATTGGTGGGAGTGGCTTACAGAATGGGGCTCCTGGATGCGTATTTGCCCCCACTAAAAAACGGCCGAGAAGTACTGGTGGAAGCAGCGTTATGGAATGCAAAATATAATGGCGCGGCAGTGACCGAAGATGAAGTAGAAGAGATTAAAAATTTTCTATTAAAAAAATAGATTTGTCTAAGGAAAAAGCTTTTTAAAGCACCACTTATTTAAGCCTATATGGGAAAAAAGTGCATAGTCTGTGATGCAGAAGCAACGTATAAGATCAAAGATACTTCCGATTACTACTGCGAAGAATGTGCCCAGGAAAACTTTGCAGATCTTTCTTTATTAGTAAAAGTGGAAGAGGAAGCACAACGGCTCAAAGCCTTTATAGATCAAAAAGAAAGCGAACCGGAAAACAATGCATAAAACTATTACTATCGGAAAAATCAGAACCTCTAGAACAGAGATAGTAGATATTCTAAAAGCTTGGTTGGCGCTCTCTTTGGCATTCACGTTCATCTATGCCGGAGCAAGCGTGTTAGGTGGCGATATAGAAAAAGTATTTTCTGTTGATTTCTTAGTGATCTTTGTTATTTCCATGTTTACCGCCGGTTTCGGTTTTTTACTGCACGAATTGGCCCATAAATTTGTGGCCCAGCATTACGGCTGTGCTGCAGAATTCCGAGCCTGGGACCAGTTATTATACTTAGCAGTAGGGTTAGCAGTATTCATCGGATTTATCTTTGCTGCGCCTGGGGCAGTGATGATCTCCGGCATGATTACCAGAAAAGAAAATGGATTGATAAGTGCAGCAGGGCCAGCGACAAATTATCTTTTAGCTATGATATTTTTAGGGATTCTTTACCTGTTGCCGCAATGGTCTAACGTCTTTGCGACGGGATTCAGCATCAATATCTGGCTAGGACTTTTTAATTTAATCCCTTTCGGACCATTAGATGGAAGAAAAGTATTTTATTGGAACAAAGCAGTGTGGGGCGGAATGCTTTTGTTTGGAGTTCTGTTCTTGTTTGTGTTCTAATTTTATTTTAAACAAATTTTCTCGTCGAGACAAATCAAAATATTTATATACTTCATTTCATTTCCTTTTAAATAATAGATGTTTTCTAGTACCAGTACAAAAAAAAGAAGGTGATTAAACTGAAGCAACACATTTTTCAAGAAGTTAAAAAGTTTAAAATCCAACGTTGCTGCAAAGGCTGCAACGAAAGAATCGTGGTGGAGAACGCCAATCGATATTATTGCACTAATTGCCGAGGATATTAAGGTCCTTCTTTTTTCTTATTTTTATAGAAAGTAATTTATAATTTTGTCTAAATTTGATTGTTTTATGAGTATTGAAGAAGTCAATAGCATCAAGAAAATATTTGAGCAACTACAGTTACATCCGCTTTACCGTGAACACGAAGCAGTCATCACTAGCGAAGAAGCTGCTAAAACTCGTGGAGATCAGTTACACGAAGGCATCAAAGCAATTCTATTCACTAACGGAGAAAATCAATGGGTGATTGTTGATGTTCCTGCGCATAAGAAAGTCGATCAAAAGCGAGTAGCAGAACAATTAAGTTGGTCAAAAGGAAAAATACGCATGGCTACTCCTGAGGAAGTAATGCAGAAAACTGGCTGTGAGATTGGTGCAGTTCCTCCTTTTGGCCACAAAGAAAAAATCAAGTTACTTGTAGATATTGGCGTATTCGACAATCACAAGAGCGCTTTTAACATCGGATTACGAACGCAGTCGGTAAAAATACCTACCGAAGAAATGAAGATTGTATTCCAAGAAATGAATGCCCTTGAAGGAGACTTTACAAAATAATTTAATGTTATAATTAAATTAAAATTAGGAGAATAAGTTTCTAAAAAATTCTGCTATCCGAGCAAAAAACCCTTTCTTTTCCATTTCTGGAGCCGGTTCTTCTGCTGCTCTTCCAACTAATGGCTGTTGTTCTTCTTCGGACACTTCATCCACAGTTACGGCTGGTTGTCCTGTTGCTGGAGCTGGTTCTTCAACTACCTCTGCTGGCTTCTCTACTATCTTTTCTGATTCAACTCGACCAAGGACAAAATTGCCCATGGAAGGGACGGTGACAACATAATATAAGTAGCCGTGATCAACCTTCAACAACTGTAAGGAATACTCCTGAAGACCGTGATATAAACGCAGGTCACCGCGGGAAATGCCTTTCGCAAGCAAATCTTGTTCTTTAACTTTAAATGTAAACTGCAACGGGCCGAACTTATTTTCTGACTTTACAATAAACTTAGTAACGTAGGGATAATTGAAAGGAATCGAATCATCTACTTCGATTGTAAATACCGCATTCTGCATTGTTTCCGCGGCATTGGTAACTACTTTTTCTACTCCTGGAACATCTCGTACAGAAACATGGAAAGGGTCTCCTTTATTTAATCGTCCTATGTTCTGAACCGTATTTCCAGTGAGAGGAGAGAAAGGACCAACCGCAGTTAATACTGACAGACAAACTACCAACACCACTACACTTAACACTACCCAGAGATTAGGATGTGGGAGTTTACGAG
>CAYJQD010000078.1:0-4628 GCA_964372235.1 uncultured Methanosarcinales archaeon
ACGAAAAAGCCCGCATGATCGGCTCTCGAGCCTTGCAATTATCTATGGGCGCACCTTTCTTGGTAAAATTGACCCCTGAAGAATTGACCAAGATGCGTTACGATCCTTTAGAAATCGCTCTTTTGGAGTACGAACAAGGTGTGCTTCCCATCACGGTGAGAAGACCTAAGGCAAAAGCCAATTAGTTTTTATTTTTTCTTCATGAATTCTACTATTACTTCGGAAAAATTGCAACAATATTTCTCCATCACCAGAGAGGCTTTGGAAAAAGCTTCAAAAGCTGTTGATCATACTCGTAAAGAGCAAGCAGAAGATTTCTTAGACATGGCTTCCCGCTACGTCGATGATGCAGATTATTTTCTTACTAAAAAAAAGGATGCAGTGTTAGCCTTTGCCGCACTTAATTATGCCCATGGTTGGCTGGATGCAGGAGCAAGAATCGGGCTGTTTAAGGTGAAAGATAGTAGATTGTTTACGGTTGATGAGTAAAGGGGTTTACAACCCCTAAATAACTACTTAATAGTACTCAAATACAAAAGTTTTATAAAGCAGGGCTGTTCTGCAGGATATAGTTACGATTATCGAGGTTCTAGGTGTTTATAGACGGGCGTAATGCCCAAGAGGAAACAAATACAATATGATCGTCCAAAAGGATTTTTTAGAAAGATTGAAAGACTTTGGCCTGAATTCTTACGAGCGAAAATTATGGATTGCTCTTTTGTCCCGTGGAGTTTCTACGGCAGGAGAGTTATCCGACATCTCTAATGTACCTCGCTCTAGAGCGTACGACGTTCTTGAATCATTGGAAAAGAAAGGATTTATCGTCGTAAAAGTAGGAAAGCCTATCAAATATCTTGCCGTAGCTCCGTCAGAAGTGATTGAACGGGTCAAGAAAAAAGTAGCAGAAGAAGCTGACGAACGCAGCAAGATGCTCTCTCAACTGAAAGATTCTGAAATACTAGACCAATTAAATTCATTACACGCTGAAGGTGTTACCTTAGTTGATCCAACTGATAAGTCTGGCTCTTTCCGCGGACGCGATAAGGTATACGAGCACCTCTTCTTGATGTTCAAGAATGCCAAGAAAAATATTACCATCATGACTTCTGCGCAAGGACTAGCACGAAAGCATGAGTTCTTTGCCAATCATTTGCGCAAAGCAGCAAAAGCAGGCGTAAATGTGCAGATTGTTATACCGCCTAATACGGATAAAGATCTTGTTGATAATTTTTCACAGTTTGCCAAAGTGAAGACCAGCAAGAATTGTGCAGCCCGATTCTGTATGGTGGATAATAAAGATATCTTACTGTTCTTGACTGACGACCAGAAAGTGCATAAGAGTTATGACTGCGCAGTCTGGGTAGAAGCTCCTTACTTCGTTGACTACTTTAGTAAATTGTTTGATCAAGAGTGGAAAGGAAGTAAGTAAGCATGTCATCTTATAGGGCGTATGTTAATTGTATGCGGTGCTATGAATTAGAAACACATATTTCTCAGGAAAAAGATGGATTAGTACAACTGCGATTAAAAGACTCCCAGCACCAAGCAAGGAATGAAGCGATGAAAGTTTTGGAGGAGAGTGTTTCTGGAAATTTATTTATTCACGCTTGTGTTATTAAAAAAAGTTTAGAAGCTTGCACGCTTTGTGATTTTTCTGGTCCATCTATGGCTGGTTATCTGAAAAAAGAAAATTACGAATTAAGGACAGTTTTTGAGAATCAGGAATCAACAGAAAAAGCTCATAATTATCGAACAAATGCAAAACCAACGTAATCAATACTTTTTTATAACTCTTCTTCTTTCTTGATTTTATGCCTTACAAACAAGTAATTCTGGTACGTAAAGATCTAGATCTTCCAAAAGGAAAACTGGCAGCTCAATGCGCCCATGCCGCGGTAGAAGCTGTTCTCAAATCCTCTGAGAAAAAAGTTTCCGTCTGGCGCAAGGAAGGTATGCCTAAGATCGTTCTCAAAGTCAAAGATGAGAAAGAATTATTGTCGTATCTGCAAAGAGCCAAAGATGATGGGTTAACTACTGCGCTTATTACCGATGCCGGAAGGACGGTAGTGACTCCAGGTACCAAGACCTGCGCGGCTATTGGTCCTGATGAAGAGGAAGAAGTAGATGCGGTAACCGGAAAACTTCCTCTCTTATAACCACAATCTATCAGAAAACAAGGTTTTCTGGAGATCCCGGAAATTCTATTGAATTTCCGATATCTTTTTAAATAACCTCTTTTCTAAAGCTTCATCAAGGTAATCAAAAATGAAAATTCCTAAAACTATCAAGAAATTCTGCCGATTCTGCAGAAAGCATACTGAACAGAAAGTCGCTCAAAATAAAAAGAAAGCGCCAAGCTCACTAAGCCGAGGTTCAAAGTACCGAGCCAGATTACGAGGCTCTGCCCGTGGTACAGGAAACTTAGGAAGATACTCAAAGCCAGCAGTGACTAAATTCAAGCGTACTGGAGCGAAAAGCACTAAGAAGACCGATCTGCGGTTCACCTGCAACGTTTGTAAAAAGACAGCCTCACAGAGTGCAGGCATGAGAGTTAAGAAAGTGGAGCTGGTATAAAATGAATGACGCAATCCCAAGTCCGAAAAGCAAATTTATCAAAGTTCGCTGTGCAAAATGCAAGAACGAACAAATCATCTTTGGTAACGCTTCTAATACAGTCGCCTGCTTGGTCTGCAGTAAGGAAGTAGCTTACCCCACTGGCGGCAAAGCAAAGATTTCTGCACGTGTGTTAGAAGTGTTGGAATAATTTTTTATCTTACTTTTCTTCTCCAAACATTTATAAATAAAACTTCAACTAAAAGCTCCATGTTCTACAAAAAGAAAGGATACCCGGAAGAAGAAGAAATCGTGCTCTGTAAAGTCAGTAAAATCTTCCCTAACTCAGTCTTCGTAGAGCTGTTAGAGTATGGTGAGCAAGGTTTAGTTCATATTTCTGAAATCGCACCTGGTAGGATCCGTAACCTACGAGATTATGTCACGGAAGGCAAGCAGATCGTCTGTAAGGTGCTGCGCATCGACCGAGCTAAAGGACATATCGATCTTTCTCTACGAAGAGTAAGTTCTCACCAGCGTCAGGCTAAGCTGGACGAAATAAAACAAGAGCTTACCGCCGAAACATTGATCCAAAATATGGCCAAAAGACTCCAGAAACCTGTGGAAGAATTATACCGTCAAGTTACCGAAAAAATATTCAAGGAGTATTCCCATCTTTACCTCTGTTTCAAAGAAGTAGCAGCAGGAGAAGCCAGCCTGGAAAAACTGGGCTTGGAAAAGAAGTTATCAGAAGATCTGACTACAGCTATCGTCGACCGATTCAAACCGTCCAAAATAATAGTCAAAGGAGAAATAAAGATCCAATCCTATGCGCCAGACGGCATAGAGAAGATTAAAGCAGTTTTATTGGAAGTAGAAAAAATCTCACCAAGTATTAATGTCTTCTACTTAGGTGGGGGGCGTTTCAAAGTCAGCATAGAAGATATCGATTACAAGCCGGCTGAACAGACGATGCGGAAAGTCCAAGAAGTATTGGAAAAATTTAATGATAAGTTTTCTACAGCAGTATTTGAACGAGAGAAGACAGAATAAATAAAAATGGCCGAGCACATCCGAAAGTGTATTGAGGATCAACGGTACACGCTTGAAAAAAATTGTCCTTTATGCGGAAAGGAAACAATCTTACCTAGGCCGCCTAAATTTTCTCCACAAGACAAATATGCATCTTTACGCAGAGAATCTAAGAAACAAGAATTAAAAGATAAAAATCTCATTTAACAAGTCTAATGCAACACGAAGGTCAATAAGTCCCCATTGTCATATAGGCCTTTGACCTCTCCTTCCATCAGCAGCGCAGAAGTATTAGAATATTTCTTGTCGACGATCAGTGCACCTTTAAAGTACAGCATCTTAAGTTCTTCTTCCTCCAAGGTGTACCTCAGCTTTTCTCCTATACGTAATTCTCCGCTTCCGCGTGGAAGCTCAAGATCTTTTAATTCGATATTCAGCAATTGCAGATGCTTATAATTCAAACCTTGGAAAGAGATAGGTAAAGTCCTCTCGGATGAAAAAGCAATGTTGTTAGCTTCGATGCTCTTCGCAGTGCCGGAAAGAGAGATGGCTGAAGCATCGACCGTAACCTGACCTACAAATTCTTGAATTGAGAGCGTTACTTCTTTTAGATTCTTTAGCTCTAATTTATCGCCATTAACAGTTATAGTCGTAGAAAGATCATCAAATTCAAGGCTGATTCCTTCTATGGTAGCATTTTCTTCCATAGAAGGTATCCTATCAAAAGAGAGCGAAAGTGGAATACTGCGGTAATTCTTGACCTTGTTTCCTTTGCCAACTAATTGATTAAGCTCCTGCTCGATGTCTAATTCTTCGTCTTCTCCGCTTAGTTTTTGGGTCGCATTTTCTGTGTATCCAACGATAGCGCTTACAAACCCATTACTTGCGTCATGATTTTCATTGGAATAAAGCAAGAAAAATAGTCCTCCTAACACTAACGTTACCATAAATATATAGAACCGTAGATGGGAACGATGTCCTTGAGGAGATCCTTGACTAAACATATAACCACTTCTTTTAGTTTAACTTACGCTAATTCAAACAAT
>CAYJQD010000079.1:0-4588 GCA_964372235.1 uncultured Methanosarcinales archaeon
GGAGTGCAGAGGTATCTTCCTTTCCCATTTTATCCATTTCGTCAATAATAGCAAAGCCGCGATTAGCTAGGACTAGTGTTCCTGCTTCTAAAGACCAACCTCCTAAGAATTCGTCTTTCACCACCGCAGCAGTCAATCCTGCGCCAGTTGCGCCTTTACCGCTGGTAAAACGCGCTTTAGGAGCGATCTGTGAGATTCTTTTAAGGAGCTGGCTCTTGCCCGATCCTGGATCGCCAATTAAAAGCATGTGCATATCTCCCCTAGTGGTAACTCCGTCAGGCCTCACTTTTCGGCATCCTCCGGCTAATTGCAAAATTATCGCTTCTTTTATCTTATCATGCCCATGAATAGAAGGAGCTAAGCTTTCAGAGAGCAGATGAAGAGGATCAGGGGATTTGGCAATCTTCATAATCTCTTCCATATCCTTTTCCGTAATATTGAGGCTAAGATTGTCGTCGTGAAGCGGTTCGATAGAATTAGCTTCTACAATAAGTTCATATTTTGTAGATTGTCCGCCAGTGCGGAGAGTGATGGGAACTTCCGTTACCCAACCCACTAGTTGGATTCTCGAACCGGGACTTGTCTTTTTTTCGGTAAGAGGAGAGACCAAATCGTCGCGAAGAAAGACGTTAATTCTTTTCGGTTGCGCTCCATCGAGATCTTCAGCTGCTTCTTCAAGAACCAAACCTTGCCCGTCTACTAATTCCTTGGAAATTTCTTTGAATTTTCCCTTTCTGCCGCAGCCGCAGCGGGTAGGTTCTTTGTATTTTTGATCAAGCTGTAAGACGGTAAGAATATTTCCACAAGAAGGACATTCAAACTTGGAGGCGCTGACATGCGGTCGTACGTCGGTTTTGTTACGAACGATCCCATCTACCCAAAGCAGCTTGTTTAAATGCTTGCTGCGTATTTCGCTGATAAGCACTTTTTGTGATTCAGGTAAATTAATGAAACGAACATTAAACTTGCTCACTTTCTTTGGAAGATCAAATTCTTTAATGGCAATTTCTCCTGCTTTTAATAATTCCTGAGGATTTTCTAGGACTTCTTCTGCTATCTCAGTGTTAAATTTGATGAGTTCAGAAAAATCAAGCTTGATAAAAGACTCACCTTTTCGTACCGCTTCTAATAACTGGGGGAGATAATTCTGCTCGATAAAGTCTCTAAACACTTTAATTTGTTCATCAACTTCCATTGCCCACCCCCTTAAAGAGCTTCCTCTATATTATTGAAATCAAAAGAACTATTATATAAAAATTTATATCTGCTTTTATGGCTTTTCGAGTACTTTCTTAAGCCGATCAATGAGCAAGTCAGTAGCTTCATTGACTTCTTGTTCCGTCTTGGTTCCGGTACAGACGATCTTTCCGTTGCTGAAGAGCAAGAATGTTGCGTTAGTCCCTTTCAACTTGTGTACTAAGCCCGGGAACTGTTCTGGTTCGTATTCGGTGTTTGGAAGCTTTAGACCAAGCACGTTTAAGTTTAGATCCATACCAATGCTTCCGGAAGCGACGATGTTTTGGACGGTGATTTTTGGTTTGATGGTAACGTGGATGTTTAATTTCTTAAGGCTCTTGATGATGCTTTGGATACTTCGATCAACTTCTTCCATATTTCTAGCGCCGGTACACACTATTTTACCGCTGGAGAAGATCAAAGCAGAGGTTTTTGGTTCTTTAATGCGTAATACCAGGCCAGGAAACTGTTCAGGGTTGTATTCTGTATTAGGCAAGGTTGCTGCCATCTTCTCTAAAGGGATATCTTTTTCGAGACTGCTGGAAATAACGATGTTGACGATGCTTATTTCTTTTTTAGAACTTTTTTTTGCCATTATACTGTGCCCCTCCAGTTTTCCTGTTGTGATTCTTTCCTTTTAAATAAGGCTGAAGTATTTAAATATTGCCTTTATAAATAATGTATTTTATTTTCCACCTGAAATCAAGGGGTTATCGAGGGAAGCTTTTTAAAGCAACTTGTCCGGTAATTTTTTTATGGCTTATGATGCTATTGTATTGCGATACGGGGAACTCTTTCTCAAAGGTAAAAATAGGGATGTTTTTGAGCGTAAATTAGCCGAAAATATACGGAAAATCGTGGAACGAGAAGGAGACAAGAAACCGGCCCTGATCAAGAGCCAGGGAAGGCTATTGATGGATTATTTTCCTGAGCATAACGTTCTACGTCGGGTCTTCGGATTAGTATCTTATTCACCTGCGGTTCGCGTGGAAAAAATTATCGAGAAAATTCAGGGAAAAGCAGTGGAGCTGCTTAAAGACAGAAAAGGGACATTTAAAGTGGCTACCAAGCGCTCTGATAAGACTTTTCCTATCACTTCCCCAGAGTTTAACCGAGTAGTAGGGGAATATGTTGAGCAGCATACTTCCTTAGAATTTTCTCCTACTTCTCCAGACATCATTTTGGAGATAGAAATCAATCAAGAAGGAGCATATTTATTTTTTGAGACTGTTTCCTGCGGTGGAGGGTTACCAACCGGTGTAGAAGGAAGAGTGTTTTTGCTGGTGGAAAATGAAGCGAGTTTACTGGCCGGATTATTGTTTATGAAACGTGGGTGTAGTGTGATTCCGATTGCTTTTACAGAGAAAGAGATATCTTTATTGCAGGACTTTAGCCCAACAGGGTTGAAGCTGCATGTAGTTAAGGATGTTTCAGAGATGGAAGAATTGGCTAGGAAGAAAGAAATTTCTATATTAGTAACTGGACAGGTTCTTGGTGAAGAGATGAAATGGAAGACTAGCTTGACAGTTATGAAGCCGTTAGTGGCGTATTCCAAGAAACAAATACAGGAACAGTTGAAGTGGTTCAGGAGTTTGGTTTGAATTATTTTCTTTTCTTTATACAAAAATCTTGTATCTCATACATAATTCCATCAGGAGGGTACATAATGTCATCTGTTGTTAAAAACTCAAAACTTCTCACCTCAAAACTTAAATCGGACTTTTTTGATGGATGAGATACTACTTCTCTATAAGTAATGCAGACAGAATTTTCAGAAGGCCATGTAAAAAGGTTTAAAGCAACATAATCAGATCCTAACTTTAGTCCTTTTTGCTTATCAAACCAGTAGGTGAAACTTCTTTGTTCTGCAGTTTCGCCGGCATACTTACTTGTATAAGTTTGCTGGTCAATTTTTGAATAGAGGGTTCCACAACTTCCTATCAAAGCTAAAGTTAAAGCTCCGAGACCCACATAATTTTGTAATTTCATCCATTTATCTTCTGGTCGTTTATTTTAAAATCTTTCTTCAATTCCCAATCAACTTAGAATAAATCGCTTCTGCTTCTTCCATTGATTGAGCATTAATCAGTGCTCTGCCGTCATCGAATAGTGTAATGTTTTCAAATTGTATTGAAGAACTATCCTCATTAACTTCTCCAATTTTTTCCCAGCGTTCTTTTACAGTTTGAAGATCTACTTTTGGTCCCAGTACTTGGTATTTTCCGGTAGAGCAAAATCTAATGTATTTTGAAGTTTCTTTTTTATTAAGATGTATAAAATCACCTGCACAAGTTGAACAGTTTTCTTTCTTTTTGATCTGTATTTTCCTGAAAGATTGGTTCCAGATGTCGTAGTGATGCAATATGGATTCCACTTCTTTTCCGAGCAGGATTTTCAAAGCTAAGGTAGCCTGCAATGAAGCAATTGATACTGTTATAGTATTGAGTACACCGACAGTATCACAGGTTTCCTGGCTGCTTTCGGTTAAGAAGCATTGCAAACATGAGCCTGCCGCTAAAATAGGCATGACATATCCTGAAGTCTTGATGGCTGCAGCGTAGATCCAAGGTTTATTCTCTTTTCTGCAGTAATCGTTGATGAGGAAACGGGTTTGTAAATTATCAGTACAATCTAAAACCAGATCTGCGCTTTGTAGAACATCGATATTTTGTGGACTAAGATGAATGGTATGTATTCTTACTTTTGTTTCTGAATTAATTTGCCTGATCCGTTGTGCAGCAGCAAGTGCTTTACTTTTTCCAATATCTTTCTCGTCGAAGAGAGTTTGCCGCTGCAAATTAGATTCTTCCACTATATCTCTATCAATAAGTATTAATGTGCCTATCCCTGCTCTGGCTAATAATTCTGCAGCAACCGTTCCTAATGCACCAACGCCTACAACAGCTACTTTTTTGTTCTGTAAGAGTGTTTGTCCATCTTTGCCGATTTCCTTCAGCAAGGTTTGTCGTGAGTATCTGGAATTATCCATGCTGCACCATCTCCTTCATAACACAGGCATTGCAGATATCTTTGTTTGAAGCTTCGTTACATTTGCTGCAGTGTTGGATTGCTTCCGGAGCTTGTTTTTCTTGATTTTGCAGTAAAGGAAGAATAGCTAGGAAAGAATTGACAATCCCTTGCTTGGTTCCTTTGTATTTTTGTTCAAAGTCGTTGAGCATCTCTTGGATGTGGTGGCGGTAACCTTCTTTTGAGTAAGGGCATTCTGTGAACTTGATTTGGAAATTTTTCAGTAAAGCATAGAGACGGACTTCTTTTTCTGGGCAAAAATAAAGAGGTTTAGATCGGAAGAGCACAGTCTGAACTCCAGTCACTTGTATCAGGATCTCGGATG
>CAYJQD010000080.1:0-2863 GCA_964372235.1 uncultured Methanosarcinales archaeon
TTCTCAATCAGCTCTCCTTCCCAGATTTTCTCGGCCATAGAATACAATTGAACAAGATGAATTGATAAAGGTTAAACTTATTGAGCATTTAGACTACGCGCCACTTTGCATTTTCTTCGATCCCGAAACCCTTAGTTCCAGTAACTGAAAGTTTTTGTACTTCAGAATATGGTGGCGGTTTAGGACCGAATACTGCAGTGTTGGCTACAGAAACTACTTGCGCAGATATCTGGTAATCTGCTGGGCCATCGGCCTTGATTTCAACTTCTCCAGAGCACCACTCATCGTTTGTGAATGTGCAGCTTCCACCGAGAGATTTGTCGATTGGAATGTACTTTTTGCCAAAAATCGGATCTTCGGAAACAAGATAGACCCTCGCTGCTACAGCAGGCTGAAACGCGGTGATGAGGGAAGGCCCACAGTGCTGCACTCCGTACACGCGGTACTTTATCTTCTCGCCGGCATCCACCTTGCTTTTCTGCAGCTCGAATATAGTTTTCCCGCCATAGAGCGGGTCGGCTGAACAGCCGCACGAGACTGATTTAGGATCTATGTACGAACAGTATGCAACATCAGCGATGGAAGTGACTGCAAAAGCTATGCCAGCGCCCTTTATGAACTGACTTGGAGTAAAGATGAATTGCCGAAGTAATGGGTTTTTAGCGACCAGATTAGAAACTGTTTTGGACACGGCACTTGAAATTGTAACTCCACCCGTTAAAACTACACCGCCTGTGCCAGCTGCGTTTAGAGATTGGCCAACTAACACAAGATTTGAATTGTCTATTAGTCTTCCATATTCCTCGGCTTTTATACCAAGAATGGCTGACCCGAACATGCTTACCATGAGCGCTCCGCTTCCAAGATTTTTCGGGGAAATTTCATTTTTAAACATTAGTTGCTCGAGCAACTTTGGTTGCGTCTGACTTTTTGGTAGAGAAATAACTTGTCCTCTTAGAGGGGAATTTTTAGCATCGGAAAGCGTGTCAAGAATAACTTCTGCGGCTTTGGGCTTGGACACATCTACTTTATTTTTAATCTCTTGCATGGTTTCTAAATTCTTTATAAGTTTATTTAGCTGACTGCGTGAAATGCTAGCACCTCCCTCTTTGAATTTTTGAATTTTCTTTACCAACTCATTTTCTTCTTTCAAGAGAGAATCTAAATCAGAAGGTTTTTCCTTAACCAGATTATTAATAGAATTTGATTCGTCATCTAAAATGTTTATAAGTTGTATTTCTTTTGGCGAATCAATTACAAGCGGCCTAGCTTCTGATAGCGAAGTAATTTTTACCTTTTTAGGATTAGTGTTTTGGTAGATATCATCGAATAATATAAGCGGAATCTTTCCTTTAGGCGCTCTTACTGAGAAACGGTAATTTATGCCTTCATCATAAAAATATAATCTTTCATAGGGATAACCGTATTTGTCGTACAAAGGCTCTACTGTTAAATATTTGTCTCCAGTCTTTAATGCAATTTCTACATTTGGTAGACCTACTCCGACACCTATATTAGCGACTTTAACTCTAGGAATGTAAACTCCATAATATTTTGCAAAATATTCTCTCGCTGCTATATTTGGTGACCCATCTGGATTCACAGTGTGGAGAGCAGCACCTTCAGATCCACCAATAGCTGATGCCGAAGCCGCTGTTCCATCAAATCTTTGTATTTTGTTATTTTCATCTAAATAGGAAACAAATGCGTGTGGAACACCTAAAGGGTCAGACCATAACGCAGGACCGGATTCTACCCATGCATTAATACCCGCTATCCTTGCTATCGCAGCTGCTAAAACAGCGTTGTTTCTGCACATACAAAGAACTTTACCGTCTGGTAGGACATTTTTGAAAATTCTTTCAAAAGAACCTTCTTTACCTAAATAGAAATCTTCTGCATATTTAGCAAGCCCGGGATTATAGTACCCGCTTTTGGGGTCTTTTAGTTGAGCAATTAGCTCTTCAGTTGGATAGGAAGTCTTTCCCCTCAGCCATAAGTCAATTTCATTAAAAACTACGTAGGAAGGTTTACCACTTAAACTCTTTGCGAAATCTTTGGGTATTGATTTATCATCGTATAGAGCGCTGGCATATATGTTACCTTTAACGAAATCTAAAGAGGTGCCTGCGTCGGGAGAGATATGTGCTTTTATTTCGATTGTAACTTCTTTTAGGGATTCTGGATTAAATTTAGTTTTTAGTTCATCTACATAAAGTTCCTTAATAAGATCTTTAAGACCTAGATTAAAGTTCAGAATCGAGGAATAAAGTTCTAAATTTGGGTCGTATTCAGGTAAATTTTCTATCGAATAAGCGGTTGTAGATATGAGATTAGCACAATCTTCGCGCGCACTTAATGAATTAGCTGAAAGTGTTTTCAACTCTAGCATTTTTTCATTGCAACCGATACCTATCCCGCAAAGTATTCCTTCTTTCTCTGGATTCGCATGCAGAACAAAACTCCCGCTGCCGCTTACTGTTATTCTGTTTCCAGAGATTCTCACGTCTGAATCCAAATTCTCCAAGTTCAGGTCTTTCATGTTTTGCGCTGAAAGTTCCATAGGAGTTGTAGAAGATGCAGAAGCAAAGACGAAATATCTGTTATCCTCCTTGTTCGGATTGTTGACAACGTTCGAGTAAGACTTATATCGGCTATCAAGGTTTTCATTTGGAACTATTAGGGGTTTGGTGCAATAAACGACTTTAGCCAACCCTACTGGTGTTGGAGGAGGTTCGTCACACTTATCTCCGCAGCCGCTGAAAGAAACCGTGCTGGTACCCACAGTAAACTTCGCCTTCTGCTCGTCTGGCAGGCATTTGTCCGGAGTATCGGTTCTCGTCTTGCAAGTCGCCTCGTGCTC
>CAYJQD010000080.1:2963-4397 GCA_964372235.1 uncultured Methanosarcinales archaeon
GAATCGGAACTCGTACTTGCCGTCTTCCTTGATGCCGTGCTGGTCTGGAATCGTGCGGACAATTATCGTGTTCCCATCGCGATCCCCTTCAGGTAAATTCTCCACAGAAATCACATCGCCGTAGTTCTTCCATTCAGAATCTCCAGTCTTTCGATACTGCAGCAACAGCTCGTAGTGCGGCTCCACCTTCGTGAGGTACGCGTAGAAGTTGAAGGTGTCCGTCCTCTTCCCTATCACCGAAGTTGCTCCGCGCTGCACCGCATAGCCCGTTATCGGAACTCCGAAACTTTGTTCCCCCTTTTCAAGGGAGGCCGTTAGAGCTGGCTTCTCAGAAGGCGGAAGCGATGAAGATGCGACAAAAGTCGCGACTAGCGAAAACAGAATTAAAATCAGCACAAAAACTGGCTTGTTCGAGTCTTTACTCATGGTTTGATCTCCTTCGGGACTTCTGCAGTTCCAAGAATCTGGTTGCTGCTGCCTTTCGATTGTCCACTAGGTTGCTGAGAAGCGCTGCCGCCAGACCCGCCTCCTCCGCCAATTCCGCCGCCTCCTGTGCCCCCTCCTATGTACTGCGCGCAGTCTATGCCGCTGCCCTTTAGGCGCAGGTTGCCCTGGTCCTGACATAACTTTAGGCTCGAAGGCTTATCTGGTTTGCCTGCGTCGAACGGGCAGCTGTCCGCCGTGAAGCTCCCCGAAGCTATGGCACAGCCCGTGCAGGTCCTAGTGGCCGCTGCCCTGCAGGTCTCCGCGCTGATAGTCCCGCTTGTGGTGATGAAATTCGTGTAAAGAAGGTAAGCTACAACAGCCAAAACCAATATTCCTAAAACGAGCAGAATAATCTGCGAGACAGCGACCCCTCTCATTCTCTCTTAAAATTATTTTGTTTTTCAAGAATATAATCAAAGTTTGATAAAGGTTAAATCTTTTCCAGTTGAAATAAAAAACAATGAGTTTCGAGGCTAAGGGATATAAGCAATTCGTGAAAATAACAAGATTGGCATTAGTGCATGCGGCAACTGTTGTTGATCTTTACAAAGAAGATAGGATAAGTGATGCGGCTCAATTTCTCAAAGCCTACAAGGAATGCATGTCGGTCGATGGTGGGTTGGGTTACAATACTAAAGATCATTTGCCTGTCGTAATAGCAAAAGGTTTTTCGGTTGCGACCGAAAAATTTGAAGCTGCGATTAAATCCCCGAATAATAAGGTTGGTCTGGAAGAGGCTTCAAAGTACATAATACCAACTTTGCAACAACTCGAAAATCTAGATGGGGCAATTAGAGCTGACTGAATTTTAAAAATTAATTTGAGTGGGACAGGCCGGATTTGAACCAGCAACACTACCGTCTTCAGCGGTATGCTTACGGTAATCTTTTGGATTACTCCCGGATTGAGCTTACAGCAACATAGTTGTTACTGTCCCTTACGGGGCTG
>CAYJQD010000081.1:0-4361 GCA_964372235.1 uncultured Methanosarcinales archaeon
TTTCTTATTATTCTCTCTATCAATAGCAGCGAGCTCGTAAATTTTCTGTACAGTTTCTTCTGGGAATACGTGGACCATGATTAGATAACACCCTCAGAAACCCACTCAAAAAAAGGAAATAAAAAATTAAAACAAATCAGTTAAACTTTCCGATGCTCTGCTTGAAGCTGCTGCTCCGGCTGCTTTTGGCTTAGCTTGTTCTACAGCAGCGTATGTTCCAGCTGCAAACACTTCCAGCTTTTTTGCATCCTTTACTTTTGCTTCCTCTAATGCTGAGGTAAAAGCTTTTTCATAATCAGTATTTGGCTGACCAGATACGTAATTTCTGCCTACTTTTACACGGCAAGTATATTCCACTTCTGCTGGATTACCAACAACTCCATTCTTTTGAGCAACTTCATATAAGTTCTTTGTTGCGTCGTCAAGAGACGTTCCAACACCGACGTATTTTTGTTTTGTCATTATTTCACACCCTCCGTTAGGTTTTATGTGTTCTGGAATAAGCCTATCTTTTAAACCTTTCGACATTTTCTACTTTTGAGGGGTATTTCTTCCAGAACTTTTAAAAAGAACTCACCTTCAAATTACCAAATGGTACTACAAGATAAGGTTCTTACCCTTTATAACAGAATCAAAGAGACTTTTTACTTATGCAGAGATGATTTACCTATTTCTGGACAATCTTATAATTCCACATTACTCTTTGGCGTACTTACAGAAGTAAATAAAGGCAACCAACTTTTATTCGGCGAATATGGTGGAGGTAAGACTACTTCGTCAGAATACCTGCACTGCCTTTTCAACGGACTGCCGTTAGATTTAGTGAGACGTGTTGTTGTTCGCGCCGATCCACAAAAAACAGATGAAAAATTAATTGGAAGGCCGGATTACGGAAAACTCTTCGGCCAGCAGGAAAAAGTCGTCTGGCAGCATTTTGTCTTAGTCGGCCCGAAAATAGTCGATGAGTTCAATAGACTGCCTGAATCCAACCAATCCATCCTTCTCAATGGCGTGGACAGAGGGGAATGGAACTACTTGAATGATTTTGTTACTGAGGGACCACAACCATTATTTGCAACCTGCAATTATGCAGATCGAGGAAACAACACTTTAATTCCACCATTACTGGACAGATTTGACGTATCAGTAGAAGCGAAATATTGCGGTGTCGCTAATGAAGATGCGATTAGCGATGATTTCCATAATGACAAAGATGAAATGCTCAAAAATCCAGACTTAACCAAGAAAGCATTACAAATACTTAATTCTGGAAAATCGTACGAAGAAGTGCAAGAAGAACTTAGAGACATTACAAGAATATACTCAAAATTAATTCTGGAACAGGCAGGATTTTCTGTCCTTAACACTGAAGAAAAGAAACAAGCTGAAGAAGAGATTAAAAATATTCAACTAGATAGGGATGCGCACCTTTATTTCTTGTTTCTCGCGGCAGAACTTAATGTCAGCGCAAAGTTTGGAGATAAAAGGTCTACTGATCCAGAAGATAAAAGCAACGGTCTTTATCTCAATTCCATGTTTACCGGCAGCGGTAGTAGAAGAGCGACGAAAGCCATAAAACGATATGCAAAATCAGTAGCCTGGCTGCAAGGAAACAAGGAAGTGAATCTTGATCATATCCTGCAAGTAGCTCCGTATGTATTATGGCACAGAATACCGTGGACGCATGAAACAAGGCAAAGATTCAGAGATGATGAGAGACATAATCCTTTAGACCTTTATATTACAAAAACGCTCTTAGGAGAGGGAAGTTCTGAAGTGCCAGGGGTGAAGAAGCGGTTTCTGGAAAGTAAAGAGAATTATCAACGCCTTCTTGATTTAGTCGCAGTAGGCGAGATTCAAAAAGCAAGTGAGTTTGCAGAAAATTGCGCTGCAGACGGAAAAGGCCATCCTTTATTTATTGATACATTACGTGATCTATAATGACAAACCCATATTTACTACAAATTGCACAAAAGTTAGCACGGAATATGCAGGGCAACCAAGCTACAGGCCCACTAGTGTATGCTCGAAAGATTGATGATATTGTCAGAGGAGAGACTTACCCTTTAACTTTGCAAACCATGAGGGAAAAATTACAGGGTAAAAATAATCAGGTTCAGCATATGTTTGCTGGAGAGGATGGCCGTTCCGTCGTACGCCCTCTTACCTGTAAGGAAAGTTTTGAAGCACTGGTTGAACATTATAACTCCGGCAGCGACCCCGAACAAAAATTACAATTCTGGAGAAATGGTTTTGATACTTGTACGGGTATTATTGTTAAAGAATCTAATCCTGCTTATGTAAAAATTATTTCCCTTTCTCGTGAACTTGTCAATATCCCTCTATCCTTTACTGGGAAATATATCGATATTGATTACAGTAAATTTGAAGTAGAAGAATTTCCTTTTCGGAGAGAGTATTGTGTGCCGTTAAAAAAAGAAGATGTTCCAAATAATCTCTATTGGCTGGCTGCTTTTGACAACAATAAACCCTTGTTGAAAGAGGTAGCCAATATTGTCTTTTCAGAAACAAGAAAGGAAAAAGCCATGGAATTCGGGTTAGGACCTAATGCTGTTCAGTGCAAGGTACTCAAAGCAATCTATATCAACGGAATTGACAATGATATGCGAGCAAATGCCGAATCTCCTTTGGATGTTCCCTGCCGATTTCTTACCTTGAAGGGTGAATAATCAGATACACATGGTCGACAAAAATCTTGAACAAACCATGCTGGAAGAGTGGGAAAAGATACGAAGAGAACATTTCTATCCACAGTTGCCGCAACCGAAGTTAGTTGATGATATTCCAAATGGTTCTATCGACATGGAAAAACTAAAAGTTAAGGTGAGTGAACAGTTTATCAAAGATTTTAGTGGAAAGGGGATTGATGAGCGAGGAGCATTGAATGAAGTTCTTACCCATGAACTAACTCATTTTATGAGGTATCCTGGTTCTGTTCTGAATGTGTTACGGCTGCAAAAAATTGCTATGGGCATGGTTGAGAAAGAAAAAGCCAACCTTCTCCGAGAAGCCTTCGTAGAAGCGCAGACGAATATTTACATGGTCAATGTAAAGAATCATCCTTATACAGTACCAATGCGCAGACTGTACGTTCCTGAAGATAGTTTTGGCAAATTGATGTATGGTCTTTACCAAGAGAAATGGCAGAAGGATGTCGGTATAGAATTATCTAAAGAAGAACAAAATCTAATTCAAAAATTAAGCCAAATCAATTATGTTGATAAAAATCACGAAAAAGTTAATTTCAAATCATTTGTGGAAATGTTAAAGGATTACACAGCAAAGCAACAAGCCGATAACAATTCGCTTCTTAGACAGTTTGGAAAAGCGATGTCAGGCTTAGCTGCGAAAATAATAGGTAGTGGAAATCAAGATAGTGGCGAGGAAGAAACTGGTTATATCGAAGCCACTCCAGGAATTGAGATGTTCTCTGATAATGAAATTAGAAAAGGTATAGCGCTCTTTGCACAGGAATGCGAATCCGGAAAGGAATTTGAAGATATTGTTACTGCGGTTTTATTTAAAACAGAAAAGAAAGAGAAAAAGGACAGCAAAGAGCATGAAAAGGAACAGCAGCAAGGTGGTTTGAGTGCTGGTACTGAACGCATCAAAAGCAGATTAATCCCGCCTTTTTATTCTGCTCTAGCACAACAATATACTGTTCCAGTCAAGAAGAAACCATTAGAAGGGAACGGCGGATTATATCCCCACAGCCATGCAGCATTTAACATTGGCGACTCTTTCAGCGACCTTGACTCATTTAGTTCTCTTGGTATTCTCCCAGGTATAACCAAAAGATGGATACGAAGAGAAGGAGAAACTATTGGAAACTATGAAAATACTCCCAACAGCGTACTGGTTATTGATAATTCCGGCAGTATGCCCAATCCGGAAAAAGGCATCTCTGTTCCCGTTTTAGCAGCAACAGTAATCTCAAACGCGTACTTAGATAATAATGCAAAAGTATCTGTCTATAACTTTGGCGGCCATGATTTCCTCCTTCCTTTCTCCAAGGATAAGGAAGAGGTGCATGCTGCTGCACGACAGTATTCCGGAGGAGGGACGCAATTCACCTCGCAAATCTTTTATTCTTTATTAGAAGGAAGCGATACTGAATTCGATGTCAGCGTTATTTCGGATATGGAAATACACAACCTTGAAGGTTTCGTTCAAACTTTTTTACGGATCCCTAAAACGCATAGGGTTCATTTAATTCAAACAAGGGGAGATGGAACTTGGTTGAAAGAAAGGTTTGCGAACTATCAAAATGTTGCCATAATTCCGCTCTATCGTGCGGAAGACATTCCAAAGCTGGTGATGGGTGAACTGCCGAAGTCGAT
>CAYJQD010000082.1:0-4252 GCA_964372235.1 uncultured Methanosarcinales archaeon
GGAATGTCTATGAGCCGGAACTGGTGAGAGACGAAGGCTTTGAGTATATCGGGATGGGAAGAAAGTAGAGTTAAAATGAATGTTTTAGTCACTGGCGGAGCAGGGTACATTGGTTCTCATGTAGTCCAATATTTGGTGGAAAGAAAACATAAAGTAATAGTGATAGATAAGAAAACTCATGCTCATTCTCTTTTTTCTAATTTTGACCGTAACTTAAAGGACAACCTAATAGTGATTTCAGGCGATCTAGGCGACAAGGATCTATTGCATACTGTTTTTGCGACTCATCGTATCGATGCAGTGCTTCATTTTGCCGGTTCCATAGAAGCGGGTGAATCAATGAAAAATCCTTCTACTTTTTTTCATAATAACGTGGTAAATGGTATACATCTTCTTGATGCCATGATCAAGCATGAAGTTACAAGGATAGTCTTTTCTTCGTCAGCGGCTGTATATGAACCAAAAAATGCTCTTTTGAGCGAAACAGATCCAGTTAAGCCAGAGAATTTCTATGGAGAAACAAAGCTCAAGTTTGAGCGCCTGTTGGATTGGTATCATAAGATCCATGGCATACAATATGTTTCCCTTCGCTACTTTAACGCCAGCGGTGCTGGTTTTGATTTGGGCGAAAGCCATAATCCTGAGACGCATCTGATCCCATTAGTGTTGCAGGCAGCAGCGGGGAAAAAAGATCACATCAAGGTATTTGGTTCTACCTATCCTACTCCAGATGGGACATGTGTAAGAGATTACATCCATGTCCTTGACCTAACTAGAGCTCATCTTTTGGCGTTGGAAAAAATAGGAGAAACACCCCAAATCTATAATCTGGGCACGGGAAAAGGATATTCTGTCCGAGAGATAATAAAGATTGCAGAAGAAGTAATCGGTAAGAAGATTCCTGTAGTGGATGCTCCTCCTCGAGAGGGCGACCCTGCTTTTTTAGTTGCCGATCCTTCTAAGATACAACAGGAATGGGGATGGAAGGCAGAGCATGATATTAGAGAGATTATCAAAAGCGCCTGGGAATTTCATAAGAAAAATCAATAAATTATCTCGAATTATTCTTTAACCAAGATCACATTCTTTCTCTTCTTATAATGCTTAAATTTCATATTTTTCACTGCTTCCCAGAATGGTTTGCTACAGCCAGGCTTCATGCGATCATGAAATTCAATGACGATCAAATTAGTTTTTGAAAGCCATTGATAATTTTTTTCAAATAATTCTTTCTCTGATCCTTCAATATCTATTTTAGCAATGTCAATTTTTTTTTTCTTTTCCTCTTTAAGGAGGTCATTGATGGATACTGCCGGACAGGTGTCTGGTCCAGTACTGGTGGTCTCTTCCACTTGGAAGCCCCATTTGCTGTCTTTTTCAAGATTGCTGATACGTAACTGGGTGCTAGAATTCCAAACTCCTGCTTTTATGCAGCGCACATTAGGATATGCTTGGGTGTTTTCTTGAAGCAATTTGAAGTTTGAGGTTTCTGGTTCGATGGCAATTATCCTTGCTTTAGGGAATCTATTGGCAAAATATACTGCAGTAAAGCCCACATTAGCACCTGCGTCGATAATGAATGATGGTTCTTTTTGTGGCGTAATACCATATTCTTTTTCTACAAAGATATGATATAATAAAGGTACATCAGATGTTCCTGGCCTGAGCACTATTGGATGCTGGGCCTTTCGAACCTGTATTTGTACGTTTCCTTGCCAAAGCATTAATTTTACTGTAGTCCTCAAAGGATGGCGGATGTTTCCTTTTGGAAGGTCTTGGAGGAATCCGTACCAAGGCCAAAATAACCGATCGCGAAGCAATGATTTGGCTGGAAGATGCTCCCATGCTTTGTAAAGATATTTTTTCATAGTATTATTTTTCCTATTAATCACGCAAAAATTTTCTGATGAATCCAATTCCGTACGCAAAATGCATGATGATGGTTGTAACCGGCACGATAGCCAAGGTCCCTAGACTTTTCGTTTTGAGCGTACCAAGTATGGTTTGCAGGAGAAGAACCGCAGTATAAATGCCTACTCCTAGAGCAAATAGAAATGATGCAGAGGGAGAGATGAGAGAAAAAATAGCAGTAATACCCAGATATAATACAAATAATGATGGCACCACATGAATCAATTGAAATGAGCCAGGTGCAGCTTTCAGGATATCAAAACGGGCTTTTCCTGATTTATAGGTCTGGGTCCAGAATGATTTCAAGGAGATTCGGCGATAATGTAATATGTAAGACTCAGGAACAAAGAGAATATCATAGCCTGCTTCCCTGATGCGCTGGCACCATTCTTTTTCTTCGCCTCTCCAGCGGATCCTTTCGTCATGCATGCCTACTTTTTCTACCACTTCTCTTTTTACGGCGAAATTGCAGCCAGTAACTGCATATTTAGCCAACCGTACTTTTGCTCCCCGCAGCCCGGCGGTACCAATAAATGAAGTTAACGTGTAATCGATACATCGATGTACTAATGGCTGATTTGGCGGTGCTATGTCCCTTCCCCCGGTGGTACCTACTTTTTGATTAATTAAAAAAGGTTCGATTAAGGCAGTGGGCCATTCTTTTGGAAACGTGGCATCGGCATCAGTAAATACGAAGATATCTCCTTTTGCTGCTTTCATCCCTTCGTTACGTGCTCCAGGAACCCCTTTATTTACGGTGTAGGTAACAACTCGTATCTTCTTGCTCTTCTTTTGGTATTCTTGCAGTATAGAAAGAGTATTGTCTTTAGAAGCATCATTGACCATAATCACTTCATAGTTACGGTATTCTAGAGCTACTAGTGAATCCAAGCATTGCCGCAAGGTTTTTTCTTCGTTGTATACGGAGATGATGATAGAGATGAAAGGGAATTCTGTTGAATTTTTTTTAGATCTTTTTTCCATGTTATTTCACACTTGCATTGATTTTTAATGATTATGGAATTAGTCTACTGGTTTTGCTGGTTCCGATTCATCATTTAATAATCTCCAGCCCTTTATCTTTACCAGATTGAACCAATAACCAGCTATGAGGGAAGTGATGATAGCAAGCAGAACCAGAGTGACAAAAAATGTTTCGTTGATAATTCCTAATTCGAAAGCTATGGTGGCTAAGACGATTCCTGGACCTCCTCGCGTATTCATGGCTATTGCCGTATTAAGGCTAGAGAACCAATCTTTTGTTACTATCTTTGCGGCAATAACTGTTCCTATCGTTTTAAGTAACATAGTTACGGAGAGGAATAAGTTGAAAAAGAGGGGATTGAAATGGTGGAGTAAATCTAACTTTAAGCCAACTACGGCAAAATAGATCGGAACAAAAAAGGCGAGAGAAAATTCTTTGATTTGATTCCTTACTGCATCAAATTTCTCAGATTTTATCGATCCGATAATTATCCCAGCCAAAAATGCTCCGAAGATGATATTGATCTTTAACAAGCTGGCCAAAGCACCAAAAAGGAAACAGATCAAGAGAGTATATCCGGCTCGGGAAGAGAGGAGCCAATTCTTGATAAAGGATTGTTCTACTTTTTTCACTATTTTTGGAAAGAGCAGCAAGCTGACAGCAAAAAATAAGATAGTTATCGCGACGGTTATTAAGATCTTTGTAAGAGAAAGTGATTCTGTGCTTACCATGGCGGTAGCGATTGCTAGCAGAACCCAAAGCATTACGTCTTCAATAGTAGCAGTCGTTACAATAATCTTGGCAAAGCGGCTGTTCATTAAGTTGAGATCAATAAATATTTTTGAAATAACTGGAATGGAAGTGACTGCGATAGCTATGCTTAAGATAATAGTAAATGCAGTCATATTTTGTTCAGGGCCTAAAAAAGGCGAGAAATCATATAGCTTAGGAAGAAGCCATCCACCTAAAAAAGGAACAATAGTTCCTCCAATGAGAATGGCGGTAATCAGTTTTTTATCTCCTTTGCTGACGGAGCGTTGAATTTCAAAACCGGAAATAAACATCAATAAAAGTAATCCTATCCAGTAAATCGCAGAGATTAATTTTCCTTGTACTTCTGAAGCCTGAAAGAGCCAGCTGTATGCATTAGGAAAAAAGTGCCCAAGCAAGGTTGGTCCAAGCAATAATCCTCCGGTAATTTCTCCGATAACTTTAGGCATCTTCAGCCGCTGAAATACATATCCAAAGATATGGGCGGAGAAAAGGAGACATACTAAGGCGAAGAAGAAACGAGTAAGTTCTGCATCAGTAATTGCGGTTATGGAAGCCATATCATACATTATTTTTCTATCTTTT
>CAYJQD010000083.1:0-4200 GCA_964372235.1 uncultured Methanosarcinales archaeon
GATCTAAACAAGCGAACCTTTCTGGTTTGCTGTTCGGAATTCGCTATGATGGGAACACATAAGTTAAGGTAGGAAAGAGTTGGAAAACAAAACATATTCAAAACACGGAGGTGTGTTTTAATGAAAGTAAAAAAAATGGCAAAACGCATTCTTGCTGTTGGAGCAGGCGCAACTATGCTTGGAGCAACAGTAATGGGTGCAATGGCTGCAGATTTGAACGAGTACCCAAGTATGTTCGTATCTGACGGCGTATTTAATGGTCTGCTGGTAGTAGGCGAAAATGCTGCTGCTGTAGACAACTTGGCAATGACCGATATTGCTGCAAGTATGAAGTATTCTGCAGGAACTGGAACATCAAGCGTTTCTGTATCAGGAGATGCTTGGTTAGTCAAGAGCGGAACTGATGAATTAGAGTTTGGTGAAACTCTTGGTCCAGCAACGGGCGGGGTAGTTGACTTCCTTGACAATGACGATTTAGGCGCATTGGCTGACGGAGAATTGACTAGCTCCAAGGGAACTTTCAAATACGAACAGTTCTTACACTTGGACAGAGCTACTATCAACACCACCTACGAAGAAGACGATGATGATGTCACCGCAGACTTCGTAAAGATTGCTGACAACGTACAGTTCGCTCGATATGAAATGAACTTCCTTACAGCTGCAAAGTCAGACATTGATGCGTCTGAAAGCTTCAAGTTAGATGACTTCGAAGACAAGCAGCTTACCTTCTTAGGGAAGACCTTCAACATCGTCAAAGCAAAGAGCGCACAAAACGGTCCAGGTAAAGTTACCTTAACCTTAATGTCCGGTTCTGAAAAGGACACCTTGCTAGAAGGAGAATCCAAGACCTATATGGTTAAAGGCAAGGAATACGACGTGAACTTGCTTTTCACAGACAGCAGCAACCGTGCTAAGTTCACCGTTAACGGAGAAACCACTCCTTTGATGGATGAAGGAGACACTGAAACTCTTTCCGACGGAACTGTCTTAGGTCTGAGCGAAGTCTTGTATCAAGACTATGCCGGTGGGGTTCACCAAGCTGAATTCTTCCTTGGAGCAGATAAGGTTGAATTAGAAGACGACGACATCACTGCTACCGGTTCTTCCGACGAGTTGAAAGTTAACGATGAGACCATCGATGGAGCAGAAGTGCACATCAGAGGTAGCGTCAACGATAACTCAACCTCAGCAACTGATGACGGAGAGTTAGAAATCGATACTATCTTCGTCAACATGACTGCACAGGATGATTACTTCATTGGTGCGGGCGAAACCTTGCTGGGACAGGCAGAATTGGTTGAGAAAGACTTGATCTTCTCACAGAATTGGGATCTTCGCTACGAAGGATTAGATCCTGCTGTTGAGACAGATGAAATCTCCTTGAAAGACAAGGGCGGAGAACGCGAATACTGGTTGACCTTTACTAACGTACAAGGCCAAAAGATCGAGTTCCCTCTTGCTTACGTGACAGGAGCAACCACCATGCGCTTAGGAGCGAAGGATGACCGATTGTACTTGAACAAGTCTTACATCGCCGATGAAGGTTACTTCATCTTGAACGATCAGACTACCAAGGATGCAATCAGCCACGTAGTTCAGTACAAAGGTGCAGACGACATAGGTGTAGCTGATCCTAAGATGAAGTTCAAGATCTTAGCGACCGGGGAAACTGTTGAGCGATCCATCACCTTTGGTGCAGGACAAAACGGAGCAACTGCAAGCTTGAAGTTAGGAGGTAAAACTTATACCGTTGCTAACTCAAGCTTTGGTGGTAACGTAGGTTCCGATGACTGGAACATCACGATTACTGCAGGTCACGCAGCTACTTTCGTCAGATCAGAAAATGGTGCTAGCGTTAACGGTACCAGCGACTATGTCGTAACCAGAGGAGGAGCTAAGATAGGTATCGTCGAGAACGACGAGCTTAACGAAACGAACCAGATTCAGTTTAACGTGAGCTTGATCGATCCAGACCGGGTTGACGACATACCGAACACTGTTGCTCTAGGAACTCCATACTTGGTTATCGGAGCTAACTTAACTGCAGCAAGCACTAAGTTTGACTTGGGCTCAAGAACAGGAGTAACCTTAACTTCACCTGACGACGACGATGATAACTCGTACGCATACTCTGTAAACGGAGCGTGGGTACAGTTGCATAGTCCAACTGGTGGATCAACTGCAGACAGTGTGGTTTTACAATGGCCTCATGCATTGAGAAGCCCATTGGTATACTTCACCTCAGGTGCAGTATCCTCTAGCAGCGCAGCAAGCGGTGGAGACATGAAGGCAGTTACCTTCGTAGACGCTACCAAGCTGGACAGCGAAGTCGCTGATGCGAAAGCTCAGAACTTAGTTGTTGTAGGTGGACCTTGTGTCAACACGGTTGCAGCTGAATTGCTTGGAAATCCATCTGATTGTACAGAAGGATTTACCCCTGGCAAAGCACGCGTTAAGTTGTTCGAGCATGCTAACGGAAACGTAGCCATGCTTGTAGCAGGTTACAGCGGAGCTGACACCAGACTTGCTGGAAAGGTCATTGCTAACAGAGCAAGCGAACTTTCCGGTAAGGAATTAGTTGTTGAAGGTACAACGTACGCAGACGCTAAGTTGAGCAAGCCTTCCGCAGCAGCTCCTGCAGCTAGTGGACAATAAGCCTGAAGAGGCTTTATTTTTTTCTTTTTTCTTATCTTTTTGAAAAAAAAATTCTTGATTTATCATTCTCCATAATTTACCAACTTTGTGGGAATCTCTAAAAAAATCATCTTGGCCGCTCGCCTCGTCTTTTTCTCGCTATGTTTCGAAGGAAAAAGCAACTTAATCATCATCTCTCGACTCGCATAGCTCGGCTCGCAAGAAAACTGACAACGATCAGTTTTCTGCGCAGAAATGATGGTCTTTGCCTCATTTCTTGCACCTTAAGGCCATGACGATGATTTTAGTCATTTATTCGAAACAATATTTTTATAAGTAACAACTATTTCTTCTGATAGAGAGGTGAAAGTATCGAATACAAAAGTTATGTTCCTGTCATTTTATTTGGCTTGTTGGTAGTGTTATCCTTTTTTATCATTAAACCGCTTCTGGTCGCTCTTTTTATCGGCGCCTTGCTAGCGTATGCCTTCTACCCTCTCTATACATTTACGGTCAAAAAAACGGGAAAACCTACTATCTCTTCATTATTGGTATGTTTCTTGGTCTTGCTGATCGTTATTATCCCTGCAGGATTGCTGATTAAAGTTTTGATTGGAGAATCTTATTCGTTGTATGTTTTGGTGAAACAAAAACTAGCGGTAGGATTGTTTACTAATTGTACTACAGAATTGTGTACTGCTCTTTCGGATTTCAGCCAAAGTGAATGGTTCAGTTCGCAGCTGAAGGAAATTGCCAGAACTACAACTAATACCGTGATAGGAAAAGGTTCGGCTTTTCTGGTGAACATCCCTCGCTTAGCTATTAATCTATTTGTGGTTTTTTTCACGTTATTTTTTTTCCTGAAGGATGGGGAAGCTTTATTGAACAAGCTGCATAATTATTTTCAGTTGCGGCATAAGAATTATCGTTTGATATTAGGAAGAGTGAAAGAAATTGTTCATGGTATTGTATATGGGATCTTGTTGATCGCTCTGATCCAGGGTATTTTTGGGGCTTTAGGTTTTTTCCTTTTTGGCATACCTTCTCCTCTGTTCTGGGGATTGGTGATGGGTTTTTTTGCGTTGATCCCTGCCATAGGAACAGGAGTTATCTGGGTGCCTGCTTCCCTTATTTTATTGCTCGACGGAGTGTTTCAAAATTCAACCCCGATGATCCTAAAAGGAATAGGCTTGTTCGTGTATTCGTTCATCTTTGTAGGTAGCATTGATAATATCCTTAGGCCAAAAATAATCGGTGACAAAGCGAAAGTTCATATCGCTATCGTTATGCTGGGCATCTTTGGCGGAATTTTATTGATAGGTCCTTTAGGGGTGATCGTAGGGCCATTGGTATTGTCTCTCACTACTGAAATTATGAGGATATATTTGGCTGGGAATAAAAAAGAAAGTACAAAAAATTAATAGTCTTATCTAATTAATAATTATTGGATAGGTTGATTTTTCTTAGAATATTCAATCAACTGCTGAAGGTAATTGCTCAATTGGTTTCTTTGAACTGTTTCGGGGATGTATCGAAGAGAAAATGTTTTTCCCAGGGAAATGG
>CAYJQD010000084.1:0-214 GCA_964372235.1 uncultured Methanosarcinales archaeon
AAGAGGAGGGATACTGTTAGGTTATAGATGTGTGGATAGAACAGGCAATAGATTTGTTAGAGTAACAGATTTTACTCCTAATCTCTCTGATACCGGAACTGCAGTAAACGTGAGGTTTACTCCTGATGATTGGCAACGAGCAAATCAAGATGCAGCAAGAAAGGGTTTAGCGATTGTTGGTTGGTTACATTCTCATCCCCTTATGCCTACAGCC
>CAYJQD010000084.1:224-453 GCA_964372235.1 uncultured Methanosarcinales archaeon
CGTGAGGACAGATTCATTATGCAAAACTTCTTTCATAACGAAGGAGATATTACGTTGATTTCAAATCCTTTTGGGTATAACAACAGTGATAGGATGCCAAGAATTGGAAGATTTGGATTATCTGAAGGAGAGCCTATGAATGAAGGAAGTTTCTATATTGTAGGAAATAATCACTCTGCGGGTATAGGATCAGAGTATGTTTATACAACAGCAAATGTTTTTAATAATA
>CAYJQD010000084.1:463-4115 GCA_964372235.1 uncultured Methanosarcinales archaeon
ACTATAGAATCATCAACACCTAGTAGAACTGCTGGCAGAGTTAGGGTTCTTCCTGAGAAAGTTAAAATTAAAAAGACATGGAAAATGCAATGGAATAGCTTTAGAAGAACTGCTGCTAAATTTATTCAAGAAAAGTTTTTTTAATTATGGATAAACCAAACTTAGATAAAGACAGAAGGTTGTTAGTTGATTCTATCAAAAAGTCATCAAAAGACTTAAGTAATTTCCTGGATGATTTATTAACCGAAGAAGAAATTTTAGATTTGGCCCAAAGATTGAAGATTGCAAAATTAATTCTTGATGGCAAAAGCTATGATGAGATAGCAGAGAAAGTGGGAACCTCTACTTCAACTGTTTCAAAGATTGGACAGATTATTAAATATGGTAAAGGTGGGCTTGAGAAAGTTATGGGAAAGAAATCAAAGGGAGGAGGTGTGAAGAAAAAATGAGTGTAGAAGTAACAACTGCTCATATTATTACTGGACTTATTGGCGGTTTAATCAGAGCTATTGTTGGAATAACCAAAGATCAAACATTTACTCCTGAAAAGTTTAAAATGAGATGGGGATATTTTTTAACATCAATTTTAGTTGCTGTAATAGTTGGGGTAGTATCTGGAATTATAGTTGATGGAGATGATTGGAGAATATCATTACTGGCAGGATATGCTGGAACAGATTTCCTAGAAAATTTATATAAACTACGTTTCGCCCAATTCTTCAAAGTAGGTTAAGAGGGATGTTAGTATTATTCTCTTGCATTTGTTCTAAAGTTACTAATATACTATGAGTAGAGTGGAAACAACAGATATCCCTACCCATGTCCCTATAAAGGAGCTTCCTCAACCGCAGCAAGAAAGGGTTGCTGCATTGGAAACAAAAACCGATGAAGTCTTTCGTCTTCGTACCCAGCTTGTGTCATTTTATCGAGAAAATCGTCAATACTTACCCGAACAAACAGTAGTAGATCCTTCCAACCCAGATAAACCTAAAAAACATATTATGCGCCTTGGAGATATCCAAAAAGCACTGACTGAAGGAGCAAAACTTGATGATCTTATTGCCTTTGACAGAGTTGATATGGATATTGACCTAAATTTAGATGAAAATTTGTCGCCAAGAGAAAGGCAGCTTGCGAAATGGAGAGGACGTATTCATGTAAAGGGATCCATTGAGAGGGCCTTACGCACATATAATGATCTCAAGGACAAAGGTGGTATGTGGGGTGATAATCAATTAGATTCTGAAGAGCAAGATATTAGAAATTTCTATAAAATGCGCTGGGGAGAGTTAGGAGCTGCCGTACGAAACTTCGATACCATGCAGGCAAAAGCACAAGACTATGAAGATATGCTGGATATTGCCAGTAATGACCCTCGTCTTAACTTACATCCTGAAGATATGCGCCTTATCCGGGATGAGTATAATGGCGTTCTTAATAAACTCCGTAGCTTGGCAGATTCAAACCCTGAAATGTATCTTTATGCTTTAGGGAAACAACTCCTTGATGCGAAACGATCATTTGATGAACATGGTCGAATTGTTGAAACACCCTATGTAAAAGCCAAGCTGGCACGAATTGAGGCATTTATTGATACTGGTAGACCGGTTTTTATTCATGGAGAATTGGGTTCAGGTAAAACTGAAATTGGAAAGCATATTGTCAGAACCAGATTATCAAGGCCTCATCTGGCGCGTTGGGAAGCTGCAAATCCACGGCCTTCTGATGGAGATCCCACCGCCGTTAAAGCCTGGGAAGCAAGAAGATCAGAGGAAGCAGAAGCCTTGGTGATTGAGGGTCAGCGGAATATCGAGCAAGAACAAATTACTGCTGCCCGTAGTATTCATAGGGCAGAAGCTCCAAGCCCTGATCAGCAAGTCAGAATCATACAAGAAGGATGGGAACGCTTTAAAACAAATACACTTAATCAAGTTAAGCAAGCTGGAGGAAACGTAGATGAAATGGCGCAACGACTTGAAACCACAGATAGGGCTTTATATATAAATGCTTATCAAGATGCTTTCAGGTCCCCTGTTGAGACAAAAACTGTTTTGGCTCCATTTCTTCGGGCAATGAAGGAAGGCAGGCCTTTAATTATTGATGAGATAAACGCTATCCCTCACTATACTCTTATTGTCTTAAATGACTTACTTCTTCGTAAACCAGGAGAAATGGTAACACCTCCATTTCCTGATCTTGAACCTTTTGTAGTACAGGAAGGATTCTCTGTTATCGCTACGGGAAACTACAAGCCCGAAGATGGAAAATTATATGTTGGAAGACAACAAATTGATGCTGCCTTTATCTCGCGATTTGGACTTGTCTCCTATGATTATCTGCCAATGCAGAAAACCATGGAACCAATTGGATATCCGCCGGAAGCTCAGCGAGAATTCCGATTACAAAATGAGCTTTATCATATGCTTGTTGCCCGTTTCCTAAATGATAATCTTAGTGTTGAATTGCCGGAAGGATCCCTAGATCAAGTTTATAGACTGGCATGGATGGCCCGAAATATACAGGACATATTTACCGGCCGTGAGGTGGATTTGTCAGTGTGGGGAGCTACCAAAGAGGGCGCAACGGTTAGGCCTCATGATGTTTTGATGGAAAATGTCCTTTCTATACGACACCTTATACCTATTCTTGATGATTGGGGAAAGAAAGATAAATTTCAAAGGAGTCTTGATGACTACTTATTTTTAGAATATGTAAGCCGTTCTGATGCCCGTCCGCAAGAGAAATTATTCCTTTATAGTAAACTGCAGGCACAGGGGGACTTTTTCAAGCCAGTTGACGGTTGGCCGGATATGACAGATGTAGATGCAGCTGATAAAGTATTGCGCTATTCTATTGATGAACGGATTTATGGTGTAGATCCTATCACTGGCAGAGCAAAAACTACCACTCCTAATGCAACTCCACTCCGAACCTATTCAGCAAAGGAGGTTATTGAAAAATTATATGGTCCTGCTCCAGAAAGAGAAGCTGTAACTACTGCATTTCTTGAAGTAAAACCAGTTGAGCATAAAACAGCTGCGCAAACGAGTGAAGAAGAATTAGAAAGAATGAGAGTTGCTGAATATTTACGCCGGGCAGGTGCTCCGTTGTTTGAACAAAATCTGTTGCCTGAAGATATTCACCAAAAGCAACAACCCGAGCAAACCTAAACTACTTAATTTACTCTGAATTTGCTAAAATAATCTTGTATGTCTGAGGTAGTAACGAGACCAGATTCTGTTTTTGGACTTAAAAGGGATGAACTCAAGCCGCAGGTTCGTACCTATGCAGATAATCTGGCAGGACAAGTTAAACAAGCAGTCCAAGGAGCTGGCTTAAAGTCATACGAAGAATATACAGAGCGAGTAGATTCAGGAGAAATATCTCTAGATGAGGCTAAAAAGATGGCTTCGCTCATTGATAGCTTAAAAGTTATCTCTGAAACAGGAGAAATACCAAAAAGTGCAACTATTGAAAAAGCAAAGGAACTTTTTGGAAACCACTTTTTTGGTCCGGAAGAAGTAGAAAAAACATTTGATATTAGACTCTCACCTGATTTAGTACCTGATATATCAGATTTCTTTACTCTTGATGAGCTTGAACGGGCAAAAGAACTAGGACAGCGTTTGATCTTAAGAGTGGATAGAGATGC
>CAYJQD010000085.1:0-4088 GCA_964372235.1 uncultured Methanosarcinales archaeon
GAAGTATTTCAACGCCTGTTTTTGTTTGCAGCTCTGCTGAAATTGTTTTCTTTTCTTGCTCAGAGAGAGCATTATACTTATTTAGACTTTGAAACAGTGATGCGTAATCCCTTTGCCTTTTCGGCAAGGCGTGAAGATCTTCTTCCACCTCAGCAATTCTCGTCTCTAATTCTTCTTGCCGTGCAGCAAGTTCTCTATTATCATCTTTCATTTTTTGAACAACACCAGGAAGCGCTTTGAAAATATCGTATCCTTTCACAACTGCATCTTGTAAAGCTACAACTTGTTCCAATAATTGCGTTTCTGGAGATGCGGTCAGCGGAGTAAGATTTGGCTGGTAGCGTTTGAAACCGCGCCGGAGGTAGAGCATAAAACGATGCAGTGAAGAATATTGTTTCTGGTACACAGTCAGCGCATTCTTTACGTCAGTAGTATAGCGCTTTTCATCTTCTTCTCGCGCCTGATGAAGCAAAGCTTTGTTTGCATCGCCTTCAGCTGCCGATATGACACTTCGCTGTACCAACTTCTCCAGCTCCTGAGAAGCAGAAACGGCGGGAACAAGATCTCTTTGCCTATAAGATTTTAATGCAGTGTCCATAAGACTGCCTGAAGAGAGATTATTTATAAATCTTTCTTTTTCGTTACTTTAAAGTTGTGAAAATTAACTATCCCCGAAACAATCATTATCCCTTAGAGAACTGTCAATATTCAATCACATACACTCTAAACTTTGGCTCTTCTAAAGCAATTGCCTCGGCCTTAGGAAGTTCTTCTACCGTTACCACCCATTGCTGAGATACCTCAAACTCCCCATCGCTCACTACAACAGATACTTTCTTCTCACCAGGACTTACAAATGTTCTTTCTACAGCATTAGAGCCAGTAATTTTCTCTGCGCCTGGTTCAAAAGTCCAACTATAAGTAAGATTGCCGCCATCAGCATCGAACGCATCTACGGAGAAATTAAATGGTTGGCCCTGATATAAAGTAAGATGCTCAAGAGGAGCAAAGCTTTTTATTTCTGGTTTTTGGTTAACATTTTTTACCACTAACTTAACTGGATGGTTAACATCAAATTCCTTATCAGAAGCTACAAAACTTATCCAGCGTTCTTGTTGGCTGTTGGATTGCTTGTTTAAGAAACTTATTTCGCTCAAGAGTGAACTTTCTTCTTTATTTTTTGAAGCCGCAACACCATAATCCGGTTTCCAAACCAAGGTATTATTGTAAAAAGATGCTCCTTCAGGCAAATTTTCAACTGACAATGAAAGTGAATCATTCTCAGGGTCAAATACTTCAACAGTTAGAACAAATTCTTCTCCTTCTTGTAATACATATTCATCACGAGTCACAGCTATAGTAGGCTGACGGTTCTTTTGCAGAACATGTATGATGATCGGTAAAGTCTGAGGGGTAACCCCATCAGTAGCAGTCACATAAACAGTGTATTCACCAGCATCTTCATGGGTTGTTTCCCATTGACCTTTTCTTTTATGCACCGGTTCAGTAAAGTAATATCGTACAATATCTCCATCTGGATCATAAGAACTTGGTGCAAGCTGTAGAATCTCTGCTTCATTGACGGTTAAGGCAGAAGGAACTTGCAAGACTGGAGCGCGGTTAGAATTGTACACGGAGAGAGGGATATTCCCAGTGACGCAAAGATCTTGGCTACAGGCTTTAACTTCTAACAAGCCTTTCTTTTCTCTGATTATTCTTTGTTCTAGACGAAGAGCGTTGAGAATATTGCTTAGCATTCCTCCGCGTCGACTAATATAATCATACCCTGGAGACCAGCTAAAAGTATTTGTTTCCGAATCAAATAACGCCCCCTCGGGAGCATTAAGGAACGATATATTAAGAGCATCTCCATCAGGATCAACTGCATCAACCACCAAAGAAAGATTCTCTCCTTCTTTGACTTCAACTCTTTCAGGAAGTTGCAATTCCGGAGCACGATCGATATTCAGGATGGTAACTTCAATTGTTTCTTTTACTTCCTCATTTCCGTCGGATACATAATAATGAATTTTGTAGGTTCCCGCATCTTCATAGGTAGTCTGCCATTTTCCTGTCTCATCAAATTTCTCATTAAAAGTATAAGTAAGCGCATCGCCATCAGCATCTTCTTTTGGAAGAGAAAGAATCGCTACATCTCCTTCACTTACAGTTAAAGGGAAAATATCTAGCTCTGGCTTACGGTTTACATTATTTACCTGGATGAACCAACTCTCTTCTAGTTGATGATTCCCATCACTTATGATCAAAGTCAGCTTATATCGTCCTGCACTGTCATAATTAAAGAAATATTCTCCTCGCTTTTCCTGTGACAAAGGCTGCCCGTTCAAAGTCCAGGAATAAGAGACTACATCACTATCTCCATCTTCTGCTTCCACATAAAAAGAAAGTTCTTCATTCTCTGTTACAGATACCTCTTCTTTATCTGAAAAAGAACCAGTAATCTTTGGCGGCTGATTGGTGTTAACTACTTCTATTTCCATACGTACAGGAACAGTAAATTCTCCATCTTTAATGCTAAACTTAGCTAAGAATGTTCCTTGATCATCATAACCTGGTTTCCAAAGACCGTTTTTATCAAATGGACTGGTAAAAACAAACTCCAAGGGGTCGGCATCTGGATCAGCAGCAAACTGCTTAAGATCAAGAGTTTGTAATTCTTTTACCGTTATTTTCTTTTCGGTTAGATAAGGCGGCTGATTTTTATTTTTGACAATGAGCATTATCTCCTTGGTCGTTTCTTGTTTACCGTCAGAAGCTACTATCTTAAGCACATATTCTCCAGCATCATCATATCCAGTCTGCCATTGGCCCTTCTTATCTAAGGGAGGAGAATAGGAGTAGGTTACTTGGTCATTATCGGGATCAAGAGCTTCTGGAGAAAGAGTTACAAGATCGGTTTCTTGTACGTTGAAGATTTTCGTTGCACCAATAGCGCTAGGCACTATCAATAGAAGAGAAAAAAGTACAAGCAAAGACATTATTTTTTTAAGATCCATTGGGTTTTTACCTTTTTCCGCGAAAGTATTGCTGAAAAAAGAAAAAAATTTAATTCACGGCTAACTTTACTTCAACTATTTCTGGAGGCATGTTGACATCTTCTACTACTACCTTGATTTTTTTGGTGACAACGCTTTTCCCATCATTAGCAGTAACAGTTACAAAGTATTCACCGTGATCAGTATAGGATGTTTTCCATACTCCGCTGTCACCTACTGGTTCGCTCACGGTAACTGTAACTTGATCTCCATCTAGATCGGTCACTTTAGGCTGGACCGTAACTGTCTCTCCTTCTTTAACTAGAAGGTCTTGAAGATTAGCCAATACTGGAAGTTCATTCACATCATCGACAAGTAATGTAAAGGCCTTCTCGGTCTGCAATTCCCCATCACTGGCGACAACCTTTACCTGATATTCGCCTGCGCTAGTATGGTCAGTTGTGAATGTGCCGCTTTGTAAAGGCTCGGAAACAGTAACAGTAACTTCATCCCCATTCGGATCAGAAACGACTGGCTTGAATTTTACAACTTCTCCTTCTTTAACGTGTAGATCAGCCACACCGCTTACGACTGGGGGGACGTTTACTCTATTGACAACAATCCTCAGCTTCTTTTCTGTGGTAAGCTTTCCGTCAGTAGCGGTAAGACTAACGACATATTCTCCGGCATCCCCATAATCAGTTTTCCATTGCCCCAACTTATTTAAGGGAGAAGTGAAGGAATATTCGACAGAATCCTGATCTGGGTCGCTTACTTTGACATTAAGCTTGACCATCTCATTTTCATTGACTTCGATCACTTGCATTTCTTCGTTCTTTACTGAATCCTCGGTAAGTTCTGGTAGGACCACTTCTTCTTCAACTTCTTGTTCCGATACTTCTGGAACTTTGCTTTCTGGTTGAGCAGGCTTATTTTCTAACCGCAATTCTTGTTCTATTTTTGCAATTTCATCCATTAATCTGCTATCTTCTGAATTTTGTGGTTGTTGAGTTTTATAATTTACACAGCTGATTAGAAACATTGATAATACTATGCTGACGATTATACTGGCTACTTTTTTCATTATTATAC
>CAYJQD010000086.1:0-4049 GCA_964372235.1 uncultured Methanosarcinales archaeon
ATAGGCTTAATTATTTTTTCAATCATATCCCCTTGAATGGTTTCCCAATTTACGTCAGGATGGTGCTGAGTGGACAGGACTACCGTATCAACACGCTTAGGAACACCATTTTCATATTCCACGGTAACTTGTGATTTGCCGTCCGGGCGGAGATACCATAATTCATTTCTTTTTCTGGCACTAGCTAAGCGATGAGTTATCTTATGGGCAAGAGTTATAGGCAAGGGCATAAGTTCTGGAGTCTCATTAGTAGCATAGCCAAACATCAATCCTTGATCGCCAGCGCCTTGCTCTTGATGAAGCCCTTCACCTTCATTGACTCCCTGCGAGATATCCAACGATTGCTCTGAAAGAGCAACCAGAACTCCGCAGGTTTCGCCGTCAAAACCTAATTCAGGCTTATTATATCCGATATTTCTTACGGTTTCGCGGACAATTTTCTGTACATCGATAACAGCTGACGTGGTAACCTCTCCGGCCACGACTACAAAACCTGTTTTGGTGAGCGATTCAACTGCTACTCTTCCAGTAGGATCTTTGGTAAGAATGGCATCAAGAATTGCATCAGAAACTTGATCGCAGATTTTGTCAGGATGCCCTTCGGTAACACTTTCACTGGTAAAAAAATAATTTTGTTTCATATACGTCCACCTCGTTTATGCGTGATAATTGTTTGATAACTTTTTTTAAGAAAAAGAGTATATAAAATTAATGAAAGAATACTCTGCTTTTGCATTTGGCCCCCCATATTAAAGTACGGGAGAAAAAATTATTTATTAACATCCTTACTAAAATTATTCCTAAAAGAATAATTCTTAAAAGAATATACTTGAAAGATTTTATTCCTTTCATAATATTTATATAGGGAGATAAGATTCACAGAAGAATGATAGAAATTCAAAATATTAAGAAAATGCGCATGGTTTTGGGTTTAACCCAGCATCAATTTGCAAAGAACGCCGGTGTTTCCCAATCACTTATTGCTAAGATAGAATCAGGAAGGGTTGACCCTACCTATTCTAAAGTGAAGCAAATCGAAGAAGCATTGCAGCTTCTCTCTTCAAAAAAAGAACCCACTCTAGACGAAATTATGACTAAAAAAATTATCACCGCTGAGCCATCAGAGAAAGCTACGGAAGTGATTAAGATTATGAACAGCAAAAATATCTCTCAGATCCCAGTAGTAGAAGGAGATAATGTTATCGGCCTGGTAAGCGAATCTTCCGCCCTAGAAAATGCTGAAAGGTTAAAGATATCAGAAGCAAAAGATATTATGGAGGAAGCGCCGCCCATAGTTTCTATCAATGGCTCGCTTTCCGTGGTTTCAAATCTGTTAAAACATTATCCTCTGGTTCTGGTAAAAAAGAAGGGAACTTTAGCAGGCATTATTACCAAAGCAGATTTGTTAAGAAAAGCGTTTATATGACCATTTATATAACTTATACCGTTTGAAAGTTATCCTTTTCTAGCTAACTCAGTTCCTTCTATTAGTGTTTCATAAATTCGTAAACATCGATCTAACTGTAATTGACGCAGACCGCAGTCAGGCGCTACATATATGAGTGCAGGATCACCTAAAACGTGACTGGCGCGGAGTATTCTATTTCTAACCATTTCCGGAGTTTCTATCCTGCCAGCTTGCTGTTGTTCTAACGTAATATCAATTACCCCAACCCCAATTTCAAATGAACGCTGATTTTTATATTGAGCAAAAACAGCAAGATCTTCTTCATACTGATCCGCATTGGCAAGTTCGAGTGAAATATGATCGACATTCTGATTCAAATCCAAAATGGCTGGGAATAATAATTCATATCCATGTTTGGTGGTCAAGGGAACTCTTCTTGGATAGCAGATATGAAGACTAAACTTAGGCACATCTATTCCTTCTACTACCGCATTGATTCCTTCGACCAGAATAGGAATATGCTCTATGTCCAAGGTTGCTGCTGGGAGGTCTAATTGAATCCATTTGGCTCCTCTCCTGACCACATCTTCTACCTGCGGACGAATAACATCCTGAGCAAGTGCCAAAGTAAAAGCTCGTTTAGCGTCGTAACGCAATTTACGAGGATCATTTTTGTATTGCGACCGCAGAGATTCTAGATAATACTTATTATCACTCATTACTGCAATCATGTAGGGATCATCGATAGGAACTTTTATTGGTTTGGTAGTCTGTTGATTCACAAAATCAAATTCTTTAATTATCAAATTATCAAGACAACCCTCTTTTAGTCTTGGGGGAGCTACACAAACGGCCATGCGCCAACTATCGGGGCCCCTGGATCTGACCATTTCCGGAGTATTTTCAAAACCATCAACTCTCGTTGCCACGTGTTGATACATTTCCGCTCGTCGAGCTTCTCCATCATAGACAAAATCTAGACCCACTGCTTCTTGCAATCTAAGATACAATAATGCGTTGAAGTCTGTTAAAGTGCATTCTTCTTCCAAAGTAAGTTTTCCTTGTTCTCTTCTTTGACGCTGTAAAATATCAATTATCTCCCCTACTTCCACAGAAAATCTTTGAGCTACATTTTTTATTTCAGCAATCTCGGTGTCAGCAACCGGCTGGCCTCGAACAGCTTTGACTTTCGCATTCAATTTAGGCAGACTTCCAACTTCATAAGTGGGGAATAATTTATTCATGTAATATCGACCTCACCTGTTTAAGCAAATTTAATTTATTTATACTAGGAGTATATTTCCTGTATTCAGTTCCAGTATTTGGAGTTAACCATACTTTTGTAGGATTAGTCTCTTCTGCAACTATTCTTAGTTGTTTAGCTATTTCAGCAGGATCTTCCAAGCTGGTGTTCCGCGCATCGATCAGTCCAAGAGCTAACTCCTTTCCAGAATAATCATATTTCAAAATATCGGTAAGACTTGTTTCTGTTCCATCTATGCCGATGCAATCAACTGGCAGATCTTTAAGAAATGGAATAATCGGCCCGGCATCTCCAAAATAGGTATGAAGAACCGTTGTTGCACCATCCACCTTTCCGCAAATGTCTATTCCCCTTTGTAACAAATCAAGGTCTTCCTGAACTAATGAACCCAATGATTGCTTTACGACTAGGGATGGTTCATCATATTGTATTCTTCCTATCCCTTGAGAAACAAGATGCTGGGCTTCAGCATGCAAGATCTCAGCAAGATTGCTCACTGTTTCTTTTTTGCTAGAGTATCCGCTAACATCTGAAAGTACCAGAAGAGTATAAGGAGAAGGAAGAATAACCATAGCTTTTCCATCAGTAGGAAGATGATCCCAATGAAGATATTTTTCTGTAAAGCCCGTTTGCAGATTTAAGGGCCCTTGAATCCGTGGTTTTTTGTAAAAGACATTGTTATTGAACCAATTTTCTTGGAAACCAGCTTCTACTCCCTCAACTTGTTCGGCAAATGGCTGGAACAGATAAAAAAAATTGAACATTGGATCAATAATATAATCCAGGCCTGCCTCTCTTTGTAACCTAATATTTTGTTGAGTATCTTCCCTGGCTTGTTTCACAACTGCTTCTTGCGAGCCTCGACCACGTTTTGCTTCATTTCTCGCTTTATAGAGTTCTTGGGACTGTCCAAAAGCTCCGATAAGATAGGCGCCAAATTGCATAAATAGAAAATCAATTATTGCTATTTATAATCTTGTGAAAAAAATATTCTTATAAGAATAAGAAGGGTGAAACAATCATTTTGAGACAGAATCAATTTTCATCCAAAGCCTGGAAAGCTAAAATATCCTCAATCTTTAACTTCTCTTTTTTCCTAATTTTTTCAGAAACTTGAGCAGTTTTTTCTTTTATCTGTTCCTTAAAGCTCTTCTGTTCTTTATCATTAAAATTTTTACTTAATTCATTAACGCTAGATTGTATTTGCTGTAACTTAACTTTTACTTGTTGGTATTGATTTTTTAGTTCAGCATGTTTTTCGAGAATTGGTTTCTCTTGCTCTCGCAGCTGTTTAAGCTGATCGTAAAGAGAATTTACCTGCTGATGCTTTTGCTGGGAAAGTCCTGCCGTACCTTGTACTTCTCGATGAAATTGTTC
>CAYJQD010000087.1:0-3917 GCA_964372235.1 uncultured Methanosarcinales archaeon
CACTCAAAATTCCTTTTGCCAACATAATTGAAGTAGTGTTACTGTGCTCATGGAATGCATCGGAATTGATATCGCATTGCTGGGTTTCAGTTCCAACCATGGCTTGATACTGCTGCGCTTCTGCTCCCGCTTCTCTCAGATGACTACGCAGTTGAACTTGGGTAAAACCTTCTCCTAGTGCGAGATCGAACCATCTTACACTGGCATCTTTTAACACTTCTGCTCTCTTTGTGGTAAATGAATGTGTTCCTACGTTCTCTTGGTGTAGAGTACAATAGGTCACTTTTGCTTGGGGTTGTAAGTATAATTGTACTACTTGACTTTTGTAATGTGCATCAGATGTTGATGTTCCATTTTCTATGATAGTTGCTTGTGCTCCCTCTTCCGCAACAACAATAATACTTTCTGCAGATGCAGTTGCGATTGCTTTCGTATTGATGATAATTGGATTTTCAATCACGCTATTTTTTGGAATGATAATTACAGTAGCATCAGCAGCAACACCGTAATGAAGAGCTAGCAATTTATTTTCAGCAGCCGAAACTAATCTTTGTGCATACTTTGCAGTGAATTCTTCTCCTAATTCTGAGAGCTTGCAGATTCTTACTCTTTGATCGGCAATAATTTTAGCATCTCCTGCTTTCTGTATCTCTGCAAAGACTTTTTCCCAGTCAACAGTAATGTTTAATGAAAATCCGTTTCCATAGTTGAAGGTAGGCAGCTCTAGCTTAGCAAATTTCTTTTCGGCTTGTTCTTTTAATTGGGTTATTGTATTTGTCATTTCTGATCTTCTAAAATCCCTCAACTTCCAATTCAATCAATTTGTTTAGTTCCACAGCGTATTCTAAAGGAAGCGCTTTTATCACCGGCTCAATGAATCCGGAAACGATCATCTGGATCGCTTGCTGTTCAGTCAATCCTCTACTAGTGAGATAAAACAATTGTTCTTCGCCGATCTTGCTGACCGTGGCTTCATGGCCGATATTTACTTTATTGTTGTCAACTTTCATGTACGGATAAGTGTTGGAAACGGATTCGTTATCCAGCAGCAGCGCATCACATTGCACATTTGATTTAGTATTAATTGCATCCTTAGTGACTCGCACTAATCCGCGATAGCTGGAAATGCCTCCGCCTTTGCTGATACTTTTGGCTTTGATGATGGAAGTGGTATTTGGCGCAATGTGGATTGCTTTCGCGCCTGTATCTTGGTTCTGTCCGGGACCGGCGAAAGCAATGCCGATGCTTTCTGAATGCGCATTCTCTCCGATTAGAACAGAGCATGGATAGAGCATGGTCAGAAATGAACCCATATTGCCGTTTAACCACCTGACAGTAGCATCTTTATGCACGATTGCCCTTTTCGTATTAAGGTTGTACACGTTTTTGCTCCAGTTTTCGATAGAAGAATAGGTCATCTTAGCGCCAGGAAGAACATGCAATTCTACACAGCCGGCATGGAGGGAATTTTTGCTGTATTTTGGGCTCGAACAACCCTCAATGTAATGGAGTTCAGCACCTTCGTCAACAATAATTAAGGTATGTTCAAACTGTCCGCCGCTCTGCTCATTCATTCTGAAATATGCCTGTAATGGCAATTCTACTTTGACTCCTTTTGGAATATAGATGAAGGTTCCCCCGCTCCATACTGCGGCGTGAAGCATGATGAATTTGTGATCAGTGATAGGGATACAAGAAGTCATAAAATATTTTTTTACTAAATCCGGATATTTTTGTACCGCAACATCCATGTTTTCAAATATAACCCCTTGGTCTTTGAGCTCTTGCATGAGGTGGTGGTATACAATGTTACTATCATACTGCGCTCCAACTCCTGCCAGCGCTTTCTTTTCTGCTTCAGGAATTCCTAAGCGGTCAAAGGTCTGTTTGATCTCTTCGGGAACTTCTTCCCATTTGTCTGTTTCTTTGGCATTAGGATCAATAAAGAAGACGATTTCATTGAGATCTAATTTTGAGAGATCCGGGCCCCAATTTGGCAGAGGAGTTTGATTGAATAATCCTAATGCCTTCAATCTTTTTTCGATCATCCATTCTGGTTCATTCTTCGTTTTGGAAATAAGCCTGACGATTTCTTCATTCAGGCCTGGTTTAGCAATAAATTTAGCTTTATGCTGGTCGGCTTTATCGTACAGTTCCCGGTTGAGATTTAGGTCTACTTTTTGCATTTTCTTTACCCTTCTTAACTATTGTTAATTATTTATAAATATTGCGGGAGAGAATAGGTGAAGTATAGCTTAAAAGAGAGGAAAAATTTGGCGGAAAAAGATTATATTTTCTTGTTTATAAAGAAATTTTAGTAGTTTTAGTTCTTGCGATTAGCGATAAAAAGACGCAGAAAGCCACTATAAATAGAATTCTTTTAGATATAGCAGAATATCAGCAATATGTATTTAGAATCTTAGACAAAAAATGATTATTTCCACTCTTTTATTCTTCCGTGCTTGATATCTTCTAGGCTTCTCTTTATTTTATTAACAAGACCCATATCTACTCCGGATTCTTTTTTTAGTTTCTGATATTCTTCTTTCGAAATAACCACTGTTTCCATATTATTAATAAGTCTGATTTCTTTATATAATTTGTTGTGGAAAAAGCCATTTTTTTAAATATTAAGTGAATTAAGCGAAATGTTTATTTAATGTTTTCTTATCATGCAAATAGAATGAAAGCTGAGAAATCTTTAGAGCCAGAACTTAGGCCAGAATTTGTAAAGAAAATGAAAAAGTTAGAAAAACAAAAAGGGATTCCTTTCAAAAGCGTTGAAGAGTTGAGAAAAAGTATAGAAGGATAGTAATTAAGTTTTTATCTTTGGATCTTATTCCCAATAAGTTAATAGTTGTTAACTAACAGTTGATATAATCTTTCCCCGCCCAAGCGAAATATCTTAAAGTTGTTCATTAGTAATGAAAAGATTTGTATATTGCTGATGGACACTTATGGCCATTTTTCCTCATTATGAATAAGCAAAATAAGCAAATTTGCTCATTAATAATGAGAACATTTAAAAAGTACACTAATATTTTTATCCATCATGATCTCGAAAGACCAATTAAAGCAAGCTTTGGCAGAGCAAAGGGAAGCAATTCTCAGAAAGCCTCTAGGAGTAGAAAGAACAATTTTAGAATCTATAGATAGAAAAGCCAGGCTGCCTCATGTTGTAGTTTTGACCGGCTTGAGACGAAGCGGGAAATCTACGCTTTTACGGCAGTTGATGAAAAAGCAGTACCACGACGAAAATTTTTACTATATTAATTTCGAAGATGAAAGACTGTTTAATTTTCAGGCAGAAAACTTCAACTTGATTTATGAATCCTTGGTAGAATTGTTCGGTGAAAAAAAGGTTTTCTTCATAGACGAGATTCAAAACGTACCTAATTTTGAAAATTTTGTGAGAAGATTTTATGACGCTGGATTCAAATTTTTTGTGACGGGTTCCAGCGCTAAACTTCTTAGTAAGGAAATAGGAACAAAATTAACTGGTAGGCACGTAGATATAGTAGTAAAACCATTTTCATTTAAAGAGTATCTTGATACAAAAGGTTTTAAATTTGATAAACAAACACTTTTCAAAACACCAACTAGAGCCGAACTTAAAAAATACTTTGCGCAATTTTTGGTTGATGGGGGCATGCCGGAATATACTCAATATCCCGATCCAGAAATACTAACCAGGGTGTACGAGGACATTGTTATAAAGGACATTGCGGCTAGATATAAAGTTGATCATCTGAAACAATTAAAAGAACTTTATCAATATTTAATAACTACCTTCTCGCAGAGATTTAGTTATAATTCTCTCAGAAAGTTCACAAAAATAAACAGCGCCAATACTATTAAAAAATACATAAGTTATTTAGAGGAAACTTACTTCATTACTCAAATCAATAAATTTGACT
>CAYJQD010000088.1:0-3061 GCA_964372235.1 uncultured Methanosarcinales archaeon
CCGATCTCCACATCATAACCTAATCCCCTTTTGCTGCGAATTTCTGTAAACATCTTTCCGCTCTGTCCTCTTCCCAAAATGCCATTGATCACATCTAAAACATATGAATCAGGATGCGCTCTCGAAACCGTTTTGAAACCAAGTACTAAATGAGTGTTGAATATTTTTTTCTTCAACAACAGTTTTTTATTTTCCTTTAATACTGGTTCAACAGGACAAGTAAATTTCTGGATTTTTCCTTTTTCAAAGATAAACTGTTTTTTAATTTCTTTTCTCCATTGCGGTACGTCGCCGACAATAGAAACAACCATGTTGTTAGGCACATAGTATTTTTTGAAAAATCGTTCTACTTTCTCCCTATTCAGAGCCTTGATTACTTTAACATCGCCATAAGTAGGATATTTACAGGGATGTTTCTCAAACAGGTTCTGCTGTAATAAGATCCATTGGTGATATCGCGGCTCATCATAGATCATAGCTATCTCTTTTAACACCACATTTTTTTCTTTCTTGATATCTTCTTCCCGCAGTAACGGGTCCTGTAAAATGTCTGCTAAAACATCAACAGCGATAGAGAAATGTTTTTTCAAGACTTTAGCATAAAAACAGGTTTTCCCGGTTGAAGTATAGGCATTGAAGTCTCCGCCGATGCGTTCTATTTCATTTGAGATTTCCTTATTGGAAGGCCTCTTTGTAGTTCCCTCAAAGAGTATATGTTCAAGGAAATGTGATATCCCTCGTTCATCACCTTTTTCATAGCAGCTCCCAACATTAATCATTATTTCAATTACTACAGAATTCCCTTTTTTAGGATAATAAAGTAGAGTTAGTCCGTTAGCTAAAACCGCTTTTTTCACCTAGAAAATGTTATTTTTGTGCTTTATAAGTATTGCGGACGGTAAATCTGAATACAATAATATTGAAAAAATTAATTTGCTCGTACTAAAGAGACGCTCTTCTTAGCGCAGTAAGGACAATTGCCTGAAAATCCATTTTTGCGGCTAAATTCATATCGGCAACTAGTACAGCGGAAATGACTGAAGCCAGCAGGAATATTTGCTTTAGGAGCCTGTTCTGTCCTGCTCGGCGTGCTCATTCTAGGAATGGAAGGTTCTTTAACTTGAATTCGATTCTTTTTCAGCGGCCGATCCTTGAGAATATTGATTTTGCTTCCCGGAAGGCTTAAACAATTGACGCACATCATAAGATTACTTTGCGGTTCAGGCCGCAAATGTGCTGCATAGAATTCCAAATGACAATTACTGCACTCCATCACTACATCTTCAAACTTTTGATCCATCTTTCCCCACCTTCTTTTTGATAGGTCCAAATGTATTTCCGTATTTAAAACTTTTTCTGCAGATGAGTAGCTACATCTTATCAAAAGCTTTTTTAAGAGAGAAACTATGCCCTTAGTATGAAGCTCAAACAGTTCCAATCCTATTTGCAAAAGGAAGGAATTGATTTAGTCTTTCTCATCCATCCTGATCCCAACATAATTTACTTTACCCAGATGAAGCCTTCGTTCTCCTTTTTACTCATTACTTCTGATACGGCTTCCTTGTACTTATCAAAATTAGACTTGCCGCCTCATGTGAAAGGGCTGTCAGTAATTTCGCTTCGTAAAGATTGGGAAAAGAAAGCTTCCGATCCAAAGATCAAGAAGATCGGCATCAACAAAGGCAGCATTTCTCTAGCTTACGTGGAAAAATTGCATAAAATGTATCCCCATGCTAAGTTGGTTGATGTTTCTTCTAAGCTACATGAATTGAGAGCGCAAAAAACGCCGCAGGAAATAGAAAAGGTAACCAAAGCTTGTTCTATTACTTCCCAAGCCTTCAATGCTTTAGTCAACAGGTTCTCTTTAAAAAAATTCAAGACTGAACGCGATATTGCTTTCTTCTTGGAAAAATTCATCCGCGAACATGATGCCGAGTTAGCCTTTCCTACTATCGTTGGTTCAGGAAGAAATAGTGCTGTTCCGCATCATGTGACTGATTCTTCAAAATTATGGAAAGGATTCCTGCAATTGGATTTTGGCGCCAGCTACAAAAATTATTGCTCGGATATGTCCAGAGTTTTGTATGTAGGAAAACCAAGCAAAGCAGAGAAAGAACATTTTGATTTATTACATCGAGCACAGCTGGCTCCGATAAAAGAAATCAGGATAAACAAACCATTTACAGAACTGGATAAGATTTCCCGTAAGTATTTGGGAAAATTCTCCTCCTACTTTATCCATTCACTTGGTCATGGAGTAGGGGTGGAAATACACGAAGCCCCCACCTTTTCCGAAGAAGCTAAGCAAACAATTCAATCTAATCAAATCTTTACCATCGAACCGGGCATTTATTTTCCCGGAAAATACGGAATCAGGATTGAAGATACACTGCTATTCGATGGAAAAGCGAAAATATTGACGACCGCTCCTAAGGATTTAGTGATTCTAAAATAATCCTGTTTTATACCAAAAACCTTTTAAAACCATAGAAGGAATGACCCAAATAAGTAGTATTAGCAGAAACCTTTATAAATAACCCATAATGGGGCTGTAGTGTAGCCTGGTAAAGTTAAACCATGGTTACTTTGGGTTACTATCACTAATGGTTTGGGTGAGCTTCGGCATAGAAGTGATGACCGGAAAACAAAAAAACCATTGAACCCCGGTTCGAATCCGGGCAGCCCCACTCATATTAACTATGTCATCCACAAAAAGATTTGGAGCACGATACGGACCAAGTTTAAAGAAAAAATTTGCTACTGCTGAAGCTCTGCAGCGAGCGAAACATAAATGCCCTTCTTGTAACAAGCCTAGCGTAAAACGCCTTGCTTTAGGGATCTGGCAATGTCAAAAATGCAGTGTTAAATTTGCCAGTAAGGCATATACTACTAATTAAGGTGCAACATGTACTACATCTGTTTTGATTGCGGAAAAAAAGTGGAAGACGAATATACTAGAGTGAAGATTCGCTGCCCTTATTGTGGAGGAAAAGTTCTTTACAAAGACCGCCGCACCGTAGTCAAAGTTAAAGCCCGATAATTATCAATTTATTTTACTGGT
>CAYJQD010000088.1:3071-3819 GCA_964372235.1 uncultured Methanosarcinales archaeon
TAACAATGAACCAATCCAAAATAGCTCAGCTGCAACTGCTTCAACAGAATATGCAAAATCTTCTTCTTCAAAAACAACAGCTTCAAAACAATCTTCTCGAACTTGAATCAGCTTTGCAGGAGATCAAGACGTCTGAGAAATGCTATAAGATTCTAGGGCACATCATGGTGGTTGCTCAAAAAGATGATCTTTCTAAGGAATTAGCGGAAAAGAAAGAAATGAATAGTCTACGGCTCAAAAACTATCTTTCCCAGGAAGAAAAGCTTAAAAAAAGCATTGAAGATACCCAGAAAGAACTGATGCAGGACATGAAAAATGGATAATCAATTTCAGGAAGTCATTGTACGCTTGGAAGAATTGCGGGAAGAATTTGACTCTAATAAAAAATTGAAAGAGAAGATTAACACGATCATCCATATTTTAAACCAAGATGCAGAATTGACTATCGAGAAAGCCATTTCTGAATTGGAAGAATTGAATTCCTTAAGTTTACCTTCCTATCATAGAACTCAATTATGGGACGTAGTAAGCTTGTTAGAAAGTTTGAAGAACTAAATTGATTTTACTCTTTCTTCACTTTAAACTTTGATTTCAAGAATAACGTATTAGGTACATACAAAATATCGTCATGATCAGTTATAATTTCTGTTTCTAAATATCCTATTTTTTCTACCCTTCGTGATATTTCTTTTAGCTCAACTCTTCGCCCTACAGTTATCCTTTCATCTTTGTGCAATATTACCCAGGC
>CAYJQD010000089.1:0-1364 GCA_964372235.1 uncultured Methanosarcinales archaeon
TTTATATACCCCACTGATACAATTTATGGCATCGGATGCAATGCTCATGACGAGGCTGCAGTAGAACGAGTGCGGCAGCTGAAAGAGCGGGTTACCAAACCTTTCTCCATCATTGTTCCTTCAAAACAGTGGATCCTAAAAAATTGTGTCGTAATTAAGGAAGGAAAAGAATGGCTGGATAAACTGCCGGGGCCATATACCCTTATCCTAAAACTGAAAAATAAAAATGCTATCGCAAAAAGCGTCAATCAAGGGACAGAAAATATCGGCATACGAATACCGGACCATTGGATCAGTAGCTTGGTACAAGAACTAGGGTTCCCTATTGTCACAACTTCTGCTAATCTTTCCGGACAGCCCTACATGACTTCGCTGGAAGATTTAGATGAATCCATTGAACAAGGCGTTGATTTTATTTTGTACGAAGGCGAAAAGAAAGGACGGCCTTCAAAGATCGTTAATTTGGTAGAAGGAAAGATTAAGGAAAGGTAAAAAACCTTATTTCTTCCCTTTGCCCCAGTCTAAGAAATTCTCTTTCTTGCGGTTGATGAAATACAACATCGCAAAGAACGTGACCACTAAAATTAAAAATCCGATTTTACTCTTTGTATCAAAGTAACGCACTGTTCCGCCAAAGGTTGCAGCGATACTACCCATGAACAATCCCATAGTCACGCTGTCCTGTAACTTTGGTAAGAATAAGGCTAGTAATAAAATTCCTAAGTTGAACAAGGAAATAAAGACATACTTCCTTCCCTCGTAAGACAATTTCGCCTGTTCAAACTCTTGCTGTGCTTTCTGAAACTCTTCATTACATTTACGTTGGTTTTCTGTAATTTCCTGCAGTTCCGCAGTTGCAACCTTCTCTGGATTGGCAGGATACGGATATCTCCCATAGCAATCATGATACGGCCCTTGGTAGTAAGCATTACTTCCCGTGTACTGGGGGAAGAATACATTTGCACCTAGAAAAACCATCGGCACATACAATAAAACAATCATCAGCACATAGAGAAGTTTGGTCCAGTTCATTTTCCTGTTAATAGAGTTATAGAGGTATTTAAGCGTTTGGTTCTATATCACCAAAGTTTATATAATTTAATTCCGTACTTTTTTCTATGCCTTTAGAGCTATATCTTATTGGGTTAGGGCATTATGATCTAAAAGGTCCTGAACGACTGCAAAAGCTTCTTCAAAAAATTTCTCCGGATATTGTTTCTGTGGAATATAATCCTCATACTGTTATCCACTTGAACATCATAGAGAAAGCACGAAAAAGCCAAGAAGGAATACAGGCTTTAATTGAAGACTGGCGCAGGAAGGGAAACTATGATTCAGAAACCCTGCGACAAGATCGGAAGAGC
>CAYJQD010000089.1:1374-3728 GCA_964372235.1 uncultured Methanosarcinales archaeon
GAGATCCTGATAAAAGTGACTTGAGTTCAGAATTTGCTCTTCCGATATATTATGAATATTTTGTAGCGAAAGAATATTGCAACAAGAACAATAAGTCGCTTATTTTTTCTGATCTCGGAGACATAGATATAGGACAACGATGGTTTCACTATACCATGTCTATTCCAGTAGAAGTAACTCAACAACAGATAGAAACAGCATACCACAGTGAGGTTATAACTGTACCTCCCGTAGAAATACCTAATCTTATAAAACGAGATGTATATACAGAAACCATCTTACGCGCTCTACAGGGAAAAGTTGCGCATATTGTAGGCGCCTGGCATTTATTTGGGAATTATCACAACCTCTACGAAAGAATGAAAGATCTTAACCCTATCAGGATTATGTTACACCAGGCAGACGCTCTCCCATGATATTCTCAAAGTTCCATTTTCTTTCCATCGACGTAGAACGTTGGATTCTTAAACACTTGATCGCCATGATAAATCGTTTTGATTTCCCCGCCAAACCAATAATTGCTGCCGATGGCAATATGCGCTGTTCCCAGCACTTTTTCGTCCATGATCATAGATCCAATTAACACCGCACCAGGATTAATACCTATTCCTAATTCTCCAACTAAACGTACCCTTTCCGGATATTTTGCTCGATCTTCAAATTTCTGAAAAGTCTGTTCTAAGAGATGAGCCTTCGCTCCTTCGATCTTGACCACTTTACCTTTTTCGACATAGATAGTTATAGGGCTGTCCAAAAGTATGGCTCCATCTTCTGTCTTCATGCTGCCGTCGATGACGACCTTCCCATTCACACCTTCCAAACCTTTAGGAGGGATGTACACTTCACCAGCCGGCATATTGCCTCCCCTGCCTAATTCGTGATACTCACCAATATTAGCGATCGCTTCCATTCCCGAAACATCAAAAGTAATATCTGTTCCTGCGTCCGTTTTTATTCTGATTTCATTCGCTTTGTCCCATAACTTTTTGATCGCTAATCCCCGTTTCTTCATCCGTGAATAATTCACATTCATCGCTTCCATAAACAGATCGAAATGATGCGGCTTCACATCACCTAATCCTGTCGCAGAAAGAAAACGATGCCCTCGATCAGCACAAAAGGTTCGAAAACTTTTTTCCTCACCAAATCTTCCTAATTTGTTTGAAACACAAACAATAACCACATTGTTCTTGTCCAAGCGCAGGACGGCATCGATGACATGGTCATCGGCAAACATGAACCCTTTCTTTGGCTCTTGATATAAGATAGTAACATTCAACCCTTTTTTCTTTGCCGCATAGTAATAACCATATCCCAGCATGCTGGCCATCTTATTTTCCCCCACCCCATAATCACAGATGATGAGGATATGTTCTTTCGTTCCTTTAGGAACGTCACGAACGAAGTGACTTGATTTAATTTTCAGAGATTTCTTCATGATTTTATAAAAGCGAGAACTATATTTTTCTATGGCTTCCATCATTGCTTTATCTAAGCCGAACATCAAACAGAGACAAGAAGTTGGGTATTAAAAGATTTGTGTAGAGGAAAAATAATAACGAACTTATTCTTTCTAATCCTACAAACAAAGAAACTCGAGTCACTTCGCTACGCTTCGTTCCATTCCAAAGGAATGCTCCGAATGTCATGAAAGTGCGGGAAAGTGCGTGGCTTGAAAAAAGGCGCTTTCTTTTCCCCGCACTTTGTGACATAAATAGGCTAGAAAGCCATTCATCCTCGCCTTAAAAGACCAGGCTTTCTGGCCTATTTAATGTAATGAGGTTGGTGAGTTTCTTCATGCATCAACTATTTCTTTCTAATCTTAGCGATAAAGAAACCTTCTGTATCATTATCCTGCGGCCATATTCTGATCGCATGCCTTACCGAAGGATGATATTTTTCCTTCTTGAACTCCAGCACGGCTGGACTAGTTTTCAATCCAGGTAACTTCGCTGGAATCACTTCCGCATTTTCATACTTCTCTAAAAGATGACTCACCACGCCTTCATTCTCTTCTGGTTCTACTGAACAAGTAGAATAGACCATCTCCCCGCCTTCTTTTAAATTCTCAAACGCAACTTCAATCAACTCTTTCTGTTCTTTTGCTAATTTAGTGATCATGTTTGGATTCCAGATAGAAATAGTTTTCAAACTCTTCCTAATCGTACCTGTTCCTGAACAAGGAGCATCCAATAAAATTTTGTCAAATTGCATTCCTTTAATACCTTGTCCTCTCATAAGAGTAATCAAACAATTCGTCGTTACACTGCGTTGCAGATTGATCCCTAAAGACTGTAATCGATCGCCTTTGTAATCATTCGCTACAATTAAACCTTCATTGTTCATCATCGCGG
>CAYJQD010000090.1:0-3697 GCA_964372235.1 uncultured Methanosarcinales archaeon
TAATTCTTCTTCACTTTTCTTTTTCCCACTTTTTTCCAGCGCTTCTTCTAATTTAGTAGGCGCTTCCTTTTTCTCGGATTTTACTTCCTCGGATTTCTCGCCCCGTGCTTTCTTCTGCGCTTCTTCAATCTCCTTCTGGGAATCCTTTTTCGACATAAAATCATAGAAAATAAGATACTATAAAAGATTTTGCTAGTGAAAAATAGAGAGAAAAGAAACTAACTTACCACGCCGCCATCCTGTGCGCTTTCTTGAATAGATGATACGCGTTAAACGCATGGAATACTGCTCCCCCTTTTGCTTTCCCTACTGCTTCCCCTATAGCATCATTCATTTTTTGCTGCTCTTTCTTGGAAATTGGCTTCGCAGCCTTGGCACTTTTCGGCGTGTAAAAATCTCCCCAAAACTTTTCAGCAAAACTTTTTTTAGGTGGCTCTTTTTTCTCTTCCTTCTTTTCTGCAGCGACTCCTTTTGCTTCTTCGAGATATCGAAACAGTTCTTCACCAAGCGATTCCATAGCCTGCTGCACCGAGGTTGAAACATCGCCGAGCAGATCAAACAATTCTTTATTCTTTAATTTTTTATAATTCTCTAACTGCTCATTGGTCCAGGCATACGCTCGGAAGGTGATAACCATCCTGCCTATGTGGACAGGACCACGTTGATATCCTTCCTGTTGCACCTTCAATTCTGCGCGAGTACGATAATTAAAAGTGACTAAAACGCAGGAATGAGCCTTGCCATCTATCGGTCTACGAGCGAGAATCTCAACGTCCAACAAACTTCCTTCAAATGCAGATACTAATTCCGGAGAAGTCAAGCTTTTTTCTTTCATAGTCAAAGCGCGAGCGTGGCGCAGATACGGTTTAACCCAAGTAAGATACATCTTGATGATGTCAAAATGTTGCTGAAGATATTTGAGCTGGAAAACTTTCCTATTTTTATGTTCCTTCGAAGTGCTTCCCCGCCAGACAATATACTGATTTAGGTGACGTTCCAGCACTCTCAACACGTTTTTGTTAAAATTCGGTGCGAGTGATTCTAGGTGAGCTTTAAGCTCCTTCTCATCTTTTAATGGAGGGGCGTCAAAAAATAGATCAGGCAAGGTGACAAATTCCAGCTCTCGCGCCATACCATAGACGGAAGCCGCACTCTTGCCGCCTCCTTGTACTAAGTCGACAAAAATTCCTTTGAGAGTTATGTCATGACTTTTCCCTTCTCCACGTTCCGCCACCGGTTTTGAGAGCACTCTTTCAACACCGTCATAATACTTCAACCGCTCATCGATGATCCGTAATTCCCGCACCATCTGAAATAATTCCTTGATCATCTTACCCATGGTAGCTAAGAACTGGGAAACTCGATCCTGCTGTGCGCCGAGACGTTGTTGAGTCACTCCAAAGAACGCTGAGTTTTCTGCAGCCGCAAAGGAATCTTCTATTTTCTCAATGACAGGAAAAGCATCTTTAAAATAATCTAAAAGCCAGAAATACGGTTCTTCTAAACTTAAATCATATACTTCCCACAATAAGCGACAGTTGCGTAGTGACTTTGGAAATCCAGTTTTCTGATATTCTCCAGCGATAATCTCTGCTTCTTCTTCTTCAAAACCATGTTCCTGCAACAGTTTTGATTTATATCCTGGATCATTAACATACGCTGGATTGTCGGAAAGAAGCTCAATAGCCATCACATCACCTTTTACATAAAACTAATCCTCTGTAATTTATAAATTTAGCGAGTAAAAATATTTTCTGAGATCCCTAAAACAAAAAGGCTGCAAAATTCGCAAATGCCTGAAAAATCATGCCATGCGCAAGATTGCTGGTGACCAGGACTATGCTTAAAGCAAGAATCCTTCCTAGACAGATAAAAACTTCCCGGTTTACAAAATATTCGGCTACTTGACCTTTTGCTTTGTCGTATTCCAAAGCGCCGGTAGGAGATTCACGTATTGCATTCGTAAGCGAAGATAAGATGGTGACCGCAAATACTTGAGGCACTGTTTTTACAAAAGCCATCAATAACCATGCTCCTGCTTCAGCTGCACTACCCCAGCGCATGATCTTCCTTTTATCTGAATGGTCGCTGTAACGGCCCACGCCCCAGAAAAGGACTGCACTGCTCAAAGACATCAGTGAACCGACAATACCCATAGAAAGATAACTTTTCACGATAAAAAAAATAAACAAAGGCCAGATCACTCCTTGGACAATAACGTGGCTTCCCCGCGAAACAAAGAAAAGAGAATCTTTCCAGTATTTTTTGTTGAATACTGCTCTCATGGAAAACTGATAAGGTACATGACCATCGCCATTAAGCAATAAAATGAGAGCTGAAGCAAATAATAAAAAGATAGTGAGAGCGAAAACCACTTTAAAGCCGATTACCGTGATGAGCACACCGCCGATGAACGGCCCCAGCATGGTGGAAAGTACAGTTACGCCGGAGCGTATACCTACTTCTTCACCGCGATGTTTACGATGAGAAGCATGGAAAAAAGCCAGATGCATGCCCATCCAATAGAACGCTTGGGAAGCGCCCAAGACCGTACTGGTAAAGAAAAGCTGCATAACCGCAGAAGAAGAATAATGCATTAGCGCAACAAACAGTATGTACAAGGGAACGCCTACAATGATGGAATGCTTAATACCAAAACGCGAAGCAAATGTCGCAGCTAAAGGCATAGTTATTGCGAAAACGATTGAATAGAATATGAAAAAGAGCAAAGTTTGTTCAAAGCTGAGATTCTTCTCCTGGAAAAGGTATAGCGGGATAAAGATAGAAATCAGGGAAATTGCAAAGGATCGTAAAGCCACGGAAAAATAAATCTGAGTCAGCTCTTTTTGGGGAAAGAATCTCCACCAGAACTGATGATGATTAACCATAAGGGAATAAATTTATAAAAGAATATAAGTCTTTCCTCAACAGATGGGCCCATGGTCTAGCGGCTCCATGAGCAGCGTACTGCATTCAGCATACACGGCACGACTGCCATGTCGCAGATGACATCTCGTTGACGTAAACGCGGAGTGTTTACCTTAAATGCTTGCGTTTTCTGTATCGAGGGGATCCCCGGTTCGAATGCCTGCTACACTAGGCGAACGTACTCAAGTGGGGTACTCTTACAGAGACCCCACGACATAGCTTTATGGTGTAGTTGCAAGAAAGTCCGGGTGGGCCCATTTCAACTTATTTTATACAACAAAAAATATAAATCAACTATCTATCTTAACTGCATGATAATGCCTCTACAAGAACAGCCTATCTACAGCATATACGGATCAAAAGCCAGAGCTCTTATCCCAAAAATTATTTCTTTATCTGGGTTGAGCGCGATCTTTTACCTTTTCGTCCTCATCAACATCTCTTTACTAGAATTAGATGCGACACAGGAAACCACGCTTAAGACAGGAGCATTGTCTCTTTTAGCTATCTTAATTTTGATCGGAACTGTTTCAACCTTTAGAAAAGTACAACAACCTTATTTATTCTTCAGAAATACTATTACCCACGGAAAAGAAACTATCGATTATGCTAATATTACTAACACCACGCCTCAGGCTACTTTTTTTGATTCCCTTTTCAAGACGTATTGCGTGCAATTTCTGGCCTATGGTCCGCATATGTATAATATATAATATATTATATATTTTGTCAAACTTAAAAATAGACTATTCCAAAAGTAATATTCTTA
>CAYJQD010000091.1:0-3620 GCA_964372235.1 uncultured Methanosarcinales archaeon
TTTCCTGGCTCCCAACTGGCTGGGCAAACTTCGCCGCCATGTTCACGGACGAACTGTGCTGCTTTCACTTTTCGGATCAATTCCTTTGCGCTTCGGCCAATGCTGTTGTCATGCAACTCAAACGCTTTCAGTACACCGTCAGGATCGACAATAAATGTTCCGCGTAAACTTAATCCTTCCTCGGCTATGTAGGTTCCGTAACTACGGCAGATCTCTCCATTCGGATCTGCGACCATAGGGAAAGTGATCTTCTTGATGGTAGCAGAACTGTCGTGCCAAGCCTTGTGAGTAAACGCAGTATCGGTGCTGACACTCAACACTTCAACATTGAGTTTCTTTAATTCTTCGTAGTGATCAGCCATTTCCCCTAATTCAGTTGGACAGATAAACGTGAAATCAGCTGGATAGAAGAATAACACTACCCACTTTCCTTTGTACTCAGATAACTTTACTGTTTTTATTTCATTATTATGAAATGCTTTCGCTTCAAAGCTAGGTGCTTTTGCATTGATTTCCAATTTGTTTTCTTCCATATCTTTACCTCCTACACTAGTCGAATTTAATCGTAACCGTTCCCTGTTTTATTTTAGCCTGACAAGCTAATCTATGTTTCCTGTCCCGATCCATAGCCACTTCTTCTTCGGTCAACTCAGATAAATTTTCTTCGCCCTCCACAATGTCGATCATACACGTACCACACAAACCTGAACGGCAGCCAAACAAAACTCCCAATTCTTCACAGCTATCTCTAATTGGATTTCCATCAGGTAGTTCTATATGGTTATCGTTTGTTTTTACTATAGCCATCAGAAAAAATATTGTTTCTTACAATCGATCAATGAGAATTGTATTTAAAACTTTTGGTAGTAAAAATCAGAAGTAAAAGAGAATTCAATTAGGTATCTCCATCCCTAACTTCTCGCAAATCTTTTTCTGATTTTCAGTCAAACGCTTGGGATGCTTGCGCACAAACTCTTCAAACTCCCTGTCTATGTCCTTCATCGTACCCGCCACCTCTTTTTTAACGCTTTTGCATTAAAAAAAGGTAAGAAAGACCCCGTCTTTCTGCACCTCTTTTGAAGAGTTTTAGTAAGAAGGAAGAGGTTTATAAAATTTCTTTTTTCAGCTTGGTAGTGAAAAGAAGTTGCTTTATCTTAGTAAAAAAAAGAAATAAGATTATTCCTCATCTTTCATAAATGGTTTGCAGATTTTCCACGCCGAATCGTATTCTTCCTGAGCGCAATAAAGATATTTCGAAGCCAGGAACAATTTTCTCGGCAACTTGACCTTCCCTTCTATTGCATCTTTTTGCGCTTCTGATTCTGCATGCTTAGCAAAGTATCCTACAAATTCAGCTACTTTATCATATCGCATCCTTCCCACGGCCACGGCTAATTCCTCTAATGTACCATTCCATCCTTCTACCGAGACAGGATGCTTTGGTTTTTCCTCTGACATTTTTAACGAGGAGATCTTTCCGAAGAATGATGAAATTTCATCAGCAAAGTCAAAAAGGCAAATGCGCTTAAACCGTAAGCGAAAATGTAAAAGATATTAGCTAGCGCGCCCAAAAGGTTAGATGCTCCCCAGTAGGAAAAGAGCAAGTCCCCTCCAAGAAATCCGATATTAGCAAAAAATAAGTATAATAAATGCACTTCAAATGAGTCAAGCCTTCGATAATATAACAAAAGATTTGCAGAAAAGATCAGTATCAATGATGTCAGTAGCGGGTATAAGTAGCCTAATAAAGTACCATCTGCTACAGATGCATACAATAATACGCCTATCACCAACAGCGAACCGATTACGAGCAAAGGAACAAACTTACGAGTTTCACCGTATTCTTTGTGAAGTGAGCTGCTTAGAGCTATAAAAGAAACCAGCATAAACAGTGCTCCAGTAATCCAATAAAAATCAGGCATTCCGGTTGTAGGTGTTTCCTCAAAGACTCGTAAAGTAAGATACCAGGTTAATTCACCCATGGCAAACAATGCGTATCCTATCAGCAAAAAGAAAAAAATGAAAAATTTACGATCAGAAAACAGTTCTTTTAATTTATTTCCAAAAAGTTTGTTTACAGCAAAAATTCCAAAGACGACGGTCGAAAGAGCAAATAAAAGAGTTACCAAATATAATGCATCTAATAAATCTAACACCATCTTCTTTTATGAAGAAAATGAAATATATAAATGTGTTGGTGTTAACCATTAAAACTCAAACAACTTCTTCTGTTCACGCTTCACTTTTAATAGTTTACTTTCTCTTAATAGCAAATTAATGTCAAAACCAAATTTCCGCTTGATCAATTCTTCAGCATATTTCATCATCAGACTTTGATCTGCAAAAGTGAGCGGTTTTTCTTGCAGGCTCTTTCTGGTCGCTTCCCGGCAGACCCAAACTCCCAAAGGAATATTGTATTCCGGGGTAATAAAACGTAAGGCCAGACAGCTTCCTTGGCGTTTTAACTCTTTCATTTTCTCTAATATAGAAATGCGGCAGGCATAGTAGCCTCCGGCAGTCTCTTCCGCGTATTCTTTCCGCCCATCATAATTTTCATAATCAGTAGAATACATGTACCCATGTTTGCTCCAAGGATTTACAGGACTGCTTAAATAAGTTTCAAATAATTCGTAACTCCATACTTCCGGAAAAAAGAGCAGTAAGTAATAATTACCCCAGCCTCCGCCGAAATATGCGCGATATTCACCCACTGGAAAGTTCTTGATATCATTAATTAATTGTTTTCCGATAGTGTCGTCGGTTGCGGTTATGCTCCACCTCGTGGGAACAAGTTTACGGTTTTGTTTCAAGCCGACATGGCCTACAGAAAGAAGTTTGTTCAAGGCGCTTTCTTCAAAACCTTTTCGATATAAGCTAATGATAGCCGGAGCTGCTTTCAAGTCCGTATCTGAGACAACACGTTCTACCCGGGAATCTACGGAAGGATTAGCAGTGATTCTGGCATTTCTGATCGAAGCTTGCGGCCCAAAAGGCATGATTTCTTTTTCTGGCTTGAATTGCAGCTGCGGAGTTTTCTGCAGACTAACTTCTAATTCAACGGCATTCTTAGCCATGCCTACCTCTTGCACGATGTTCAAAAACTTACCGCCTTTCTGGATTTCCTTTACATTGGCCTGGCTGCGGGAATTCACCAAACCATAACGCATACTGGCAATGTTTCCTATGGGAGCATTTTCTCGATTCCATAAACGCGGAGAATCATAATGAGAAGTATCGCCAGAGAATTGTGGACTCAAGACCCCGATATTAACATGCGGATATCCGAACCTACCTATGAACGGAGCAGGAGCACTGCCTTGAAAATGAGTTTTGAAAGAAGTATTGATTTTAAGATGAGGAATTTCTTCGATATCTTTGTACTTAACCCTCTTTATCTGCATAGAAGTCCAATAGCAATCCTTTTTTTAAAAATTTAGGAGAATTTTAGATATCTTTTTAAAGAATTTACATATTTAACTTTTATTTGCGGACGTGCCGGAGCGGCCAAACGGGATAGATAATTACATTAGTCCAAGCTTAGGTCGGTTTGGCAGAGGTATGAAGAGCATCTCGCTATGACTGAAAGATACCTATTGGCTTAGTGCCTACGCAGGTTCGAA
>CAYJQD010000092.1:0-3617 GCA_964372235.1 uncultured Methanosarcinales archaeon
ATCTAAAAATTAATTTTGTATGAGAATAGGATGATCATGTTTACTGAATTTGGCTTGAAGGAAGTAGAGAAAATCAGTAAAGAAATCCAACAATTTATTGACTTAGAAAAATACTTTCAGCAGGAGAAGCCAAAAGGAAAATTACAGACTATGATACGCAGTTAAAGCCTTCCTATCGACCGCTCTAAGTTCTTTCGTGCCTTCTCTTCATATTTCTCCCGAAAAAATTCTGTTGAATAAATATTTCCACGTTGCAAAAAGTCCGTTAAGATTTCTTTTCTTTTTTCTTTGAAAACCTGTTCAGGGACCCAACTATATTCTTCACGGATATCTAGCTCGTATTCATCAAATTCTGGTTCAGGTTTTCCTAGAATTGAAAGATCAATATCTAAAAAATATTTTTCATCTGAAGTCTGTAAGTGAGGAGAGGAGCTTTTATGACTAGTTTCTAAAATTGCGCAGGCTACATCGTCGAGGAAGCATTGGGATACTCCAGCTTGGCCTAATCTCTGCAGAGCAAGGTCCGCACTTTTTCTTTCACTTTCACTGCCCGGTTGCGTTTGATAAATTGCGTCATGGTACCATAACGTCACTTCTACCATGTCTGGATCTTGAATTGAGCTTCGAGCAGAATCAAATTCCCTTAAAACATGAGCAATATGCACAAAGTTATGATATGCCCTAGATGATTCTCCATATAATTGAAGCAGGTCGTGATATGCTTGCTTTCCAACCTGCTCATCGCCGCCAATCCTTTTCCATAATTCATCCCATCTTTTTTGTAAACCCTTATTTTTGACTAAAATTTTATTGTACACGCTTCGGGAGACATATCTTTCTACTATCTCTTCCCATCTTTCAGGGCCGACCAATCCTCTGACTAAACTTGAACTTACTTCGGCAATCTCTCTTGACGGCATTAAGAAGATGGTGCTTATTTCTGGATTCCAGTCAGCATTGATATTTCTCATCGCTTTCTCATAATCAAAATCTCCTTCGCTCCTGATGCCGCGTAACATATATTTTGCCGAGATAGAATCGGCATATTTTACTAAATATTGATTTTCAAATGACGCAATTTCAACATTAGGAAAAGTTCTGGTAGATTTTTTGAGCATCTCCAATCTTTCATCAAGAGAAAAAGTATACTTCTTATCAGGGTTGATTCCTATTGCAACAACTAATTCATCAAACAATTTTGCTCCTTCTTTGATCATCCATAAATGACCATTGGTTACCGGATCAAAACTTCCAGCATAAACTGCTTTTCTCATTTACTTCTTGAGAATGTAACCTTTTAAAAAATTAATGTATTAAAGATCAAATTTTGCTGTGATTTTGTAAACTAAAAATAACCACAACAAGCCAATTACATATCCTCCTAGAATGTCGTATACAGAATGAACATTCAGAATAATACGGCTTAATCCGACCAACAATATTATCAAAATACTTACAACAATGAAAGTAATTTTTGCAAATTTATGTTTAATTTTTTTATAAAATAATAATATCAATAAAGAATAAAAGATCACTGCGCTCATGGCATGCCCGCTGGGAAATCCGTATCCTTCGATAGGGATGAGGGGATTATCAGGACGGGGCGTTTGAAATATTTCTTTCAAGATTTTGTTAAGAATAATCCCTCCTAGGTACCCTACCAAAAAGAGGATTGTTTTTGTATATTCTTTTTTGTACAAAAAATAGAGAACTAAAAATAAGAAAGGAAGAAGCAAAAAATTCCTGCCTCCGAGCGCAGAGATAAAAACCCAGAAATCTAAAGTAGACATTTACCAGTCATCTCTTTTGGCTTTTTTATCCCCATAACTTTCAATATGGTAGGAGCAACGTCGGCTATTCCTCCACGTTTTATTTTTCCTTTAGCGTTGACTATTATCAAAGGCACATTATTCGCGGTGTGCGAAGTCTGATATTTTCCTTCCATGTTTTCGCAGTTGCCATGGTCTGCAGTGATAAAAATGATTCCAGAGAACTTCTTAACAATTCTGCCTATTTCTTTATCGATAATTTCTATTGCTTTTTTGGTAGCAGGGATATTTCCAGTATGCCCGACCATATCTGCGTTGGCAAAATTGATGACGAAGAAATCATGCTCAGCCAAATTTTGCAGCAAAGTGTCAGTGATTTCTTTTGCTTTCATCGCAGGTATTTTATCGTATGTCTTTATTCCTCTTATACTTTGGATGTGAATCCTTTTTTCATGTGGAAATACGCATTCGCATAAACCATTAAAGAAATAGGTTACATGCGCCCATTTTTCCGTCTCGGCGATACGTAGTTGGGAGATTCCTTTTTCAGAAATCACTTCGCCAATAGTTTTTTTGGGTACGATGGGGGCAAAGGCTACGGGAATTTTTACTAAAGAATCATATTGAGTTAACGAAACAAATTTCAAATCAATAATTCTTTTGCGCTGAAATCCCTTAAATTTTCCCCAGACAAAAGCACGGGTTAGTTCTCGAGCCCGGTCAGATCTGAAATTAAAGAAGATAACCGAATCGTGTTCTTCAACAGTGCATTTGTTGGTTAAGATAGTAGGTTTGACAAATTCATCGGTTTCTCCGCGTCGATATGCTGCACGCAAAGCCTTGATTGGATCAGTAATTCCTTTTCTACCTTTGCAATCAACCATGCATTCGTACGCTTTATGTTCCCGCCCCCAGCGATTGTCGCGGTCCATAGCGTAGAATCTGCCCATCATGGTAGCAAGCTGTCCTATTCTGAGCTCTTTCATCTTTTCTTGCAAGAGTCGAATGTACTTTTCTGCAGATTTCGGCGGTGCATCCCGGCCATCAAGAAAAGCATGCACATATACTTCTTTTACTCCGTGCATTTTTGCCATTTTCAATAGAGCAAATAGATGATCGATATGGGCATGTACACCCGTGTCGCTGAGCAGACCCATGAGATGCAATTTTTTTTTCTTTTCCTTAGAATGATGGATCGCTTCTAACAAAGCTTTGTTTTTGAAAAAAGAACCATTCTTGATTGCTTTGTTTATACGAACTAAATCAGTATCGACCACTCTTCCTGCTCCAAGAGTTACATGTCCTACCTCAGAATTACCAATAATGCCTTTAGGAAGACCGACAGCTGGGCCGGCAGCATGAAGTAAGGTATGAGGATATTTTTGCATCAGATCATGAAAATTGGGAGTTCTCGCCTGTCTTATGGCATTTCCTCTTTTCTGAATTCTATGGCCCCAGCCGTCGAGGATGAGCAAAAGTACTTTTGGCATATATTTAGAATTATTTTTAAGTTGATAAAGGTTACTCTACAGAATTTTTTGCATCAACCTTTCTAAGTCGCGTATGTCTATCGCCATTTTAAAAACCTCTCTGTTTCCAATAAGTTTCAAATTGCCACCGATCTGTATCAACAGTAATTCCACTTACTTGCACTCCAGATTTCTCCAATTGTATTCTTAATAATTCTGCAAACTGTTGTGCCGCCTCTTTGGGAATAGATCCGTACTCTCCGGAATAACTATCCAATACTAGATAACTTCTTGCGTTGAGATAACAACTTCCTCCACCCACTCTTCTTTTTTCTGGTATATTAAATTTGTCAGCTACTTGTGTATGTTTTGCTTCTTC
>CAYJQD010000093.1:0-3608 GCA_964372235.1 uncultured Methanosarcinales archaeon
TCTTTTTATTGACATTTTAATATTTTCAAATTGTTCTTTACTAATCCCACAATCACCCGTAGTTACCGGACGGATACTTCCATGGAAGTCAGAGCCTCCGGTAATGAATAATGTGTGCTGCTCGGCCAATTTTCTGGCCAGCGCTCTTTTGTGTTCGGATACTTCTTTGATTACTCCTTTGGTATTAGTATGATAAGGATATTCAGCTTCGATAGCGTGTCCGCCCGATTCGGCAAAATATTGAACTAGCTCTTTCACGTCTTCGTCGTTGTAGAGGCAAGGATGAGCAAGACTGGCGATCCCTCCTGCTGCTTTAATCACTTCTATTGCTTCTTTGACCGTGATCTTATCTAAACGAGGAATATATGCAGGTTTGCCGGTGCCTACCAGAGCATCAAAGACGTCTTGGACTTTGCTGAATTTTTGAGGATATTTTTCCATAAGAATCTGAGCTATGTGCGGCCGGCCGAAAGAATCCCCTACTTTCTTCTCGACTTCCTCATAGGTGATGTCGTATCCCAACTCGCAGATCTTCTGGATAAGCAACCTGCTCCGCTCTATCCTTTTTTCTTGTAATTCTTTGGTCCGGGCGATAAGTTCCTTGCTGTGGGGATTGATGAACAACCCTAAGATATGAACTTCGTCAAATCCGCGCTTGGTCTCATCACAGCTGAATTCAATTCCTGGAATGACGGTTATTCCTTTTTCTTTGCCATACTCTTGCAGGAAAGGATATCCTCCGACCGTATCGTGATCCGTAACTGCCATGATCTTTACTCCACGTTTTGCGGCTAGATCTATAAGCTCTTTAGGGCTAAGAGTGCCGTCGGAAACAGTGGTATGATTGTGGAGATCCACGATGTCCTTATTTAAGAGCGGTACGCTGCTTATTTTTTGCAAGTATTCTTGATGTTCTTCTTTATTCATTTTGCAGTAAATTTATGATTTTTGTTGTAATTTCATTGAATCTTTCTTCTGGAATATTTTTTTTACGTACTGGCTGCATGCGTACAAATTCGCCCTTTTCGTCTTTCTCAACTTCTTTCTTGCCGAAGGTGCTGTCTACGACAGAAGGCTGGCCAAGGTCATTCCTGAACTGGAATAATTTTAGATGGAGATGTTCTTTTTTTTCTTTCCAAGTAGTGCATTTTCCATAGGCGGCAATAGCAATACCATCTTCTCTTTTCTCGACTATAGATCTAAGTTTAGGGTTCTCTGCCATAATGTGAGCCATAGCTTTACTCACTTTAGCAAAGATGATCCCATAATTTTTAGCTAAATCAATATTTTCTGCCAATTGGCTGAAGTGAGTAAGATGATGAAAAGGCATAAGTTGTAGAGTAAAATCTTCTTCGGGGTTTCCGCCAGTCTTTGGAGAAATAGTTGCGTACCAGCCATTCTTTTGATCGCCAATCTTACAAGCTACTACTGCGCCATATTCTCCCTTTTCTCCTATCCTTAAAGCGTATTCGCGGCAGAAGGCGCAGTTATTTTGTAGCGCAGTATCTTCTCTTACCAGTTTTTCCACTTCGTTTTCTTCGTCTATCTTTTCTTTTGTATCAATGACTTTGATATATTCTTTTTCCCGACGGTCGGAAACATAAGCATCAAAGTATCCGACAACTAATCGGTGGTATGATTCTCCTTTTTCCGGAATAACTTCTTCTAGAACGCCGCAGGCTTCTATTTTTTCTCCTGGGAAGGTGAGCATGCAATAATCTCTATTGTAAAATACGACTTTTTTGAGGTTGTCAATTGGTTTACCTTCGAGCATTTTTGCTTCGGTAACTTCATAGCATCCCGGACGAACGACGCTACTGTTGCTATCAGTTACAGTTGCAACAATGGTGGTTATTCCCTGCTGCCTATACTTTTCTGTTCCCCACTTGAACCAGGTTTCTTCTTCTTTTTCTGCAGCGAAGATCACGAATAATTTGTTATTGAAGTATCCTTCAGTTTTTTTTCTCCTCATCACTTTTACTGCTTTTTCTTTTCCGAATCGGGTAAATCTATTTCTATTTTCTAAGAACTTGAACCACTCTTCTTCGGTTTTCCACCGCAAGGCAGGGTGGGATGCTGTTTCTAGATAATTCATCAATTTCCAAAATTTTTCTTTGCCATAGACGACTATGTTGAGGTCAGAATATTCAGAGAGATAATGTCCCATCAGAGTCGAGTAAGTGATTCCTAAGTCTTTCAATTCTAAGCCGCTCTGAAGAAGGAATTGCACAAATTCGTAGACATTCTTTAAATGTCCGTCAAGTGCGGAAAAGGGCATGCTCATCAATTCCTTCAGGCCGCTACGAGGATAATATACTCTTTCGATAGAATCGATAGGAATCGCAAAGAATAATCTTTCCTGGTCATGAAGTGGACTTTTTAAGATGTAATTAGGATAAGCTTCTTTGAATTTATTGAGATATTGAGCAAGCGCTTCCTTATCTACCCACAGATTAAGCCGATTCATCTTTTTGCTGGAGATGAAACGGTATTGAAGCGCAGTTGATTCTATTTTGTCAGTAGGGATATACTTAGGTTTAACTAAGATTGCTCCTATCGGGTGTTCATTTCCATAGACCTGGCAATGGAGACCGTCTTTGGTGGTGATGATGGATGACTCGTAGAAATGCATCGTGTACCTCATACCTCGACTTTAACATATTCTTTCTCTCGCCGATCAGAAACATAAGCATCAAAGTATCCTACTACGATTCTATAATATTTTTGTCCATTCTTTGGAGTCACTAATTCTAGAAGACCGCAAGCCTTCAGCGTTTCTCCGGCAAGCGCTTGCTGGATGAAGGGGATAGAATAGGTAACAATTCTCTTGATAGGTACATCTTTCTGGAGGTTTCCAGTTTCTAGTTCAAGGATCTCTCCATCAGCGATCTCATAATATCCGGGACGCACATGGCTATGTTTATGATTGACTACCTTTCCTTTCACAGTAGCTACGCCGACAGGTAGGTAGGATTCTTCTCCCCATTTGCACCAGGTTTCATCTTCGAATTCGGAGATAAAGATGGTGAAGACAGTTTCCCCAAATGTTCCTTCATACCTTTTTCTTTTCATATGATGTACATATTCATTTTCCGTAAAATGCGATGATTCAGAAGTTTTGTGTTCTTGATAATATTCACGCCATTCTTTTTCGCTTTTCCAACGTAAGAGCGGATGAGCTGCAGTCTTTAGATAATCTAAAATTTTCCAGCCGTTTTCATTTCCATACACCGTGATATCGATATCTGATTTTCCGAAAGTGTAATTTCCCAGCAGCGTAGAATGAGTAATCCCCATGTTTTCCGAACTTACTCCGCTTTTGGAAAGAAAGTCAACCAACTCTCTTACCAGAGTTAGGTAAGGATCAAGATCTTTCTTTGGGACCTTGAGCAATTCTTGAAGACCTTTTTTTGGGTCATGGACTTGTTTAATCTTATCTATAGGGACGACGAAGAACCAGTTTTTATGTAAGGGGCAATCGTAAATGTAGGAAGGATATTTCTTCCTGAACTGATCAAGGTATTGCAACAATATATCTTTCTTGGCGAAAAGGTAGAACCTAATAAGGGATTGTTCAAATAGGAAGCGGTATTTGAGCCCTTCGCCGG
>CAYJQD010000094.1:0-3598 GCA_964372235.1 uncultured Methanosarcinales archaeon
TCATGAAAGGCTGGGAGATTTATTATAATTTCATAACAAAACATCAACAAATAAAATGCTGTCCTTATGAGTTGGCTTGTCCTGAATTGACTCTAATCTTGAAGGATGCTAAAAACAAATGGTTAGGATTGATTAAACTGGCTAACTTTAATTAACTCCAAATAGTCTTTTAAACCAATTGATAATCCTCTCTATTAAAGAAGGACTCACACAATTATCAGCAACACAAACATTACTCCTACATTCGAAATTATTATTACATGATTCTTCTGAAACTTTTTGAGAAAGTAAAGTTTTATCAACTGAACAATATTTTCCATCATTTCTCAATCCAATATCCTCACATCCTTCAAAAGAAGGACAAACTGGAAATTCACAATTTGGAAGCTCTCTTCCTACTGAGCTGCCGTCAGGGCAAGTTTTCAAATCTTCGGGACAGATGCCAGTATTATTAAATCCCTCTTCACCTTCATAAACTAGTTTATATCTAGGAGCATTAGTGTTAGCTGAATCAAAAAGATTAATGATAGAGCCTTTAGTGATTCCACTTATTTTGTTTAGATTGAATTCCAAAGTATTATGCCAAAGTCTTTCACAATCGGTATTACCTACATTATCATTGAGAGTAAGAAATAAATTCACCTGTGGAGGATTTGATTTTAAATAAAGTCCATCCCAAATAAGATTGAAGTTCTCTTTTTCATCATCACATCCTCCATAACTAACACCAAATCTTAAAATATTGCCATCAATTTCTACGTTATATATACCTTCGTTATAAGCAGGATAGTTCTGATAATTTCCTATAACAATTTCAGAAACAGCCGAAGCAGAACCAATAAGATTGATTCCTACTAAAAATATAATTACAGTAAATACAATTGCTATTTTATTCTTCATATAAACCATGTGGAAACCCTGTTTTTAAATCCCTCTTTCACTTCTATCACAATTGAAGTAATAAATATTAATAACCAAACTCCTTTATTAATCTTTTCTTTTACCAACCTTTAAATTAACAATGTACTTTTTAGTGAGGTGTTGAGTTAACGTCAGTTGCCTTCTTAATTCTTTTATTTAGCGAGCATCAATTTGCCGAAATTCAATAACTGCGCGATAAACAGCGTCCTCATTCTTATTAAAACGTAAAGATTGAAAAGTAATCATCTAAGTCCGGAGACCAACCCTTAAATACTTATATTTGATGAATAATATAGAATAAAAATGACATTGAATAGAGATACAAGAGGCTATGCACTGAGAGATACTTGGAAGCGAGGCGGCGTAAAGCAATTTACGTGCCCTCCATTTAGAGCAGCCTACATCTTTGATGGATTCTCAGAAGGCGAAACACATGCTTGTTTTAGAGAAGAGGAATTGGACTATTTAACGCCTTCCGTGAAGGGTTTCCGCCGTCAACAAAGAATAATTACTCCAATATAGGATTAGGTCTTTTTTACTGTATCTCTTCACGCTATAGTCCGGTCGGGTTCAAACCATGCTTACGTCTAGGACAAGAAGGTCTAAGTGTAGAAGTATTCCTTCCAGACGCAGGTGAATTTCCAGGAGTCATACCCTACACGAGCTGGAATTCCTTAGAAGATTACCGCAATAACATAAACCCGCAGCATCACAATCCATATAATAACCAAAATGATTAGAAAAATATATGCTGTGTGGGTTTATGTTAAAGATATAGAAGAATCTAGAAATTTTTATGAGAATATACTAGGGCTAAAATTTAAATTTAGGCAAGAAGATTGGTTAGAGTTTGATTTGGGAAATACTTCTTTTGCAATTCTTAAAAGGCCAAAAGAAAAAGATCCTAGAGTTAAACCTCAAAAAACAAGAATTATGTTTGAAGTTGATAACTTAAAAAAATGGAAGAAAAGCTAAGATCCAACAATGTAAAAATTGTACAAATAAGAGAAGAAGATTATGGAAAATTATTGACTTTTGAAGATTTAAACGGTAATTGGTTAGAACTTTTTGAACCTAAAACCGCTTAATTCCACCGATGGGTTTTTCTTTTTTTATTGTGTAGAACTTAGATTAATTTTTTTAATCAAAATTCCAGACTTTTACTTAACAGCTCACTTTTTAGCAAGGTAGTTGAAAGAGAAAAGTAAAATATTATAACGTCTTCGGCGTGAGCTCAATGCAGATTCCTGCAGCAACGGTCTGCCCTGCATCCCTGATAGCAAAACGAGACATATGAGGATTGACTGATTGCTTTTCAATAACAAGATTGCCTTGCGGCTTGATTCTTACTTTTGCAACATCTCCATTTTTGAGGAAGTCAGGCTTTCCTGGAACAGGCTGTCCTGTCTTTGGATCTAATTTTTCAATAATCTCTACAAACTGGCAGGGTACTTGTGCAGTGTGCACGTGGAATACTGGAGTATATCCTTTGGCAATTACTGTAGGATGATTAATGACTGCGATCTGGCCAATGAATTCAGCTGCAATCGTCGGACGGTTTGCTGCATCACAGATGACATCTCCCCGGGCAATATCTTTCTTTCCAACTCCCCTGATGTTAATTCCAACATTATCTCCTGCAACAGCCTCTGGCATTTGCTCATGATGCATTTCAATAGTTCTCACATCACCCTCAATGCCTTTTCCTGATCGTGCTGGAAGAACAATAACTTTCTGCCCGAGCTTCATGACGCCTGTTTCAATTTTTCCAACAGGAACCGTTCCAGCTCCTTTAATTTCATAGACATCCTGGATAGGCATTCGCAAAGGCAAATTCGTCGGCTTTTGAGGGGCATTAAAGAGATCCAATTGCTCTAAGATCGTAGGGCCTTTGTACCAAGGCAGGTTCGTTGACTTCTTAGCAACATTATCGCCCTTGAAACCAGAGCATGCGAGGAACGTGATCTTTTCAGTGTTATAGCCAGCCTGCTTAAGCAAAGCAGAAACATCTGCCTTGACCTTGGTGAATTTGTCTTCAGCGTAATTCACCGTGTCCATCTGGTTGATAATCACTGCAATTTGATCTACGCCCATGGTTCTCAAGAGCCAGATATGCTCTTTGGTTTGAGGCATGACTCCATGCTGGACAGCTACGGTAAGGAAAGCAGCATCTGCCTGTGATGCGCCAGTAATCATATTCTTAATAAAATCTTTATGGCCAGGAGCGTCGATGATGGTGACTTGGAATTTTTGCGTAACGAGTTTCTTGTAAGCAAGGTCAATGGTGACTCCTCTTTCTCTTTCTTCTTTAAATCGGTCCATGACAAAAGCAAATTCAAATCCAACTTTTCCGTGCTTTTGCGCTTCTTCTCTCAACTTCTGCAATTCCTGCTCTGGGACAATACCAGAGTCATACATCAGCCTTCCAATTGCTGTTGACTTTCCATGGTCTACATGGCCAACGAACACGACATTGAAATTTGGTTTTTCGCTCGGCATTTTGCTTTAAGGTTTCTCTTAAGAAACGTAGTGTAGCAAAAAGTTCTGGGTTTTTAAAGGTTTCGGTTTTTCTCCTGCCCGACGATTATTTTATTTTTGTGATTTTTATTCAGATTGGCATCGAAGGGAAAGCAGTACATGAATGAGCTGATGCTCTAAAAGAATTGCTTGTAATATT
>CAYJQD010000095.1:0-3555 GCA_964372235.1 uncultured Methanosarcinales archaeon
CCCTCAAGATCCTGGATGCTCCAGCAAAGAAGACAATAACGAAAGCGATGATCCTCTAAAACCTCAGTGTGATGATGGGAAGGATAATGATGGGGACGGTAAAGTTGACTACCCTGCCGATCCAGGCTGTAAAAGCAAGAGCGATGACCTGGAAAAAGATTCCCAATGCATTGACAAAATAGACAATGATGAGGATGGGTTTATTGACTATCCGAAAGATCCTGGGTGTTCCAGTCCGGATGACAATAGCGAAACCCCAGTAAATAAACCACAGTGCAACGATGGCTTGGATAACGATGGTGACGGCAAGAAGGACTATCCTAACGATCCAGGATGCTTAGATAAGAATGATAATAATGAGATCAATGCAGAATATCAGAAAGAAACTGCAGATGCAGTAAATCTGACCAATATCAAGTTCAAATCAGTCTTCGTAGAAGATGAGCTTGTATATGCTGGAGAAACCATGGTAGTAAATGCAAACATATTCAATAATGGGGAAACTAACCTTGGAGATGTGGAAATCCAGGCCACTATTTTTGAAATAGGAGCATTTGGCAGCACCAGCGACTTTGACCTATCCAAAGGTAAGGGGGCGAGCAAGACCATTTATGTTCCTATCCCTGAAGATGCCCTACCAGGTTGGTACATGATCAAAATTACCGCTAAGAACTATCATTACCATACTTCAACCTATAGGATAGTATATATAGACAATAACACTTTCTAGTAGTACTTAAGTGTTCTTACTATATGATACTAAAATACGAAAGATTTAAATAACACCCCCATTTTGGAGTGGTAAAAGCCTCAAAGTACTATGAAAATAGGCTCTGGGTGCTCACAAATAATACTCAAACCTTGAAAAAGGATTTGGAGGAGAACAAAAATGAGAAAATTACTAAGTGTAATGGCATTGTTTGTCATTAGCTTGCTAACTGTTTCTATGGTTAGTGCTTTAGATAGCATGGATCTAGAAGTAGTTTCTGTTAAAGTTAATGGCGACGAAGTTGATTGGAAAAACGATGTCCTAACTGTTGAAGAAGGGCAAACGTTGAAAGTAAGAGTTGGATTAAAGGCGCTATCAAACAACGTTGAAGACGTTGAAGTTGAAGCAAAAATCAGCGGCTATGAACATGGCAGCGTAGTTGATTCAATTGAAGAAGTTGACGTAACTAAGAACACCGTTAAATACGTTACCCTTGAATTGGACTTACCAGCAGACATGGCTGAAAAAGAAGAGCAATACTTGCTTCGATTGAGAGTTTTGGATCAAAACACTCAAGCATTTAATGAAGTAGTCACATTAAACGTAGAATCAGCTCAGAATGCAGTACGAATCGCTGATGTAGCATTCTCCCCTAGCTTGACCGTAAAAGCAGGAAGATCATTGCTTACTACTGTGCTAGTTGAGAACATCGGTGAAAAGGACGAAGAAGACGTTAAGGTAACTGTAGAAGTTCCTGAACTGAACTTAAAAGCATCTGAATTTATTGATGAATTAGAATTTAACAACAACGACGATAGTGGAGCAGATGTTGAAGAAGCAGATGAAATGCAGCTTAACATCCCAGCAGACACCAAAGCAGGAGAATACACTGTTAAGGTTACTGTACACTACGACGATTTAACCGAATCAGTCTCTGAGACTTACACCTTGACTGTTGTGGAAAGCGAATTCGTTAAGCCTCAACAAAAATCAGGTAAGACTGTCTTGGCAGCTGGTCCAGAAATGCAAACTGTTGCAGCTGGCAAAACCGCAACCTATGCTGTGGCTTTGACCAACGACGGCAGTGCATCCAAAGCATACACTGTTGAAGTAGCAACCGGAGACTGGGCAACCGCTTCCGTGAGCGAAAAGCTAGTTGTGCTTGAACCTGGCCAGAGCAAAGTTGTCTATGTTGACTTGACTGCTGCTAACGATGCAACTGCAGGCGAGCACCTTGCTTCCCTGACTGTTAAATCAGGCAGCAATGTCTTGGAAACCGTAGTCTTGAAAGCTACTGTTGCAGCTGAAAAAACAGCTAGCAACGAAACCAGCTTACGAAACGGATTAGAAATCGCTCTTGTAGTATTGGTTGTATTACTAGTACTATTGGGCTTGGTAATCGGTTTCAGCAGATTACGCAGAGACGACGAAGGAGAAGAAAAGTACTACTAAGGTAGTACCCACTCCTCCAAATCTTTTTTCTTTTTTTATTTAACTTTTTGAATTCTTAGCGAAGGTAATTCTTGTTTGATAATCTTTTTATAGTCGATAATTCGTTCATTTTGACATGAATATTGCAATCATTGGCGCTGGTCCAGTAGGCTGTTATGCTGGTTACTTATTGGCTAAAAATGGGCATTCTGTAGGGATCTACGAGAATCATGCCCAGATAGGATTACCTATTCAATGCACCGGTCTATTGACCTCAGATTTTGATCAATTCCAATTGCCAATGGATTCCTTTTTAGTAAATACATTCAATAAAGTGGAAGTCTATTCGCCGAAGCATAAACTAGAAGTCAAACAAAAAGAGTATTTAGTCTGCCGCAATAAGTTTGATAACTTCTTTGGCGATTTAGCGAAGAAGGAAGGAGCCAAAGTATTTCTGAATCATTCTTTCCAGCGCAAGGAAAGGAAGGAGTTGGTGATCAAGGATTCCATCACTAATCAAGAAAAACGTATTTCTCCAGACATCGTTATTGCTGCAGATGGACCGCTGTCGCCGACTGCCAAAGCATACGGATTATTTCATCCTGAACGGGAGAATTACTTTGGGGTACAAGCCTTGGTAGAGGGAAAGTTTGATCCTGATTCATTCAAGACCTATTTCGGTGTATCAGTCTGTCCAGAATTATTCGCCTGGGTAGTTCCAGAATCTGAGAATCTAGCCCGAGTGGGCTTAGGCATGAGGAAGAACTCTCGGGCATATTTCGACAAGTTCATGAAAGAACATGGTTTTACCGTCAAAGAAATGCAGGCAGGAACGATCCCAGTGTATCATCCTGCTCAAAAGCTGCATAAAGAAAATTGCTATCTGCTGGGAGATGCAGCAGGTTTTGTCAAAGCAACAACTCTGGGAGGATTGGTTCCGGGATTGAAGCAGGCAGAGATATTAGCTGATTGCATCAATAACAACAGGAATTACGAGAAGGAAATTAAGCCGGTTGCCAAACGTTTACGATTGCATTTAATAGTACGGAGAATCTTAGACAAGTTCTCCGACGATGATTGGGACAAATTAGTGTCGTATATCAATAAGCCGAAAGTGCAAAAAGTCTTTGAGAAATACACTCGGGATAATCCTATCCCGCTGGTGAGTATGGCTTTATTAAAAGAGCCAAGATTTTTGCGGTTTGTGAAGTATTTAGTGTAAGAAGTTTAATCAAAATTAGCATGATCTCCGTAGGAGATCTGCCCATCTGGGAACTGACGCGACAGTTCTTATACAAACTTCTCCAATACTTTCGCGTATTTCTTATTTAACCCACCCAATCTGAAAAGCACAACTTCCTTTACTCCAACTTCTTTGGCTACTTGCTTCCAGCTTTTGTCTATGTTTCCAACTT
>CAYJQD010000096.1:0-415 GCA_964372235.1 uncultured Methanosarcinales archaeon
GATCTATTACTGACGATGAAGTCGCTAGGCAAGAAAGTGATCAAAAGTTTTAGAATAAAATTTATAAGCCAAAAAACAACAAAAAATGTAAAGATAGTAAGAATAATAGTTCTTAGATCTACTTTTTGTTCTTTAGCCATCATGAACCACCAACACGCTTAAGACATTCCTGCTTCAGCTCTTCATTTATTATTTTGGTGCAAGGAACAGAGCCGTAGTCAACGCTCCCAGAAATCGCATTATAACAAAGATCAGCCATTTCGGGGGTATTATCAGCACATTCCTCTAAATTATTTACTTCTCGTTGAAATTTAGAAGTAAAACACGATGTTTGCAGTTCCTTGTTTACAACTCTGTCGCAAGTATCCAAAGACCAAAGAAAGCAGTGATCTGCAACAACTCCAGTTACATTGGC
>CAYJQD010000096.1:425-2265 GCA_964372235.1 uncultured Methanosarcinales archaeon
CCTGAGTAAGATTTGCGCATACTGCTAAAGCAGCGTCAAAACCATGAAATTCTCCTTCCTTGAAGGCTTTATTAATGTAGCAAGATTCTTGAAGTTCCTTGTCTACAATTCTATCGCAGTCCCGAAAGGCTTTATTAATGTAGCAGGACTTTTCACGTTTCTTGTCCATAATAAAATTGCAAGCAGCTGCCCATTCGTAATAGCAGTAATCTTCTGTCACTTGGGGAGTAAGATTAGCACAAACATCTAAACCTGCTTCATACCTATCACTTTCTGCCGCATGGAATGCTTTTTTGCTAAAGCAGCTTCCTTTTTGCATCTCCCCAACCAATTTTTCACATAAGGAAAAGTTTCCATTCCGTTGGGTAAGTAATGTATAGCACAAATCTTTCCACGTTACGTCTTTCAATTTTTCACAGTGGTCGGAATCAAGTTTCACAATGTTTTCATAACAATAGTACGCATTGTTGTACGGATCAATCGGATTTATGGTAAAGAAAATGTCACAAATATTTGGATCTTGTTTGGTTGATGCGATGCCCAAATAAAAATTTCCGATAAAATCGTCCCGACCATAATAAATCGTTGAGCTTGTAATCACAAATAAAATTAAACCTGTGACAAAAATAGGATGGATCTTACGCCGTAAGTGGATATGTCTAATTACACACTGAATAAGCATTCCTAGCAGCGCAAAGACAATTCCGGTAGAGAGAAGCGCTAGTATGTATCCGAACGGTGTTCTGCCGAAAACATTCTCAAAAAAGATATTGAAAATTAGTGCTGCAGGAACAACAATTAATCCTGCCCAAGGCGCAAAAAAGACAAAAAAAACAATAAGAAAAGATGCAACTGTGCCATACAGAAATCCGATTAGAAAGCCCTTCCAATATCCTTCAAGAAATGTATCTTTGAAAGAACCAAATTTCTTCTTTTTCATACTGAAAAGGAATGTTGGTTACTATTTATACTTTTCGGTCACTCTGGTTTGAGTTTTAAAGAAAACAGCAACATTTTTAAACATCTTACCCTTCCAACCCCGTAATCATGGGCAAAAAATGTATCATCTGTGACGGCGAGGCAGTGTATAAGATAAAAGATACCGCCGATTTCTACTGTGAAGATTGCGCCCAGGATAATTTTAATGATCTAACCTTGCTGGTTAAAGTGGAAGAAGAAGCCCAGCGGCTGAAACAGCTGGTTGACGAGAAGAGGGACGATGACCTATCACGCGCTTAAGCTCGGGGGAGTGGCGACCTCTAAAACTGAACTTGTGGATATCTTAAAAGCCTGGCTGGCGTTATCCTTAGCGTTTGCTTTTATTTATTCTGGTGCCCATATTTTTGGCGGCTCCCTCGGTACAGTATTCTCGACCCCTTTCCTGATTCTGTTTGTCATCTCCTTATTCACCGCCGGCTTAGGTTTCCTGCTGCATGAGTTAGCCCATAAGTTTGTCGCCCAGCGTTATGGTTGCGTCGCTGAGTTCCGGGCCTGGGACCAGATGATTCTGCTCGCCTTAGGACTAGCCGTTTTTGTCGGCTTTATTTTCGCCGCCCCGGGAGCGGTGATGATTTCCGGCATGATGACCCGGCGGGAGAATGGCCTTATCAGTGTAGCGGGGGCGATGACGAATTATGTATTGGGGCTCCTCTTTTTAGGATTAGGATTTATCGTTCCCGTTCTTAGGCCCATTACCAGTATTGGCTTCAGCATCAACATGTGGCTGGGGTTGTTTAACATGATTCCCTTTGGCCCCTTGGATGGTTTGAAAGTGTTTCAGTGGAATAAAGTAGTGTGGCTGGGGATGGTGGCTATCGGGGTGGTGTTTGTGTTTGTGGTG
>CAYJQD010000096.1:2365-3520 GCA_964372235.1 uncultured Methanosarcinales archaeon
TAAAGTAGTGTGGCTGGGGATGGTGGCTATCGGGGTGGTGTTTGTGTTTGTGGTGAGAACACCTGGATATTAAAAGTTGGGCGCTCTGGCTATCGTATTGCTGTGGACATCGATGAGAATAAAAAGCAAATTAGGGTTTTATTCATTCAGAAACGGAGCAGATTCTATCAGGAATTTGATGTAAACGAATAAATGCTCAGTAATGGTTCTTTCTGGCTTTATGTTCTTCGAGAGAAATAGATTTCCCCGCTTTGAACTGTTCTCGTCCGAGAGTCACACCTTGCTGAAATTCTAGTTCTTCAAGTAATTCTAAACTGCTTAAGAGACTTTCTCGGAGCTGTTCCAAATCCTGTTTCCTGATAGCTATTGTTTCAGCAATGATTGTTTCCGACATCTCTGCTTTAAAACGGCGGAACTATTTAAATTTAACTGCTGGAAAAGATAAATGCTTATAAATTCAATCACGGGAACATTCTTTCTTACGTGCCATTATCCTGTGACTCGGGTACTGATTACCGTTCCTCGTGGTCAAGAGAGGATGTTCTTCGAGTAAAATCTCCCAATCCCGGCTAAATAATCCCAATAATTCCTCCCGGCTAAAATGGTGAGTGGTGTAGCCAACCGTCGATCCATCAGGCCTTTCCACAACGGTACCATGTTCCTTTGTTCGTCGCCTTTGGAATTGATAATAGGGTTCATTATCTAATAAATCAAACTCGGTTACCTGCAAAATGGCCCCGTCTTTTGCAATTCTTCTCATTTCTGCCATGGTCCTTGTTCTTCCTTCCAAATTCATGCAGGCTAATGTGCCCTGGGCTATCAAAATATCAAAAGAAACGGAAAGAAAACCAGTATCTTCCGCAGAAGCAACGTGAAATCGACCGCTTTCTTCAGGATATTTCTTTTTAGCTGCTTTGATTGCCGCTTTATTAACATCAATGCCGTAATAAGAACACCCCTTGGAAACAAAAAATTCATATAACCGGCCATCACCACAACCTAGATCTAAGACTTTATCCCCGGGGTGAAGATAATCTTCTATCCTTTCAGAGAGGGGCATATTTGTCGGAATTTTCTCTGGAGATAAACTAAACCATTCTTTGTAGATCATAGCTACATGAATGAGGGGGATTTTTATAAATGTGTTCGTGTTTT
>CAYJQD010000097.1:0-3499 GCA_964372235.1 uncultured Methanosarcinales archaeon
TTCGAGCTCTTTCGTCTTCTGCCTAATTTTAATGACATTTTTAGAACGCAGGGTAAAGAATATCCCAAAGGAAAGTCCAAGACCCAAAACGACAACTAAGGAAAGCAGAGAAGCACCAATTCCGTAAGGGCCAATACGATCTTCTGGCGCGCATCCTGGACCTATATCAGGAGGGCATACATATTCTAACATTTTCAGATTTCCATTTTGATCAAAGGCAAAATCTGGAACGCTGAAAGAGTGCATAATCAATGGACTAAAACCAATCAGCATCGCGACGGCAAAGACCATGATGCAAAAATACAATGGATTCACCCACAGAGTAAAATTCTTGCTTAATGGCAGCGCTACGTTTTTGTATTTTTTGAAACCTTCTTTTTCTCCTATATCCACGGCCCCGTATCCCGCTGGTCTTTTGGAAAGGATGACTCTGCCTAGATAAAAAACACTAATAGGTAAGGTAACATTGTATAGAACAGAGATGTAAATAGCAGAAACGAAAGGACTCGAACCTTCTCCGCCTAAGAAGCTAACCACCAAAGGTAAAATTACTAAGCCCAGGATGGGGAGAATGATCCCTAACATGTGCAGCATGGTGATAGGAGATTTCAAAGAATGAGCATAATGAAGCATTGTTTCATACGTGCCAGTAAGAATAACATCCAGCGCTTTGTCGAGCAAGGCCAAGCGGCGTTCTTCTGACGATTCGAAAAGAGAGGATTCAATCAGATGGAATGATTCGACAAATTCAGCATCCCATTCTTTCCATACCAGCAAATATGCTTCTGCAGAAGCCCTAATGGTACTGTATTTTTCCGTTTCAACATCCCATAATATTTTCCTGAAATCTAGAGAAAGTGGAGGTTCAAGATGATCAGCTGCGAATTCAATGGCTCGTTCCAGGTTGGAGGTATGACGCATGTAGGTAACGATGTAGAAAACACTCTGCACCATCTGATTAGACGCTTTCATCCGCCAGGTATTAGCCATGAAATCAGGGACTTTCTGAAAGGCAGGAATCATCAACAATCCAGCTACCAAGAAAAACACCACGAAGAAAAACATGCCAAAGATGCCAAAGGTAATCAAAGAACCTATCACGATGGTTAGGAGAGGAAATAAAAAGGAAAGAGCGATGACTCCAGCAGGACGGACATTAAGATGACAGAGATCAAGATTTTTCTGTATAACTTTTGCTTTTACTGGATCAACAGAAAGTTTGAGAAGATTATCTGCAAAATTACAGGCTTTCTCATAAAGAGAATAATGTCCGGGATAAAGTTCTTGTTTGAAATCGGAATATTCTTTAGTAGAAACTTTGGAAGAAGCCGGTGAAACGCCGCCAAATTCACTGGCAATCCGAGATTTATATTTTTCAAGCAACCCCTGATATTCACGTTGGTCCATCTATCCTCGATATAAAGAAGGGATTATGGTTTAAAAAAGTTCTGTTTACGCCTTACACGTGCCTTTGCTCCCAGCTACATGAATAGCTTGGATCTCTATATCGGTCAATGGTTTATTCCAGATAGTGAATTCATCTATTAACCCCGTGAAGTAATTTTGTTTGCCGTTATAATATCCTGCCCCGATCTGCAAAGGATTAGGTCTATCTTGGAAAGGAGCTTGATTTTTCCGATTGGCCTGGGCCACCAGCACACCGTCGACAAACATTTTACCCACACCTGTCGCACCATCATAAACTATAGCAAGATGCGTCCACTGGCCGGTTTGCAGAGAAGGCGTGCTAGGCTGGAGATTTAATTCATCCATGCCATTGCTATTAAAATAAGTAAAACGAAGAAAACCATTGGAAGGAATCATTAGACTATATTCCCATTCAGGAAAAGGTTTGCCGAAGAGAACATCGTTGCTATTAAGCTGAGAAGGATTTACCCACAAACTAAAGGTAAAGGAATCAGTAGTTTTCCAGCTAAGATCCGCCGTATTTAGGTAACTATTTCCAGCAAGGCTAAACGCCTGTCCTGTCTTACCAGTTGCGTACAGTACATTACCTTGAGGTGCAGCAGTATATTTTCCTACAGAATCCAACGAATTACCTTCTCCAGACCATTGAGCAGCGATAGATCCAGCACAAGCATTTCCGCAATCTTGCTGACAACTTGCAGTAGATTCATGTTGGAGATCACATTTGTTATCGCCGCAATAAGAGGTTATGCCTGCTACGGATGGATTGTTACATTGAACAGAACAGACCAAGCATGATTGTAATCCATAAGCGCATTTGCCTGCAGAACCATCGTCGCACACCTCGCTCCCAGTTACTAATCCATCTCCACAGAAAAGGTTGATCTTTACCGTATCCGTTCCCGCATCATATATTTCTTTTCCTGACTGTACGCCTTTGAAGATGTTTTTATGAAGGACAGTATTCCAAACATATTTTTCGGAAATTTTTATTCCAAATGCCGGCACATCTTCTATAATATTGTGGAATACGGCAATACCTTTTAATTGATATGGTGTAAGTTGAGAACGCGTATAAGCAGGACGAAGAGCAATTGCGCCATTGTCGTCATCAGATTTTTTTATGATATTATGAGAAACTAATATGTTATGATCAAGCACCGGACTAGGATAAGAGGCTTCCGAACCGTACCATAATTTGATGCCGCCTTGAGATTCAGGAAATTTATTTTCACCTTCGATATAATTATTGCGGATTTCTCCCGCAAAAGTTGCCCAGCCATTAAATTCTCCCGCTACTCCGGTGTTTCGCTGGCCAGAGCCGAAAGAATTAATTCCTGCAGCATCAAATAATTGATTTCCTTCAATCGTGAAATCTGCCGCGGCTCCGGTCATACCAAACACACCAGAAGTCAGAATTGGATTAGGATTGCATCCGCGGATATCTACCACATTATCAACCATATAGGCATTCCAGGTTATCCTGGTAATGGTAATGAGACTACTCGAATCGGGAACCACATCCCAGGCCGGGAAAACAGTGATAGTAGCTGGCTTTTCCGGGGTATAAGAAACTATCCTACGGCTTTGTCCTAAACCTTTTCCATCAACTATGTTGACCCAGTGTTCGTTATAATAATTAGGAGTATTAGCCTTCCAAGCTGCATCCACAGTAATTGATGTAGAGGTAGAAGAAAGAACTTTTTGCAAGTCAGAAAACCCGTGCACGTTCCCATTGTCATCAAATACAAACGATTCACCGTCTCCGGCTTTATTCCCAGTACAGGTAGCTTTATTCTGTGAAATAAGCAGCATTTCGTTAGTATTATGATTCGACCAAAAGAAACCTGCTCTCCATCCGTTATTTACTTTTCCATCGGCATGATTGTTGCTGAAATCGACACGGTTGGTACCATGCATTTCAGAAGCGATAGTTCCAGCGTATGTACCTTCTACATAATCACCCGGGTAAAAAGTATTATACGCGATAACTGAATCGGCAATACGATGTTTGAGAGATTTGTCTATTCCATATAAGGTTAGAGCATCTTTATAAGCCTGAAATTCGTTA
>CAYJQD010000098.1:0-3217 GCA_964372235.1 uncultured Methanosarcinales archaeon
AGATTTGTCTATTCCATATAAGGTTAGAGCATCTTTATAAGCCTGAAATTCGTTATTGGCAATAAATATATGGCGAGAAGACATCCCCCAATCACCGATGGCACTATACATGCCTAAGACTTTGCCGTCATTCAATCCTGAAAATTTATTGTTGCTGATCACAATATTTTCAATAAGAGTAGGATCTTGTACGGTCCTCGCTAGTTTTCCTAAAGATATATATTTCCAATCTGTAGAAGGTCCTTTTGCTTGTGGGTCGGCTGGATTGAAAATGAAACCATCAGAATGAAAATAAATTCCGTTGATACGATTATTGCCAAGAAGAGAAAAAACAGTAATTACATTGTCCCAACTATTTCCGCTTGGTCGCTTCCAATCCAGTGTTTGAACAATTTTGCTCGGTTTATCTCCTTTAGAACCAACACCGATAAGATCTATACCGAGAGGAACAACTATACCGTTCGCAGCCCAGGAGGGATCAGTACTTTTAGTCGGATCCTTAAGATGCCAGGTTCCTGCCGGAATGAATACTTCTCCACCGCCTGCCGCTTTGGCTGCAGCGATGGCTTGCACTATACAACCAGTATCATCAAGTCCATCATCAGGAGAACATCCATTTTTGGAAATATCAAAAGATTGTTTCTGCACAGGATCGGGAAGCACGGTAAAAGAAATATCGCTCGGTAGATCTATCCAGACTGCTCCGTCGCGTGAGAATTGAACTTTGTATGTTCCTGCTTGCAGAGTTGAAGGTAAGGATGCTTTGGCAGCATAATGTTCAATAGTCGTAGAAGGGTTTCCGTCGTCGACAACAACTAAATCATAATTGGTCGGTCCGGAAAGCCTGATTTTTGGAGAACTTCCTCCATTGAGATTTCTTCCTATTACTTTTATTTCGCGTGGTAGAGAAGCAAATTGTTTTGTTGCATAAGCCTGATCAGGACTAAGCCACAAAGGTCGAGGATCATTGATCAGTACAGGTTCACTCCATTCTCCGTTTGGATTTTTAATCCAGATTGCGTATGCTTGCCTTGCTTTCATAACTTCTGGAAGAAGTACGTTGATAGAATCGGAAGCAACACTGGCGACATATAATTTCCCCTCAGATACCGTGTTTTTGTTTGGAATGATGGAGGGAGGCTGAAGGTTTGCTGGATTATCGGAAACTTGCTTGTAGACCGCAATAACTCCTTGTTTGAATCCGTAGCCAGGAATCAATAACAAATCGTCTGGATCTGCCCGAACCGGCCCTTGATAAAATTTAGTGTTAAATACTTCAGGAGCTGGTTCCAGAGGTTTAGGTTTTTCAACACACTTTCCAGCTTCACATTTGAAATTGAGAGGACATTCCTGATCACTGCCGCAATCCGGTTCCTGCGGCTGCTCCTTCGGCAGAGGCTGAGAAATTTCTGGCTTAGGCAGCACATCAAACTTATGGATCTGCCATTTATTGCCGTGACAATCAAATCCTTTCACAGCTTTGCTGCAAGAATACATAACTACGTAATTGTCTCCTTCCTGAAGCTGAGTGGTATCGATCGAGGCGCCAGCCGAAAACGCGATCCAATTAGAGCTTCCTATGGCCTGCTGCGGAAAGCTGAATTTTTCCCACTTTCCATTGATGGAGACATAATAATACCTATACACAAAATCATCATTCTGGACAGAAACCGATAATGGCTCGCCTCGCGTCAGAGAATCTTTACTTATGCTCGCTCGGGTAGGTTCGGCGTAGCCAAGCTGACCTAGATCGGCATGATACGCTCTGCCAGCCAAGCTGCTGGATTGTCTCTGCGTTTCACCGGGCAGACGAGGTTCGGAAGGAAGGGAAACAGCTTTTGAGCTAGAATATTTTGATCTGGTAGCTGCTTCGCAAGAGGTGGTCAATAGACAGAATATAAGTAAAGCTATTACTAAAAATCGTACCATCCACCTCATTTTTAATTTTACTAAGCTGTTACAATTTATTAAGATTTCTCTAGACCAGAATTAACAGTAACAACTCTTGATGGTTGCGTAGAACTTTCAAAAGCCATATCTATCTCCTCATCAGTCCAACCGGTATTTTGTTTAAGTATCTCGCGGATATCCGCATCGGAAGTGCCCATCTCTTTTTCTTTTCGTATCCATTGCTTCAATTCGTTAATATTGTAGGCTACTTTCTTTGGTACAAGGAAATGAATAGTCACCAGGATTATAATTGCGAGTAAGATTGCTCCTACTCCGCCAATGATATAATATTTGTAATCATCCCAGACTTTAGAAAAAAAACTTTGCTGTGCCACTGCTGGTGCTTGTGGGACGTAGGGAGGGGGGAGTTGGGTTGAGATTCGAGAAGGAGGAGGAACGGGGTCGACTTCATTACATCCTTTTTGGATAGCTGGTTTGTTGGCAGTTGTTTCACAGAAATGTTCGTCGTAGCAGGCTCTGGTTTGAGAACCTGCGCTGCATGCCGCCCAAATAGAGCAAACCCAAGATTCCTGGCATGCTTCACAAGGACGGGACTCTTCTTTAGGTACTTGACAATTGTTTACATCTGTGCAAGAACGGGTTTGAGTTAAAGTAGGGCCACAGTAAGACCAATCATTACAACTCCAGTTCGGTGTACAGGAAAATCCTCCTCCGGCGTTACTGGTTGTTGTAGTTGCAGGAACGCATCCCGGCGCATCGACGCAGAAATTGTTTTGAGCTGCACCATTAGTACACGTTGCTTCTACAGCGTATTTTCCGTCTGCAGAATCGGAAAGAGTATTGTAGGAAGTACTCCAACTGTCTTTGCCAGCTTTAATATCTACTACTGTTCCACTAGGATTTCTAAATTCCACAATAGAATTTCCTACACAATCGCTTACGGTTACCGTAACGGTTTGACCGCTGCTATAGTCAACTTTATTAGTAGAAACTTGCACTGCCGCCGCTAAGGAAAAAGAAAGTACAAAGAGTACGATAAAAGGAAATACTTTTTTCATGGTAAAATTATGATGCTTTTTCTACTTCCAGAGACCCAAAGACCTTCGGATTTTGCTTGACATCGTAGATGATGACTGATTTCTGTTTAACGTTTGCTGCCGGATAATTGATGGTAGCAGTGTAAGTCTGATCCTTGGTCAAGCCAGCAACCTTTTCAAGCTTTAGTGCCAAAACCTTGCCATTGCTATCGTAGAGTGTAGTGTAAATAGTTACTTCGGCAACAAATGATTCGGTTGCTGTGATCTTC
>CAYJQD010000098.1:3227-3469 GCA_964372235.1 uncultured Methanosarcinales archaeon
CTTCGTCGCAAAGACATCATTAGCAGGAAGTATATCAGTAAGATTAACTTTTGTTCCTTGCGCTGTAAAACCAGTAGGTTGAGGGGTTTCTGGTGGAGGAGGAGGAAGAGCTGAACAAACACCATTGCTACAAGTCTGCCCTGAAGCGCAATTCTCGGGATTATTGTAGCCTGAACCATCAGACATACACTGTTTCTTAGCATTTATTCCTTCGCAAGTCCATGTGTTAGCGGTACAGACTT
>CAYJQD010000099.1:0-3230 GCA_964372235.1 uncultured Methanosarcinales archaeon
CATCAGTTTGAGAATCAAGGATATTCTTCTAGAAATCCTGACCAGATATTGTCTGATTATAAAACATTCGTCAGCGAGAATTATGCCCAACAACATTTGGTAATAGCTAAAAGTTACCTTGAAGAGCCCAATCCTCCAAAGAGCAATCATTTTGGGCCTCAACGTGGAAAATTTACATTAGGAGAAATTGTCCTAAATGAAGAGATACACAATCCATCATCAGATGGAAGATTTTATCTTGTGAAGCAGGTTGAAAAGTGGAAGGATTTTGACTCGGAATGGGATATTTTTCCAGATCACAAAAATGTGGTTGAGTCTTTTGAAGATTTTTCCAAGCTTGAAAAAGCATTTTCTGGACGAGATCTTCCGGAAGGATATGATACTCTTAAAGAACAGCATGGTGTTAAAATTATTGATTCTTGAGAGTAAAAATCACTTATTTTCTTCCAGTAACCCACTGCAATTGTCTGGCTAAAGATTAAAGAGATGAGATATTGAATAAAGTTTAACCGCCTTGAGCGGCATGAAGGATATCCATAAGCATTTTCTCTAATTTATTTTGCTTTCCCTCTTTACAGATTTCATCGGGGCTTTTGCCTAATCCTTTATTATTCGGGTCGTACCACCATTTGAGAAGATTTTCTTCATTGCCCAAATAACGCTCCCCTTTAAGGAGGTCAATAAATTTTCTTAAATTTTCATTCTCCCCGATGCTTTCGTAAACATCATGGATTGAATAATTCTTTTCTGTCATTAACCACCTATATTACCTTGCGCTAAACAAATCAAGATATCCACTAATTCGCCTTGTTTTCCTTCTTTACAGAAATCGTGTGGACTTTTGCCAAGTCTTTTATTAGAGCTATAAAACCAATTGACACGCTCTTCTTCTTTAGGGAAATATACGTCTAAAACTTTGCTTAATTCTCCCCCAGCAATTTTGTATACTTCTTCCAAACTGCGATTTTGATCATTCATGGTCTATGAAAAGAAAGAGAATATTTAAACTTAACTAAGCCCTCTTTTCCATAAACCACTGCAGCTGCCTAGCTAAGGAATATAATGAAACTCCACCTGCAGCTAAATATCCCGCAGTCACTGTAATAGTTGTGAATGGGAAAAGAGGATTAGTGATGATTACTAATACTATCACAAAAACAGTCCTCATGAACAGCATCGGTGTTTCAAGTTTAGAAGCTAGGTGAATTATTAGTGCTAGTAAAAATAATCCTGCAGCAATGTAGGCATGGATATCTTGCAAGTACCACGCTGCTTTTAGTAATGCCAGAAAAGTAACGCTGCTGTCGGAAATTAAGTCAAAGTATTTTCCTTGAGCAGTCGGTTTAGTGACTCTCGCGATAACTCCGTCTAGTCCGTCAAAGGCTAGATGAAATAGAGCAAAGACTACGAATAAGTAATAGTTGTTGAAGAGGAAATAAATACTGACAATTCCAGAAATTAAAGAAAGAAAAGTTATATGGTTGGCTTGGACACCCATTTTAACCAACGCTCGGGCAATTTTGGCCAATTTTTTGCTGCGATAAGCTCTGAAATGTTGTATGACATCCATATTTAAATAATTCACAGCAAAGTATATAAAATAGGTTATAAAAATCTTCCTTTATGAGATTATATAATCCTGAAGTTGAAAAAGCTATCGCTAAGATAAAGGAAGTAAAGGCGAAGACAATCTGCGTTCAGCTACCGGATGGTATGAAACCGTATGCTCAGGAGATTACCCAGAGAATTGAAGAAGAAACTGGAGTGCGGGTGTTGATTTGGCTGGGAAGCAATTTTGGCGCTTGCGATATTCCTTTAGGCTTGAACAGGATGGGAATAGATTTGCTTATTAGTTGGGGTCATAATAAATTTCACAAAAAGGTGGGATGGTAATGACTCTAACTGAGAAGCTAACGGAATTGGATCAAGTGATATGGAAGCAGTATGAGAAAGTTACTCAATATTGCAATAAAGAATTTGGCTGGAATAAGTATGATTTGGCGAGAAAAACTAATACGGGGATGGGAATCAGCGCTGCCGGCGCTGGCGTCTATGGTGTTCTGGAAGGAGTATTGGGTTCGTCTCCTGCCACTGTTGGTGCTTCTTTATTCTGTCCTATGGTAGGGATAGGCTATTGTTATCTTACTAAAATAATAATTAATGAATCTCAAGAAAAAGAAGAAATTAGCCAGTTAGAAAAGGGGGTGGTACATGCTCCAGAGCCCAGAGCTTACCGTCCTCTTCTCCTAGGGGCAGGTTTTTTAAATCTATTTTTGAGTATTAGCAGCTTTTTAGGACTTCAGGAAGTGCCAGAAACATTGAAACCTCTTTCCCAAGATAATTATAATATTCTAGGAGGCTTGTATGGTCTAGCGCTAGCATCTATGGTTTTTTTTGTTGCTTCAACTGACTATTTTTCAGAACAAATCATGACTCCACCCCAAAAGAAGAAATCAGTATTGAAAGCTATCACTGAAAAAGTTACTGCAAAACTTCAACCAGCTTATGTTCCACAATTAGAAGAAGCAAAATACCAATCAATTGATGATGTGGTGGGAAGTGCATAAGATGGAAGTTTTATTTCTCGATGCGCCGTACGCAGGTTCAGTGGAACTATCTAAAGATACTTTATCTTATTTGAAAAAGAAAAAATACAAAACTGTTGCTCTATACGCTTCCGTGCAGTTTGTGAATAATCTTGACACTGTTCGAAAACAATTAACAGACAATAATATTGTAGCAATCACTTCGCATGCAGACCGAACGCAGGTCAAAGGGCAATTATTGGGCTGCGATAATTATCACAATTCTTTGAATATGTCCCGAGATGAGGCAAAGGAAAGTGATTGTTATCTGTATGTGGGAGATGGAAAGTTTCATCCTCTCGCTTTAGTCTATGTGCAAAAGGATTTACATGAGATGAAGGAAATTGTCTGTAATGATCCTTTGGCTAAGAAAATGTCGTTGATGGGGGTGCAAGATATAAAGAGAATTCTGTTGAAGTATCGAGCTTCCCTGATGAAATTTCTAACCGCTAAAACGATCGGAGTTATTGTTACCATCAAACCTGGCCAGGAACAATTCAGGCCTGCTTTAGCTTTAGAGAAAAGATATGTCAACAAGAAGTTTTACTATTTCATTGACAACGTGGTTTCTTTTGATCAGTTGGAGAATTTCAATTTCATCGAGGTCTGGGTAAATACCACTTGTCCTCGCGTAGGATTTGATGA
>CAYJQD010000100.1:0-2901 GCA_964372235.1 uncultured Methanosarcinales archaeon
TGTCGTCTATGATTTTCTGTGGTCATGACATTATGCACTTTGTCATCATATTTGTTAGTAATCTCTCTAGCCTGCTCTTCCAAGCCCATATGCCGAAAGAAAGAACTGTAGCTAGCGTCGTGGGTGTTGCGGAAGGCAATGGTTCCGTCCATGTCAAAAATAACTGTTTTAATCCTTTTCATGCTCCTCTCATTTAAGAAAGCATTTAAAAGAATTATGTAAGTATTATCTAAATCTTTATATAACCACAAGCAGACTAAAATTATCATGAGCAGCTCTATCCTGCAAGTGAGAAAATTATATCCCAGAGGTATCCTTTTCTCTGTTTTTACCTTTGCTCTAGCTCTCGCCGCAAAGCTTCTCAAGCAAGAAAAGAAAGAAGAAACCATCTCTGAATTCCGTTATGTGATGGATTAACTATGGCTTTATATCTATTGATTATTATAATAGTGCTAGTAGTAGTAGAATTTCTCCTCCGCATCTATGCTGCTTCCCAAAAAATTATTTCTTATGATCTTCATTATTACCCTTATTATCGCAGACCGAAAAACAAACGAGGTAAAGATAGTTACAATGTCGAACGAATCGGCAAAAAACAAACTCCGTTCATGACTACTTATAGCCAAGGAATCCGAGGAGATATTGCAAATGAAAAAAGGAAGATAATACTTGCTGCCGGATGTTCATTTACGGAAGGAGCAGGCTTAACTGATGCAGAAACTTTCCCCGGACATTTACAAAAATTAGTTGACGCAAAACAGCAGGTGGTCATTAATGCGGGAATGGGCGGCTATGGTTTTTTCCAGATAGAAAAAATGGTAGAAGACTTACTGAAATACAACCCCGCTATAGTTGTAGTGCAGTTGCTGGATTTCAAAAGAGTTCCACTGAGCCAACACCAACTGCAGCGCGGGAAAAAAAGTTTGCTTTTCAGCCAGAAAGTTAAAAAAATAACCCTTCTGGGATGGCAGCTGCTAAAAGTATTGAATTACCGTGCATTTGCAAGCGTTCGGTCGCCATACATGAACAGAAAAGCACCTAAAGAACACCTCTGGGAAGCAAATCAAAAATATCTTGACTCTTTAGTTGAAAAATGCCGCAAGAAGGGAGCAAATCTAGTCCTCTTTGTTTGGCCAAGCGAAGACCCTAACCGGTTAGACAACGCTTATTTTCAGGAAAAGGTAAAAGAATATTGTCAAACTAAAAAAATCCCAACTTTTAATGCCAGCCCCATGCTCAAGCATTATCGCGAAGAAGAATTACAGTTAAAACCTGATGCTCATCCCAGCGCTTTAGCAAATAAGTTGGTGGCGAAAGCAGTGTATCAGTGTTTGGTGAGAAATAAACTAATGGACTAAAGCCTTGTTTTTCTAAGGCAGCTTCAAAAGCCCCGGTTGCTGCCTCAGACGCACCAGTCTTTAAAGGATTTTTGTTCTACATCGTCCTTTCTATTATCTCGAAACTGGTTTACGTCACGAAACTAGTTTACATTGAATTATGAACCAGACAACAATGGTGATGGCAGACGGTCACTCGCTCCGTTCGTGCCCTACCCGACACCCCGGATGGGGCGTCCCCCGTCGGGTCTGCATCATTGTTGTCTGGTAAAAAACAGCCATGGCGGAGACGAGGCAGGGGTTGCTCATGAAATTAGGAAACTACCTAATTTCAGAGCTGAAAATCAATCGTTGTTGATTTTCATGCTCCCTACGGGATGCCGAGTAGGACATTTTCGTCAGAAAATGGCCGTCTCCCGCCGTGGATGGCTGGTTTTTACTGTTAATCATTAAGGTAAGAAATATATGTAAACTAAAAACGGGATAGCACATTCTACATCGTCCTTAAATAACCTTTATATGGACAAAAGATACAGTCATCTTTTTGTGATACGGCTTCTCGCTACAAATTTAATCAAATCCAGAAGCTTATTGCGACCAAGCGGAAGTTTAATTTCCGCCGCTTCTGCTGGTGTTCTTTCATCCAGTTCTTGGTATGGATTCACAAAATTGTGAATCACTCTTTTCATATTCAAAAATGCTTTAGCTCCATCATTCATATTTGTGGCAGGCAATCGGCACACCAAACATGGATAGTAGAGCTTTCTGCTTTTTTGATTAAAAAATATAAAAACGCCCCGGACCAGATTCGAACTGGTGACCTTGTGGTTAACAGCTTCGTGGATTTAACTCACACGCTCCACCACTAAGCTACCGGGGCATAGATTTGATCGTGAGCCAATTGATTTATAAATATTTCTTCATGAAAACTACTATATATGGAAATCAGCAAAGGTATCAAGATTGTGGACACCGCCTTATGGTTTGAAGCAGAAAAAGTACTTATCATCAATGATCTGCATATCGGCTATGAAGAATCATTGCACCACAAAGGCATTTTAGTTCCCAGATTTCAATTAGAACAAATTATGAACAAACTAACATTGATTTTGCAAAAAACAAAACCTCAAAAGATCATCATTAACGGCGACCTAAAACATGAATTTGGAAGAGTATTGCGGCAGGAATGGAGAGAAGTACTGGAATTTCTGGATTTTCTTTTGGCAAATGTTTCTGAGATAATTATCATTAAAGGAAATCACGATCCGATCATCAAACCCATTGCTGAGAAGAGAGGTATTTCTGTTGTGACCGAATATAAAATAGGTGATACCTTGATTGTCCACGGCGATAAATTAGTTGCCACGGAAGCAAAACTAATCGTCATCGGGCACGAACATCCCGCCATTACCATCAGGGAAGCCAGCAAATGGGAGAAATACAAATGTTTCTTAAGAGGTAAATGGCAGAAGAAGGAACTGATCGCTGTTCCCAGCTTTAATCCTTTGTTGGAGGGAACAGATGTTTTGAAGGAAGAATTGCTAAGTCCGTTTCTGGAAGATAT
>CAYJQD010000101.1:0-2885 GCA_964372235.1 uncultured Methanosarcinales archaeon
CCCTACTCCATAAAACTTCACGTCGTTGTGCATCTTTAGTTGTTTCAATAGCCTATTTTTAAACTTTTTCGTTTAAAATTGTTCAACCATAGCTTAATATACCCTCTCCAGTAAAATATACCTTAGAAGAGGTGGTAACTTGTGGGTTATCATGGAAATACACTTTCAAGGTTTAGGTTGGGAAGTAAAACTTCAAAAAAGGAGAACAAGCTATTTCTTTACTTTGATTAAAGAACTCGTGCGTGGAAATGCTCTCAAAACAGGCGACCATTTATACTATTACTTAGTACAGTGCGAGGGGAGAAATGCAGTATTAATTCTTCTTGATGGGAAGGAGAGGAACAAGGCCGTGCTATAAACGGCATCCTAAACACTCGTCATACGTTTAAGTTTAGTGTGTTCTAATCAATTACATGCAATCAATCCAGCCCTTACTAAAACCATTAATCGTGCAAGGCCGTCTTATTTATGACTATAGATCAGGAGCCTTCGCACTTATCCGTCTTAAAAAGAAGCTATTGGAAGAATTCTCGGGATTAAAGGAAGATAGACATTGGCGCTATCAAATGGAATATTGGTCAAGTTATGATCTTACCATAGACAGAATCATAGAAGCATACCGCAAGCACGAAAATCCGCCCATCCTGCTTTTCATTTATCCTGAACAATGAACGAAAAACAACGAATAGATGCTGTACTGCGCCTTAAGGCGCAAATGTACAAAGAGATAGACCTTATCCTCAAAAAGACAGAACAAAAACTTTTGGAGTTACAGCAGCAAGATGATGACGATAGGCCTGAAAGAAGATACTATTAGGGAAAGGAATTTTACTCTTAAACTTTCCAGAATAGAAGAGTACTTTCTGAAACTTGAAGCAAAAAGAACAAAGAAAACAAAAACAGAGCTTATCCGTGAAGGATACCTTTTGAAAATAAAAGAAATGGCTTCTTCACAAATCTCTTGGCAAAAGCAATATAAATAGCATTGATTTACTATCGCTAAAGAGGTGAACTAACATCTTTGACCCAAAAGATCCTTTAGCGCTAAAAGTAGTTTATTGGATAAACATAGCCGTCCTTGTATTCCTTGTTATAGCCGGATTTGGTCTCGCTTATACGTTTGTACTTTGGCTACCTTTAATTACATTAGCTTTTGCATATTTGTTTTACAAGTTTCTTGTTTCCGCTTTAAAACAAAAGAAAAAGTATAGTTATTGGTTGAATGTAGTGGTTCATAGTATTGTTCTGGCATGGTTTTTAGTAAACCTATTCTTAAGGAACCTTGGCTGGGTGGATTTATTTAGAATCCTCAACGTCGCAGCACTCTATTTCTTGCTAACAAAAGAAATGAGAGATCTCTTCCTAAAACAGGGTAAGACAGCAAAACGTCCTGCTCAAAAGAGAACCGCTTAACATGCTTTCATCTTCCTATTTTTGCATAAAAATAAAAAAAATTTAGAAAATTGTCTTTCTCTGCATATTTTTCTCCATCATTCTTTCCATTTTCTCTAAACTCTGGATCACATGGTTGTGCTGCATTATTTCGTGCATTTTAGACAATTCTTCTACTTTCTTCCGGTCTAATGGCCGCTTACAGTTTGAACAGAAATCTGCGGTAAACCCATTTGCATGCGCACAGAATATGCACATCTTTGCCTGAGCGTCTGGCGTTATTCTGCCATCCCCTAAGCCTCGCTTCTTCAATTCTAAGCGTAAGGCATCGTCCTGAGTAGTTAAGTCATAAATCTTCAATTGGTTTGTAGAAGTCCATCTGGCTGCATGCTGAATCTGCATATCGGAATCTCCTCGTTCTCTTCTGAAAGATACTCCATTTCTTTTGATGCTGTAGCAGGTAATTCTTTTGTTAATTCCGAGCTTCTTACAAGCATATCTAAGGCGCTTGTTAATATTGCGATTAGTCAGCTGCTCAAACCGTTCTCTTTTTCCTGTTTTAATGAAAAAGAAGGCATTAGGATCATCTTTACGCGGATGTTTCCTATACCACTCCATCACGTACGGATAGGCATCTATACACTGTAAGAAGCCAGGTCCTTCCTTGCCATGCTCCCTAATCCATATCTTTGCCCAGTTGTCATAAAATTCATAATCTCTGATCTTCGTATAAAGCGTTTCCTGCGGTCTGCCTAACGACTCTAAGGAGAGCATAAGATACGCTTGGATTTGTGGGTCTTGAGCAAAGAAGTTCAGCAGTTTCATAAACTGCTCTAACGTGAGCCGATCATCTCGAAGCTTTACTTTGCTGCGATCTATTTTTTTAGAAAGATGCCGGACTGCATAAGGAGTTAAAGTTTCGTCTGCCCTGCCTTGATGATCGCATTCTGGAAACAACACTCTCCAGGCTAACTTTAAGTTTTTAATGAAATCGGCTTTACTCTCTGCGGTAAGATGTGTTGAATGTCCATAAGAAACTAAGGTATTAATTTCATCCCTCGCACAATCAGCAAGATTCTTCTCGATCACAAAGGTAACAATCTTAAAGAAGTGCAGCATCCGTAGGCGCCGCAAGTAACTCAAGTCCTTCCTTTCAAAGTAGTTGATGAGCTTGCTGAAATACTCCAGATTTTCTGGGTTCTTGCAGTAATATTTTCCCGCAGAAGGTTTATTAATTAAGCCATCTACATTCGCAACGAAATGCTCATACCTTCTTTTACTCCTATATATGTCGTCTTCTGCCATCCTTTTTCCTCCTCATCAGAAGTCCTATATAATCCTATGGAAGCCCTAAAAGTGGGGCATGCACCTTTGGGTTACATCCCCCGCTTCCTAACGGCTGTTTTTAGGGCGGGATTCAGCACTTTGGGGGTATTGCCCTTACGGGAAGGCGCCGCATTCCCATAAAAAATGGGAAAAGTGAGTTGGCTGTG
>CAYJQD010000102.1:0-2878 GCA_964372235.1 uncultured Methanosarcinales archaeon
GGCAGTTTCATGTCAATTTCTTTAATGAATCAAAAAATAAATGATATTGAAAAGTTTAGACGAGAAGGATTCGCGCTACGCGAAATCTCAAAAGAATTAAACATACCTTACTCTACGGTGAAAAGATATTCTAAGCATATTAAAATGTCTGATCAGGGATTAATACGTTATCATTCCAAAGTCAATGGAGTAACTAAATTAGTTTCAATTAATCCTAACTTAACAGAGGAAAAAATTAGAATAATAGCTAATCTTCTATTTGATGGAGCAGTTTATTTAACAAGGTACCATTATTCAATCATGTATGTCAATAGTTCAAAAGATTTGATAAATCAATTTATGGGCGATATGGAATTAGCATATAAGCTAAAACCATCTTCGTTTGAAATAATTGACTCAGAAACTAATACTTACTACCGTGTAAAATATTTGTCAAAGGCAGTTTATATGGATTTATTGAAATATCTTTATACTTATTCTACTTCTAATGAGGCTTGTTTTCTCCCAAAATGGATTTCAGATGGTCCTCAGAGTACAAAAATAATTATGGCCAGAGCTTTCTGGGAAAATGAAGGTTCAATTTCAAAAGATGGAAAGTTGTCTGCTGATCTCAAAAGTTTAGCGGTTATGGACCAATTATCTAAAATTCATAACGAACTTGGTTTAAGTCACTATGTTTGTAAGTATACAAAAATGGGGTCAGCCTATTACAAATTAATTTTAAACAGAAATTCTCTGAATTATACAAAATTTGTAGAGTTAGAGCTTTTCTCTAAAGCAAATGTAGCAAAAGGTCATTTCAAAGGAATGAAGAAGCTCGGGGCCCTTAAGGCTTATTGTTTAAGAAGAAACTGGTTATGAATAAATCCCTCTTCCATAATACTTTTAAAGCATTTTCTTTTGTTTTTCTTCCATGAGAGTGTTGGTTTTAGCGGGTGGTAAAAATTAGGGTTCTACTACTTGCTGCAGGATATGCAACCCGTTTGTATCCTTTAACAGAGAATACCCCTAAGCCGCTGTTGAAAGTTGGTGAAAAAACTATCATAAATCATATTCTTTCTAAACTAGAAAAAGTAGAAGATGTTAAAGAAGTCTATGTGGTTACCAATGATAAATTTTATTCAACTTTTACTGATTGGAACAAAAGTCTTCGGTCTCCGTTCAAGCTGAAAGTGTTAAATGACGGTACTAAGAGCAATGAAGATAGGTTAGGTGCAGTAGGAGACATCCATTTTGTGGTGGAGCAGGAGAATATAAAAGATGATCTGCTGGTGATTGCCGGAGACAATTTGTTTGGTTTTTCTTTGCTGGATTTTGTTAGTTTTTTCCAGAACAAAAATTCTTCAGTGGTAGCCTTTCATGACTTAAAAGACAAACAAAAAGTGAAAGGAAAATATGGCGTAGGAATAATGCGTGGAAGTAAAGTGGTTGATTTTGAAGAAAAGCCTATGGAGCCAAAGAGCAGCCTGGCCAGCACCGCTTGTTATCTTTTTAAAAAACATGATCTGTTGCATATAGAAAATTTAGTAAAAACCGGAAAAGTTGATGCTCCCGGTAATTTAGTCAAACATCTCGCGGAAAAATCAGAGGTACATGGTTTTGTTTTTGATGAGCATTGGTTTGATGTAGGAACATTTGAATCTTTAGAAGAAGCGCAGAAGGTGTATCAAAGATGAATATAACTGTATTTGGAGTAGGATATGTCGGTTTAACGACGGGAGCATGTCTGGCGAATCTAGGACATTCTGTTCTTTGTGTCGATGTGGATGAAAATAAGATCTCTCTTCTGCAAAAAGGGAAAGTACCGTTTCATGAGCCAGGATTACAAGAACTGATGGCTCAAAATGTGAAAAAAGAAAAACTTCGTTTCAGCACTTCTGCTGAAGAGGGCATCCAATTTGGGGAAGTAATATTCAATTGTGTGGGTACGCCTAGTAAAGATGACGGTTCTGCCAATCTAGAATATGTCTTTTCTGTAGCTAAAATAATAGGCCAGCATATTGACAATTACAAGGTGGTGGTCAATAAGAGTACTGTCCCTCCTGGAACTGCTCGAAAGACCGCCGAGATAATATCCGAGAATAATAAAAAAGGAATACCGTTTGATGTAGTTTCCAATCCTGAATTTTTGCGGGAAGGGAATGCCATAAGGGCTTTCAACTATCCAGATAAGATAGTGGTCGGAACAAATTCTGAAAAAGCTCTCTCGATCATGAGGAAGGTGTATTCCGGAAGATTGCGAACGTATTTGCCGATCGTAGAAACTGATTGGGAAACTGCGGAGCTGATCAAGTATGCTAACAATTCTTTTTTAGCCACTAAGATTTCTTTCATCAATGAGATTGCCAATATTTGCGATCGTACCGGAGCAGACATAAAAATAATTTCTATGGCCTTAGGGTTGGATTATCGAATATCTCCAAGATTTCTCAACCCCGGGGTAGGGTATGGCGGCAGCTGCTTTCCTAAAGATGTCAAAGCCTTGATCAAAACTGCGCATGAAAAAGGATATCATGCTAAACTTTTGGAAGAAGTAGATGCATTAAACGAACGGCAGAAAAAGATAATAGTCGCCAAGATGAAAGAAAGATTTAATCATGATCTTGCAGGAAAATCGTTTGGTATCTTAGGACTTTCTTTTAAGCCTAAAACCAATGATATGCGGGAAGCTCCTTCTATAAATATTGTCAGCGAACTGCTTGCCCATGGCGCTTCTCTTAAGGTGTATGATCCTTGCGCAACTGAAGATGCGAAAAGAATATTCAATGATAAAATACAATATTGTTCTTCGGCTGAGGAAGTAGCAGAGGGTAGCAGCGCAATAGTCTTAGTGACAGAATGGGACGAGTTCAGGGGAATCAGCTTCAGCGAACTTGGT
>CAYJQD010000103.1:0-2837 GCA_964372235.1 uncultured Methanosarcinales archaeon
AATTGGAGCGCTACATATCATACTTCTTCCAATCAAACGAAGGGAAAATATACTGCTTCCGCCAGTTGCAGCAATGGTCTTGCACAGGCAAACTTCTGTGTCGATGCGCCAGGATGTCTTGAAGAGAAAGAAGAATGTATCTCTGATTGGGATTGCGGCGAATGGTCCAGCTGCGGCGCAGATCAATTAGAAAGACGCACTTGTACTGATAAAAATAATTGTGAAGTGGACAAAGAAGAAACCAAAGCTTGTACTGCTGTTTGTCAGGAATCATGGACTTGTTTGAGCTGGTCTACCTGCCAGAACGGGATCCAGACCAGGACCTGTTACGATCAAAACAATTGTGGCACTAACTTGAATAAGCCGGTTGGACAGCAATCTTGTCAAGAATTTGCTCAAGAGCCAACTCCTACAACTACTAAGCCCATTGTAGAAGAAAAAAGTTTTTTCCAAGAAAATAAAGGATTGATCATTGCGGTCGTACTTGCTGTAATCTTATTAGTTTTGGGTTTACTTTATTTCTTTAAGTGGAAAGGAAAAGAAGCTAATTTTGATGAAGTTGATGAATGGATCAGTTCTGAAAGAGAAAAAGGAGAATCTGATGAGGATATCAGGATCGCCTTACAGAAGCGCGGCTGGGAAGAGAAAGATATCAAAGCTGCGTTTAAGAAATTGAAGTGAGTGGTTAAGATTATGTAACAGGTGTTAGAATTATTTTTACAACAATTTCTTTGCAACCTTTTACAATATCAAACAATCTTGCTTGATTCAAAACTTTTGGTTGGTCAATTCCAAATCAATGGAATGATGAATCAAATTACTAAGAAAAAATCATCTCTTCATTTCCAAGCACTTCCTGCGCGGTCATGTTATTCCATAGAATCATAGCAGAGATCATTGCTCCTGGTTCCTCTTTCTTACTAAGTATGTGAAGAAGATTCTTTTTTGACAAAGTTATGAAAATATCAGCGGCTTCACGTGCACTTTTACCGCGAAGAAGAGCCATAGCCAACTCATTTGAAGGTTGCAGGAAGAGCTGTGCAACTTTATCTTTTAGCGGTGTCGTTGTTCTGCTGGTGTCTGTCCAAAAGCTAAATGGCTGATTATAGCCAATGAAACATCCACTTTTTTGTGTACAGGCTCTTCCCAGAGAAGCAGCCGCACTACAGGCGCGCGCATAGGTTAGTTTTTCTTCAAGCAAATGATGATTTTCCCCTTTCCTGATAAGATATTCAGTTTTATTGCCTAACTTATCTCCATAAATCGTCATTTCATCACCATGCGCATTAAATAAGAGAAGTTGTGGTTTCTGTTTGAGGATACTGGTCTGAAGATTAGCTCTTCGTAGTCTCGGTCGCTTCAGCTGGATAATAGAGATTCTGTTCTCCTCGGCAAATTTAACCAGTTCTTCTGAATAATAATAGAGGTACGCAGTAGCATCATCATAATTTGGCATGGTAATAATCGCTTTCATTCTGCCAGTGCTTTAGAAAATTCACCACTTGCTAACGCTTTCATAAAGTTAAGCTGTATGTTAGCGAACATCATTCCTACATCGTCTCCTTTTTCTACGTGCTGCTTAAGTTCTTCTTTTGTAAATGTGCCTTTGTTTCCAACCGATAATTTATAGTTTGGAGGGATAGTTTCTAATCTCCACAACACTATTTTTTTCAATTCTTCAGATATTTTTTGGTTCATAAGACGCCTAGCTCCCTTAGGATTTTTAAGATTTTCTTTCCTGTAGGCGATTCTCCTTTAACTGCTATGGCGGCAGCGGTCCAAGTGTAGGGAGTGTCATCTACTACTGCTATGACTTCTTCTGCTTTCACTTTCTCAGGCAGATTAGCAAATGCTTTGAGAAACTTTGTTCTAAGAAGGTTGTACTCATCTGCGGCCATAAGGCTTAGGAATTCAGCGGCTTATATAAATTTTCTTAGAGAAAATGTCTCCCTTCAGCCGAAATATATATAAACCACAAAAGAGTACTTAAGGTGAAAAGAGATGTAAAGATGACAATAAAAAGAAGAGTAAAAAAAATCTATAAATCATTACCTCCTCATACTAATGAAGCTTTTCCTCTTACTAATCAGGGTGAAGCAAATAAAGCTTTGATTATTGCTATCATCGCCATTGTTGCTCTTATCGGATTGTCATTATTGTTATTTTTCTCGGATACTTTTGTGGGGAAAGCCCTACAAGCTCCTTCTTCCACTCAAACTATAAAAACCCCCACTACTACAAAAACGGCTTATCAGATTAGTCCGGTTGGATGCGGCGATAGTAAGCCTACTACGGGGGAACAATGTGATGATGGAAACACCAATAGTGGTGACGGGTGTAGTTCTCAATGTCAAGTAGAATCAGGCTGGACTTGTACACCCACTGCAAAAATTCCCAGTACCTGCTCCAAAATATCCAAAATAGAATGTGCGCCTATTCCAAGCGGGTTAGTTGCTTGGTGGCCGGGAGAAAATGAAAAAGAAAATGGCGGGCAAGATGCAGTGTTAGAAGGCGGAGCTGCTACCGGAACAGGTAAGGTTGGCAAAGCATTTTATTTCCCTACTACTAGTGCAAAAGTAAAATTACCGCATGAGGTAGTCAATGGATTAACAGGATTTACTTTTGGTGCTTGGATTAAACCAACCAAAGTTGGAGCAGCAATAATTTCTGGAGGTTATTCAGGAGAAGATAATGAGTTTTTGTTGTTTATAGATGCTAAAGATAAATTAAGTATATACGATAAAGGAGTAAAGCAAACTCATACTTTTAGCGGCCTTAACTTATTAGATGGTAAATGGCATCATGTTATTTGGTATCGGTATAAGTTAGCTCCTCTT
>CAYJQD010000104.1:0-2822 GCA_964372235.1 uncultured Methanosarcinales archaeon
CATGAGAGAGAAGCCCCTACGTCTCTTTCTTCCGCTAATTATTTGCGAGCAAAAATTTACTGCTCCGCCCCCTTTTTGAAAGAGTAAATCACGTAACTAGATAAAGATTTGTCTTCACTCGAAAGGAAAATCCTTTCGGTGTGCCGGAAAAGTGGTTTTCTTTTCCCAGCACTTTTCTGTGTAGTTATATTTCCTTTTCAAGTAGTTACTATGTTCACTTCTTTTTGGGAACTTGAAATTAAGAAACTACTTAATTTCAGGTCAGAAATATGATAGGTCTTCATATTTCTTGAATTTATGATGTAAGGTGGTGCTTTAAATAGTTTTTAGTTGTAGGAAATAGTAATTGGATAATCGAAAATAAAGAGAAAGTTAATTTTAAATAACTGTTCTTCCTTTTACTCTAGATGATCCTTGAAAGCCTTTACTTTTTCTTGCCAGGATATATTGCTAATATGGCACCGATCTTATTGCGTTGGATTCCTTACGGCGGAAAACCTATCCATGAAAAATTATTTGGCAGTCATAAGACTTGGCGTGGGTTGGTGGTGGCAATTCTTGTCGGTGGGTTAATTTTCTTATTCCAGCGATGGTTGTATGCACTGGGATTTCAAGCATGGGCTTTAATTGATTATGCTGATTTTCCGTTTTGGTTTGGATTTCTGCAGGGCGCTGGAGTCATCCTTGGCGATTTAGTAAAGAGTTTCTATAAGCGAAAGCAAGGGATCAAACCGGGCGAGCCATGGTGGGGATGGGACCAATTAGATTTTGTTATTGGTGGAATAATATTGGGATTTTTTGTATACGTACCGCCAGCAGGGACAGTATTGGTGCTTATAGTATTGAGTCCGATATTGCACTTGCTGGCGAATAATGTAGGTTATCTTCTAAAGATGTAGAAGAATTGATTTTGAATATTATAAGCCTATATTACCAGTAGCTAAATCCATCAAGATGCATTCTAACTTATAGCTATTCCCTTCTTTACAGAAATCATGCGGACTTTTGCCCAATCTTTTATTGTTAGAATCGTAAAACCATTTTACAAGATCATCTTTATTTTCAGGAAAATATGCATCAAGAACTTTGCTTAAACCTTCTCCAGCAACTTTGTATACTTCTTGTAATTGTTCATTTTGATGGTCCATGCTTCATCCTCCATTGTAATTGTCTTGCTAAGGAATATAAGGAAGTTCCTCCTGCCGCTAAGTAGCCGGCGGTAAGAAGAGCCTTAGAGAATGGAAATAAGGGATGAGCTGCTACTAATAATACTATCACGGAAGCAGTCCTCATAAATATCATGGGAGTTTGCAATCTGAATTTTAGATGGATGACCAGAACCAACAAAAATAATCCTGCCGCTACGTAGGCATATAATTCTTGTAAGTACCAAGCAGTTTTTACCAGCGCAAGAACAGTAATGCTGCTATCAGCAAGGAGGTCGAAATATTTGCCTTGCACCGTTGCTTTGCTCGCTCGAGCTACCACGCCGTCGAATCCATCACAGATAAGATGAAGTGCGATAAAAAGCGCAAACAGATAATAGTTGCTGAAGAGAAAATAGAGGGCGGCAATTCCAGAGAGAAGCGATAAAGTAGTTACATAATTTGCTTTGAGTCCTATTCTGACTGCGGCGGCCGCAATTTTCTCTAGTTTTTTACTGCGATACTTCCTGAAATCTTCTATCCATTCCATTTTTTAGGTTGCCTGAAGTATGCTGCTTTTCGGCGAAATATATATAAAATAATCCTCTAAAAGATTATTTATGAGATTATATAATCCTGAAGTTGAAAAAGCTATCGCTAAGATTAAGGACTGTAAAGCTAAAACAGTTTGCGTTCAGCTACCGGACGGTATGAAGCCTTATGCGAAAGACATCACTGATAGAATTGAAGCTGAGACCGGGGCAAGAGTGTTGATTTGGCTAGGCAGTAATTTTGGTGCCTGTGATATTCCCTTAGGTTTGAATAGGATGGGAATTGATCTCTTGCTGAGCTGGGGACATAACAAATTCCATAAGAAGGTGGGATGGTAAGATGGAAGTCTTATTCTTAGATGCACCGTACGCAGGAACAGTTGAATTAGCCAAAGAAACGGTATCCTATCTGAAAAAGAAGAAGTACAAAACAGTGGCTCTATATGCATCAGTACAGTTCGTCAACAACCTGGATAAGGTTCGAGAGCAATTGCGACAACATGAAATCAATGTTATTACTTCGCATGCCGATCGAACTCACGTCAAAGGACAGTTGCTAGGCTGCGATAACTATCATAATTCCTTAAACATGTCTAGGGATGAATCTAAAGCAGTTGATTGTTACCTTTATGTTGGAGATGGGAAGTTTCATCCACTGGCGTTAGTATATGCGCAGAAAGATATGCATGAGATGAAAGAAATTGTCTGTAATGACCCGATTCAGAAGAAAATGTCGTTGATGGAAGTGGCCGACATAAAGAAGATTCTATTGAGGTATAGAGCTTCATTGATGAAATTTTTGACTGCCAAGATCATTGGGGTTATTGTGACCATTAAACCTGGCCAGGAACAGTTCCGGCCTTCTTTGATCTTAGAGAAAAGATATGCCAATAAGAAGTTTTATTATTTCGTTGATAACGTGGTTTCTTTTGACCAATTAGAGAACTTTAATTTTGTAGAAGTCTGGGTTAATACCAGCTGTCCCCGGGTAGCTTTTGATGATCAAGAGAAGTTTGCGAGGGGAGTCATCAATCTGAATGATGCTTTGATGGCTGAAGATATTCTGGGTAGAGATAGCGTGTTGACGAGATTGTGAATGTAGATGTTTTAGCTTTGGTTCTTTTAT
>CAYJQD010000105.1:0-2749 GCA_964372235.1 uncultured Methanosarcinales archaeon
GGTTCCGGTATTCAATACTATCGAAGAAAGAGTCCGATTTGTTCTGAAAGAAGCAGATCATCAGAAAAATCGTGAAGTTGAAAAAAAATATCGCTTAGAACATAACCGAGTAAAAGAGATGCTCGATCGGTATGTAGTGAAATATGCTGGCACCGATAATGAAGAAAATACGCTGTATGATTTGTGTGATGTTCTCAAAGATTTGGGTTGTGTGTTTCGAATACGGAAGAATAACGATGAGCACATTCTCACCGTGAAAGGTCCTAATAGAAAATCAGACATGACCAACAAATTAGAATACAATTTCTCAATACCCCCAGTAGTTTCCAAAACTCTTGATATGATTTTACCTGAATCAGTATTTTATCCTAAACGTCGAGAAAACTATCACCCTCTTGGCGACGCCACTTGTACTATTAGCTTAGATTATGTTCCTGGTCTGGGGGAATTTGTGGAGATAGAAGCAGGCACGGAAAACCAAGTATTATTATGGGAAAAAAGATTAGGAATTGCTGAATATGCCATCAACAAGTCCTATCCTGCTATGGTGAGAGAACATGAAAACACAAATTCTCGTTGAAGGCCCAGATTGCTCAGGTAAAACAACTTTAGTAGAAAGACTGAAGAATGAAGTACATTGGGATGCAAAATCTCTCCATCACTTAGAAGGAAATCAGTTTAAGAGATACTTGCGGGAATATGCCATGCAGGAACATATCATCTTCAACCGCGGCCATTACTCTGAAGCTGCTTATGGAGAATTGTGGAGAGGAGGCGATCCTTTCTCCGAACAGGAAAAGAATATTCTTGATCAACTTTGTCAACAAAATATGATTATTATTTTTGCTTGTCCCTCATTGGAAGTATTACAGCATCGATATCGAGAAAGAAAATGTCCTCAACAAATCAAGTATGAAGAACTAGCTCCAATAAGAAAGAATTTTTGTGATTTGATGCTGGATGTTCCTCATCTTTTATATCAATCCGCCTCCTATGGGGAATTAGATACTATTATTGAACAGGTTTCTAGGTTAGCAAGATGATCTTAACAGGTTCTGAAATAAAAAAAGAAGTACAGCATCAAAGGATTCACATCGTACCTTTCGATGAGATTAGTCTCAATCCCAACAGTTACAATTTTTGTTTGGGAAATAAATTGAAAGTATACAGGCAGAAAATTCTGGATGCCGCTCTGCCTATGGATTTTGAGGAAATAATAATCCCAGAAGAAGGATATGTGCTTCAGCCCAATCAGCTTTACTTGGGACACACCATTGAAGAAATGGGCTCTGATTTTTTTGTTCCCATCATGCAGGCGCGAAGTTCCATAGGCAGATTAGGATTGTACATTTATCTTAATTCTGGGTTAGGTGATTTAGGTTTCAAGAAACAATGGACCTTAGAACTGCATGCTATTCATCCATTAAAAGTTTATCCAGGAATGAAAATAGGGCAAATGCTCTTCTGGAAGCCTCTTGGGAAAATTGATCTCTATCAAGGAAAATACAAAGATTCGCAAGGGCCTGAAGTGAGTCAGATTTGGAAAGATTTCAGCTGAAGATAGCACTTCACAACATAACTTATTTATATCGATTTAATTTCCTTTTAGGCATGTTTCATAAATTGGCTCTTGCAATTTTAACGATATTTTTAATAAGTTGTACTACTCAACAAACAGTTCAAGAGCAACCAATTCAGCAGCAATCACCACAACAGGAGGTAATGATCATGAAATTAACCAGCCCAGTATTTAACGAAGGGGGAAAAATTCCGTCTAAATTTACCTGTGACGGTCAAAACATCAATCCGTCCCTAACCTTTTCCGGCGTTCCAGCAAAAGCAAAATCTTTAGTCTTAATTATGGACGATCCAGACATTCCCGGTTTTGTCAAAGAGAAGTTTGGAATACAAGTATGGGATCACTGGGTTGTTTTTAATATCCAGCCTACAACTACAGAAATTCCAGAAGCAAAAAATCCTCCGGGAATATTGGGAAAAAATACAGGAGGAAAAAATACTTATGGCGGCCCCTGCCCTCCAGACCGAGAACACCACTATTTCTTCAAGCTCTATGCTTTAGATATGGAATTAGATCTTCCTGAAGGCGCTACCAAAGCAGAAGTAGAGAAAGCGATGGTTGGACATATTTTAGCAGAAGCAAAATTAATGGGAAGGTATGAAAGGGTGAAAAATTAATTCTTCTTAGCCTTGCCTTTCTTCTCAAAATCCAACGATACAGAATTGATGCAATATCTTTTTCCAGTCGGCTTTGGACCATCGTCAAACAGATGTCCCAAATGTCCCCCACATTTCTTGCACAATACTTCTATGCGATGCATGCCATGGCTGTTATCTTCTTTCAATTCAATATTTTTCTGATTAGCATCAGAGAAGCTAGGCCAGCCGCTGCCAGAATAAAATTTAGTATCGGAAGAAAATAATTCTGTTCCGCAGCCTGTACATAGATAGTTTCCTTTTTCTTTGTTGTACAGCCACTTGCCGGTAAATGGTGCTTCTGTCCCTTTTTCTCGTAAAATGTGATGTTGTTCTGGCGTTAACTTCTTTAAATCTTTTTTCATCAATATATTCCATATTCTATTCGGACCAATTCGTCTATAACTAGGTTGGCCTGGCCGCGTTTGCAAACATCATAAGCTCTTTCCCCACCGAAGGCTAGATGGGGAGAAAAATGCCAATCTCGTGCTTTTTCTCTCGTTTTAAATATGTTATCCAATTGGGTAATTAAATA
>CAYJQD010000106.1:0-2594 GCA_964372235.1 uncultured Methanosarcinales archaeon
GATGACCGGAAAACAAAAAAACCATTGAACCCCGGTTCGAATCCGGGCAGCCCCATTCATAATCAACATGTCAAGCACAAAAAGATTCGGAGCGCGGTACGGACCAAGTTTAAAGAAGAAATTTGCTCTAGCTGAAGTTCAACAAAGAGCAAAACACAAATGTCCATCTTGCAACAAGCCTAGCGTAAAACGCCTAGCTTTGGGAATCTGGCAATGTCAAAAATGCACTCTCAAATTTGCGAGTAAAGCATATACTACTAACTAAGGTGTGGAAAATGTATTATATCTGTTTTGATTGCGGAAAGAAAGTTGAAGACGAATATACTAGAGTAAAAATTCGTTGCCCTTACTGTGGAGGAAAAGTTCTCTACAAAGACCGCCGCACCGTGGTTAAAGTAAAAGCACGATAATTTTTACACAATTTTTTTACTAAGGATTTACTCATGAACCAATCTAAAATAGCTCAGTTGCAATTGCTTCAGCAGAATTTACAAAATCTTCTTCTCCAAAAACAACAACTTCAAAACAATCTCCTTGAGCTTGAATCAGCCTTGCAAGAAATCAAAACTTCTGAAAAATGCTACAAAATTCTAGGCCATATGATGGTCGCTTCCTCTAAGGATACTCTTTTTAAAGAATTAGCAGAAAAAAAAGAAATGAACAACCTACGGTTAAAAAACTATCTTTCCCAAGAAGAAAAGATTAAAAGAAGCATTGGAGATACCCAGAAGGAAGCCATAAAGGAAATGAAGGATCATGAATAACAATTTTCAAGAAGTCATTGCTCGTCTGGAAGAGCTGCGGGAAGAGTTTGATTCTAATAAGAAATTAAAAGAAAAGATTAATGCAGTTATCCTAATTTTAAATCAAGACGCAGAATTGACAATAGAAAAAGATATATCAGAATAAGAATAACTAAAAAATCTTAACAACACTTCCTACCATCGAACACAGTTGTGGGACGTGGTAAGTTTGTTGGAAAGCTTGAAGAATTGATTTTCTTAACTTACCTTAATCTTCCTTCTTAACTTTAAATTTCGATTTCAAGAACAAGGTATTAGGCACATACAAAGTATCTCCATATTCAGTAACAATTTCTGTTTCCAGGTATCCGATTTTTTCTACTCTTCCGGAGATTTCCTTCACTTCTACCAGTCTTCCTACGGTTATCCTTTCATCTTTATGCAGGATTACCCAGGCTACTAAATTAGGTATAACATCCTTAAGTCCTACAATAAAAGTAAGGACCAGCAGCATCAATACTGCTCCTAATATTAAATATACAACGATATTTCTGATGCCTAAATGGTCTAGAAAGAAAATTATGAAGACCAAATAAATGACATATGATGCCACCAGGCTGATCCATTTTTCAAGATTATAAGTGATCCCCACTTTGTTCATAATGTGGTTCAATTCCACTTTTTTCAATACCTTGTTTAGTAGTTTTTGGCTTAGGATACCTAATGCAAAACCTGCTATCAAAATGATGATACCTTCTACAATCAGGGAAAAATACGATTCTGCTGTACCAAAAATAGTTGTTACAGTCTCATTAACCATATGCTTTAATCACCAGATTGGTTTATAAACATTGCGAATAAATAGGTTTGGAAATAGTTAAAATGGTCGATTACAACAAGCAGATTAAAGAACTGGAAGACGAGCTAAAAAAGACAAAGTATAACAAAGCTACCCAAGGCCACGTCGGTATTGTCAAAGCTAAGATTGCCCAGCTGCGAGAGAAGCAGGAATCTCGGACTCAGAAAAAAACTGGAAGTTCAGAATATGGTTATTCGGTACGAAAGTCCGGTGACGGAACCGTGCTGTTATTAGGATTTCCGTCCGCAGGAAAATCTACTCTGTTGAACAAACTTACTGGCGCACATTCTGAAGTTGCTGCTTATGCGTTCACTACTCTGACTGTTATTCCGGGAATGATGGAATATAAACAGGCAAAAATTCAAATTCTTGATGTTCCAGGAATTGTCAGCGGTGCAGCATCTGGGCGAGGCAGAGGGAGGGAAACACTCAACGTCATTCTCAACGCTGATTTGGTATTAGTGGTAGTTGATGTAACTCATCCTGAACATTATCCTGCTATCCTGAAAGAAGTATGGGACTCTAACATCCGATTAAATAAAACCAAACCGGAAGTGTTTATCAAGAAAAAAGCCTATGGTGGCATCAACATCGGAAAGACTGTCCCCACAGAATTGGATGATGAAACCATCAAAAAAATCATGCGTGAATTTAAGATCGTAAGTGCTGACGTATTGATCCGCAGTCCGGTAGACGTAGATGCTTTCATTGATGTGATTGAAGGCAATAAAAAATATGTTCCTGCCATCACTTGCCTGACTAAAATAGACCTTACTGATGCCGCAAAAGTAGATAGAGTAAAAAAAGAACTGAATGCGGACATATGTATTTCTGCCGAACAAGATGTAAACATTGAAGTATTGAAAGAATTAATTTTCGAAAAAATGGATTTTATGCGCGTGTATATGAAAGAGCCGCGCAAGGAAGCGGATATGAAAGAGCCTTTAATCATTAAAAGAAATTCTACGGTCGGCGATGTTTGTAACAAATTG
>CAYJQD010000107.1:0-2578 GCA_964372235.1 uncultured Methanosarcinales archaeon
TTTCTGGTGAACCTGGTGTGCGTATCTGCTTCAGTTCTTGAACGAAGAGGGCTCTTTTTAGGAACAAGAAGAACATCAGTAAATGTAAGCCCTACCTTCATGATAAACCATTTTTTCTTGAGAGAGTTATTCTTTAAATAGATTTTGGGGATGAAGGCAATATGTTATGTCCGGCATTTTTGTGGCAAGAGCAGTTAATGTTTTTGAGGTTTTTCGTCGTGATCATACCAAAAACACTTCTGGAAAACTCTACTGATTTTTGTAAGTCAAATTTTTAAAGTACTCTTCTATTTTTCTTTCATGACTCTTTTCACCATAAAATATGCGCCAAAGAACGCTGATCAAGTCTTCGGACAGCAATTAGCAGTATCGCAATTACGTAGTTATGTAACTCAATACAAACAGCAACAACATAAAGCAGCCCTTCTACTTGGCCCGATTGGCTGTGGAAAGACTTCTTCTGTCTACGCCTTAGCTAAAGAATTAAAGTATGATGTAGTGGAATTAAATTCTTCTGACTTACGTAATGCCGAAAATATCACTCAATTCCTCAACTCTGCCTTGGGGCAGCAGTCACTTTTTTTCACGCCCAAGATAGTTCTTATTGATGAAGTAGATAATATTTCCGGAGTTGCCGATCGTGGCTGTATCCCTGCCTTAATTAAAGCCATCGAAAAATCTTCTTTCCCGATAATTTTAACTGCTAACGATATTGAAGATAGTAAATTCAAGGCGCTGGCAAAAGCGTCCCAAGTCATTCCTTACCACAAGCTTCAATACAAAACAGTTTCTCATTGTTTGCAATGGGTCTGCGAACAGGAAGACATAACATTTGATGAAAAAGCGGTCAATTCTTTAGCCAGACAAGTTGATGGAGACATGCGCGCAGCTTTGATAGACCTCCAAGGCAGCTTAAACACAAAAAATCTTTCCTTTGCCGACGTTTCCAATCTTTCCGACCGCAAGCGTACTGAAACGATTCTTAATGCCTTGATGATCATCTTCAAATCTTCCTCGGTAGAAACCGCTCTTCCTGCATTAGAAAATGTTGATCTTGAGCCTCGGGATACAATCCATTGGATTGATGAAAACATGCCTAAAGAATATCTGTCTGCCAAAGCCTTAGCTAAAGGATATGAACACCTTGCCCGCGCAGATGTATTCCAGGGGCGGATCATGAACCGGCAGCACTGGCGCTTTTTGGCGTATATTAATGATCTTTTGACCGCAGGAATTTCTTCCGCGAAAGAAGAACGCAATCCTGAATTTGTTCCTTACCGCCAGACTATGCGTTTCCTGCGTTTGTGGCAGGCAAAAATGAAAAATGCCAAGAAAAAAGAAATTGCTCAAAAGTTAGCAGTAAAAACGCATACTTCTACGTCAGTAGCAGAACAGCAGATCCCTTATCTGCAAGTTATGTTCAAGAAAGGTGCTGGAATTTCTATCGCACAGGAATTAGAATTAAATGAAGAAGAAGTTAGCTGGTTGAAGGGGAAATAAGATTCCAGATACTGTCATCTTTTCGTCATCTCCATTTTTGTACCTGGTTTGATTAAGTTCAAAGTAACTCATTTTGACCTAACGGAAGCTTAATTTTAGGTGGCACTTCTAATTTTTCTTTCAACTTTTGGGTGGTTCTTTGGAGATGACGTTTACTAGCCAGTATCCTTTATGATTAGTAAACATGGTCCATTCAGCACCGAAATGCTTAAAATAAATTAAAACAGATATGATAAAATGATTAAGAAAGCTCTTAGTGATATACGTAATGGTTATCATATTGCGAGCAATGGTCTTAACTACTTAGATCGGCTACATAGAGAAGCGGCAGAGCGAGATCTTTCTTTTGTAGAATTTACCGATTTAAAAATACAACTTGACAATGAAATGGATGGTAATCCTGACCTTAAAAAATGGATTGAAGATAACGACAAGGATATAGGTAAGGCCTTATCGGAAGGATCAAGATCATTATCTTTTGGCGGATTAGTTGGCTGGGTTGTACATTACCTTACTAAACCAGACGCTTCTCCTGAACAAAGAAAAAAACTTGAGGAATACACTCAAAATTTATATAAGAACTGGAGCCCAGATATTGTTCTTGAATTAGCTTTAGAACGTAATGTATTTCGTTATTTAGATGGAAGCAATTTTGAACATAGAAAATGCAACAAACAATACGTCGCGGTAGAATCAGCCGAAGACGACTCCTGGATGAGAGAAGAACTAATACGAGATTTTGGGGCGTTAGCAAAAGACTTCCCACAAGCTGACTTTGTTAATATTAATGGGGGCAGACAATTTTTCTTAGATCGGATGAGTCACCTTTATGTTCCTTCAATTATTGTCTTTAAAGAAAACAAAGTACATGCAAAATTTAAAGGTACGTATTCGGGGAGAAGGCAGGAACTAGAAGACTTTCTAAAAGATAGTATTCATTCTTAAGGCGAATTAGGAAGAAAGCCAAAAGTTAAATAAATCTAGGTACTCTTTTCACTAAAATGGCTCATTCAGCGCAGGATTTGGCAGTTTTCTGCAAGAAGAAAGGTTTTGTCTATCCCTCTTCTGAAATCTACGG
>CAYJQD010000108.1:0-2577 GCA_964372235.1 uncultured Methanosarcinales archaeon
AAGCGAACATGCAGCTGGTCTATTGACCAGCTGTGGGCGGTTTTCGATTGACTTATGTGGATTTTACCATCCTAACTTAGCCAAAACATTTATATACAAAATTTAACTTATCCATAGAAAAAGCAGGTGGATTACTATGACACATAAACCAGAACATGAACATTTACCCCATAACCTCATCGTTGATTTGAAGCATGATGTGGAAGCGTTAAAGAAAAAGTTATCACAGCCAGATACAAAAGCTCACGAGCTTATTCTGGAAATAGAAAGCCTCAAAGATGCAGTGCATCAGCTCAATATCATTTTTGATAAAGCACTTAAAGAGATGAAGGAAGAAGATCTTTCTAAAACCTTTCATACCTTAATGGAAAAGGTTATTATGGTAGCTGCTCAGAATGAAACTATCGCTCAAGGGATGGTTGCATTATCTGATAAGTTAGACAATTTTATGGGCAGACCCATGAGCGGTAGACCTGTACAGGGCATGCCGAGTATGCAGGTTCAGCATTCTATGGGAGCTCCTTCAATGCCAGGACGGATGGCACCTCGGCAGGAAATGTCCATGGCTCCCGAACCGGCAGGATTTCCTCCACCGCCACCAAGCCCGAGCAGCAGAAAAAGGGTAGGCCTATTTTGATAACCATGAGTTCTCTGCACACCCTACAATTACTCACCACTGCGGCAAGACTTGCCCAGGATGAACGAGAATCTTTCTCTAAAATAGAGATTGCCAAAAAGCTGCAAGATATCAAATATTTATCATCGCAAAAGAAAGTGCCAAGATTAAGCTTGCGCAAAGATATCATTCATTTGGAAAACCAATTACAAGGCGTGTTAGAGTTAGAAGAACGATTCACCAGAGAAAAGAATAAGGAGTCTATCATAGTTGCCTCGCTCAAACAGCAGATAACGGTACTGAGGAATAAATTAAGAGCGGTAGAAGATTTAGATTTGGATAAAAAAGTTGATCATCTTTCTTTTTTATTGGGAGAACATTTGGCTAAACGAGAGATTGCTGGTGAGGTGGCATTGACGGAAGCAGTTCCTGTTGAAGAAACTCCAGTAACAGAATTGGTGGAAGAAAAGATAGAAGATAAGCATCAAGCCAGTCTGAATACAGCCAAAAAAGCAACATTGCTGCAGAGACGTCTGGAAGCGTTAAAACATGAATTAGAAATTCATCGAGAGCTGGGAAACAAAAAGCCGCAAGAAATCAAACAGATTGAAGCAACCATAAAAGCCTTTGAAGAAAAATTACAGCAATATTATGAACAGCATCCGGAAGCGATGCTGCAGGAAGTGGGAACAGTAGACGTTCCTGCCAAATTTGATGTTAAACATAAAATGTTATTTCCGCAGACTGAGATAAAGGAAGAAGAGAAAGTTGAAGTTTCTGAAGAAGTCAAAGCAGCAGAAAGACAATTACCTTTGCCTCCACCGCCGAGGATGAGGAAAAGAGAGTAGAGTTACACATCTTTCCCCATAAGGGTTCTTCTACCATTCTCTTTGGCGCGTTTGGCAGCATCTAAGATGAGTTCCTTCACTTTCTGATCTAATTTGTCCATAAAATCGCCAGAAAGATTATCTAAGCCTAATCCTGATTCTTTGAGAATCTCTTTAACTTGAGTCCGTACTACTAAATTAGTCATAAGAGAATAATAGTCTTTTTTTATATAAAAGTTGTGTTATTTTGGAAAGTATTCCCTTACTTTCTTCATTTTAGATTCCAGATCTTTGTTTCCATTAACAATATCAACATTAGAATAGTCATAAATGATGTATTTACTATATTTACCGCTCAGAGAGCTAAGTAAAGCCTTATGCAAACTCTCATATTCAGGTTGGCGAAATTCTGAATGATTATTGCTATTAATCCCCCATTGGCCATCAATGCTATAGGCAAAGACAGCATGAGCGCTTTCACTATCAGGATTTTCAATATAGATGATGTAACCTTGCTCAACGTTTCCATCTAATAAAGCAGCTGCGCAGATAGCATAATCCTCACAATCGCCTCCCTTCAGTTGATAAGTCAGGGCGCAAGGTGCCCAGAAATCTCGTTTGCCATGCAAAATAGGATCGCGTTTGTAGGTAAGAACTGTTTCTAACCATTGCTGAGTTTCCTGCGGGGTTGATATTTGAGTAATAGAAGAAGGAAGATCGGGAGGGGGAGCATAGCGCGGAGCGCAGCCAGTAAAGAGGGCAGAGAAAAGTGCTGCATACACCTTTTTTTTCATCCGTTCATAAACTACTTCTAGGAAATATATATTTTAGTGATATGTTGTCTATACCTAAGGAAAAATAAATAAAGAAGTCCTCCCGTTATAATTATATGGACAACTGTATCTTCTGCAAGATCGGCAAAGGAGAAATTACTGCTTACAAGGTCTATGAAGATTCTAAAGTATTGGCATTCTTGGATGTCAAGCCGCACACCAAGGGACACACCGTGGTTATCCCTAAAGCACATGGGATAACAATATTTGATTATGCTGACAAGCAATTGCAGGAGTTGATGATTGCAGTTAGGAAGACTATGGAAAGGATTCAAAAAGTCTTGCAGCCGGATGGATTTAA
>CAYJQD010000109.1:0-1810 GCA_964372235.1 uncultured Methanosarcinales archaeon
GTACCTTGTGAAATTAAGAGCATCTTACCTGAGGAATGTAATAAGCAAGGCGAGGTAACAAAGTTGTTGAATAAACTGCATAAGGAATGTGCAGATTATTTATTTCCTGGGAACCATGTGGTGGATAAATTTCCTGGTTGCGCCGTCGGCGATATACAAGCTGAAAAGGCGGAATCTAAATATATAGAAGTGGCAGCAGCGTCAGTATTGGCCCGAGCCGGAGCATTACAGCAGTTGGACTACTTAAGCTCCCAAGCAGGTTTCAGATTACCGAAAGGAAGCTCGCATGTTAAGTTAGCATTGTTTGAATTGAAAGAACGGGGTTTGGATTTTAGAAAGTTTGTAAAGATTGATTTTACCAATGTTAAAGAATTTTTGCCTTAAAGTAGTCTCGCACTTTCTGAGAGCTCAGGCGTTTCTACCAACGGATTGACTATCTGTTTCAGGAGATTTTCTTCTACTAGGTCAGCTTTGATCTTGATATCTGCTACCACGGCACGATGATCCGAAACTCTTTCTGTAATCACGCGGTAATTAGTGAATTCTAAATATTTTGAGATTAAGACGGTGTCGAGTATCTGAGAAGCCTTATGGGAAGGGTAGGTTGCGAAATATTGAGCAGGTTCTTTCTCGGGTTGAGGATAAATTCCTGGAAAATATTTCATGTTAGGATGGCGTAACAATCTTTCTAGAGATTCGTCTTTTTCTTCAGATTCTAGGTCATATCCTGAGCCTAGAGGTTCGGCATTCCCGTCCATGGCCAGGATTTTGTGAGCACTGGGTCTTATGCTAAGTTCTTCGTAAAGTATCTTAGATTGTAATTTGCGATTTTTTTCATCTTTATTCTCTAAATGGGTGTTGTAGATAAAAAGCGGTACTTTCTCAGCGATCTCAGGATGATAATTTACACGACAAACCAGCAAGCTTTTACGCTCATCTTTTCTTCTGATGATGTTGACGTCCATTAATGGTCTCCAGTAAGGCTGGATAAAGAAATGGTTGGTTTTATCTTTTAGAGGATATCTTGATAAGATCGCGTTGCCAAAATGGATCCTTATTTTTTCTTTTGGTATTTCCTGCTTGTCTATCCCTAGTTTTCTGAATATCCATTGTGATCGTTCACCATGGTAAAAGTACCGGGCGATGCTCCAAAATCGTTCCAATTTCTTTTCATCAAAATCAAGACAGGTGCCGGTTTCCAGATAATAGGGGTCTCGATCTTGTTTTAAAGCTAGACGCTTAACTATCTCAACCGATTGATCAACAAATTCAGTTCGGGAGGAGCCAAATTCTACTTCTTGTAAACAGACCAGGTCAGGATTAACCTCGTCTATAAGTTTTACAATATGGTCAAGATTGTGATCTTGTTCCTTTTGTGGAATATGGAGTAAGAATTTTCCTTCCTTTGATTCCGGGCCAGCGCCAAACTGCATGTTTAAAGACATCACGCGTAAGTTTATTTCCGGCACTTGAATCAATGGCATAGATCTTTTTTTCCTGGGACTCTTTTTATAATTTGTGAACCATTTTCCTATGCAGATATCTTTATAAAGAAAATTCTCTTCTTTTGTTCCATGCCGCAACCAACGGAAGAGCAGCGCAAGCAGTGGGAAGAAAAGCTCAAAAATATGAGTCCCGAAGAGCTGCAGGAGCTGCAACGACAGCAATGCATCTTTTGTCAAATTCTTGCGGGGAAGATCCCCTCTAAGAAGGTGTATGAAGATAAGCTTTGTGCAGCTGTCTTGGACATCAATCCTGCTGCAAAAGGCCACGTTCTGCTCCTGCCTAAGGAACATTATGCGATCATGCC
>CAYJQD010000109.1:1820-2570 GCA_964372235.1 uncultured Methanosarcinales archaeon
CATGCCGCAGGTTCCAGAAAATGTGTTGAAACATTTGTCTGTCGTCACCAAATATCTGTCCCAGGTTCTCTTGAAAGTTGTACGAGCTGATGGAACCACTATTTTTATCGCCAATGGTGCAGCGGCTGGGCAGAGAGCACAGCATTTCATGATTCATCTGATCCCGCGTAAAACAGGTGACGGAATATTACAGGTAGAAGAACGTCTGGTGGGAAAAGAGATGGCCCTGAAAGTTAAGCTCGCGATAGAGAAAAAATTATTGGCTTTGCTCGGAGTGAAAAAAGAAGTGCAGAAAGAGCTGCCCAAAGCTGAACCGGAGCTCGTTAAAGAGAAAATTCCTCAGAAAGAACGGGAGTCGGAAGTCTTCATCACCAGCGTGGCAGCGAAGAGATATCATAAGGAAAAATGTGCTTTCGCGCAAAACATTCCCCCTGAAAATAAAGTCACGCTATCGGGGGAAGAAGCAGAAAAATCCGGCAGGAAACCGTGTACCTGCGTCAGCGGCAAGAAGATACCTTTAGTTAAACCAGTGAAAGCTGTTCCAAAAACAAAGAAGAAAGAACCTTCTGCAAAAAAATTTTCTGAATCCTCCAAAAATACAGTTTCAAAAACAAGAAGCGGCGGAGCAAGTCTTGACGATATTGCTAATCTCTTCAGTTTATTAGGATGGAATGTGAATATTGCGTTATATTAGCTGGAAAAAGCAAGGCACAATTATTGCATGAAGATGAAGCGGTAGTGGTAGCAGTG